>CANQTH010000037.1 GCA_947626795.1 uncultured Lachnospiraceae bacterium
GAGCTGATAGAAATCTTACTGAATTTGGAGATTCAGAATAAGGACACGCCGGGCTATCCGATCCCAAAACGCGGGATATACTATGCGGCGAGAATGATCTCGGCGCAGCGAGGCACAATATTTAAGGATCAGGAGTACGGGAAGATCAAGAAATGCGTGAGCATCTGGCTGTGTGAGGATACGGCGGATGCCCGCTCTGACACGATCAACCGATATTCTTTCACGGAGGAGCGCATAAGAGGGGATTTCCGGGAGGAGAAAAAGGACTACGACTTGATGGCGGTTGTGGTGCTGCGGCTGGGGCGCAAGGGGGAAGAAAGCGAAGATCATGCGATCCGGCTATTGAGCAAGATGTTCTCTACGAATCTCAGCTATGAGGATAAGCTGGACGCGCTGCAGAATGAGTTTCAGATCAGCGTGAGCAAGGAAATAAGCGAGGAGGTGCAGGGTATGTGCAACTTAAGCATGGGCGTTTTAAATAAAGGAATTTCAGTAGGCATTTCGGTGGGTGAAATGAAAAAGGCCAAAGAGACGGCGTATAGGCTTCGGGATATGGGATTGCCGGATGAAAAAATTGCGCGGGCAGTCATGGTTGACCTGGATATGTTGCAGGGGTGGTTTGCGGAGCGTGAGGAGATGCTTGTAAAGTGACAGGCAGCAGCTCTTGAAGGAATAGAATAAAACAGCTTTATAAAAAGGCAGGCAGGGGACTGCGCGCCTTTGAGCAAGATGTTCTCTACGAATTTAAGCTATGAGGATAAATTGGACGCGCTGCAGAATGAGTTTCAGATTAGCGTGAGCAAGGAAATGAGCGAGGAGGTGCAGAGTATGTGCAACTTGAGCATGGGTGTTTTGAATAAAGGAATTTCAGTAGGCAGGATGGAGCATGCCAAAGAGACAGCGTATGAACTTCGAGATATGGGATTGCCGGATGAAAAAATTGCGCGGGCAGTCAAGGTTGACATGGATATATTGCAGGAGTGGCTTGCAGAGCGTGAGGAGATGCTTGTAAAGTGACAGGCAGCAGCTCCTGAAGGAGTAGAATAGAACAGCTTTATAGAAAGGCACGCAGGGGACTGCGCGCCTTTTTCGCTCAGTAGGATAAATGCAGAGCTGTTTTTGAAAATTTTTAAAAATTTTTGAAAAAATTTTGCAGATAGACAGATTCTGTCCAGGGGTATCTGGTATAATTAAGATGTACGAAGATGAAAAGCACAGAAAAGGCAGCAGTTCAGCCCGGGACTTTGCGCTTGTTGCAAAGCCCGTGCAAGGATTCAGCCAGGAGGGAATGCCCCGATGAAGGCGATTTGGAATGGACGGCTTTCCTAACAGAGAAACCGGAAGGCTGAGCCGTTGCCAGAAGGGATGGAGGTGGCGTGGATCATTAATCAGGGACAGGCGGTTAGGAAGGAACTAGACCTTGGCGGAATGGATTATCAAAATGTTGAAAAGATGGCAGAAATGACAAAAGAAAAGAGGGATAGATCTAAGCGATGATGAGGAAGACGGTGATGATCGAACATGATCAGATTCCAAAGGTACTGCTGTTAGGGAACGGCATAAGATTCTTACAAGCAATTATACTATGAATTGGAGAAGGCGATAGAGCCTGCTTTTCAATGCAGAGCTGGCCGAAAATGCAGATGGCGTTACCTGGCGTACGATGAGAACGGGAAATTTTGCAGAGAACAGATGCAGACGTATTTTTTGCCGGAAGAGGGAGGACTGCCGATCTGGCACATACATGGAGAGGCATCGCGTCCGGATACGATGATACTGGGACATTATTATTATGGGAAACTTCTTTCAAAACTTCAGCAGAATGTGTCGCAGCTTATTAAGCGGCATAAAGCGAGCCAGGCCAAGGAATTTAACCTGGAGATCCATAGCTGGCTCGACTATTTCATGCTGGGGGACGTGTATATCGTCGGCTGCGGCATGGCATTGTCGGAACTGGATCTGTGGTGGCTTGTAAATTGTAAGAAGAGAAATTTCCCAGATCGGAAAACTATATTGTTTAAGCCGGATATCCGGATAGAGGAACGGCTGCTGGCGGAGGCCTACGATGTCGAAGTGGACAGAGGCGAGATTGGGACAGGCTATAGGGAATATTACCGTCGGACTGCAGAGAACCTGAAAAGAAGGATGACGGGGCTGTCTGACGCGGGCGCGGCTGCTGCGGAGCCTGGATCGGCTGTGTGGGACGAAAACAGATCAATCAGTAGAGAGGAGAAAGAGGATGAGTGATTTTGAGATAAAAAACGGCGTTTTGAAGAAGTACAGAGGTTCCGGTGGGGATGTGCTCATTCCAGAGGGAGTGACGAGTATCGGCTGGAGTGCCTTTTCTTACTGCAGCAGCCTGACGAGCGTGAAGATTCCGGAAAGCGTGACGGAGATAGGAAAATCTGCATTTTCAGATTGCGGCAGCCTGATAAAGATTGAAGTGGAAGAGAATAACCCCAAGTATATCTCTGATGGTGGAGTGTTATATGATAAAGAGAAAACATATCTAATTTGCTGCCCAGGAGGAAGGAGTGGAGCAGTGACAATTCCAGGAAGCGTGACGGAGATAGGAGATTTTGCTTTCAATGGCTGCAGCAGTCTGACGAGCGTGGAGATTCCAGAGAGTGTGACAAGTATTGGAAGGAAAGCCTTTGAGGATTGCAAAGGCCTGACGAGCGTGGAGATTCCGACAGGAGTGACGAGCATCGGCGATAGTGCCTTTTCTTACTGCAGCGGCTTGAAGAGCGTGGAGATTCCGTCGGGAGTGACGAGTATTGGCGATTGGGCCTTTTGTAACTGCAGAGGCCTGACGAGCGTGGAGATTCCGGGAAGCGTGACGGAGATAGGAACTTCTGCTTTCAATGGCTGCAGCGGCTTGAAGAGCGTGGAGATTCCGTCGGGAGTGACGAGTATTGGCGATGGGGCCTTTTATAACTGCAGCGGCTTGACGAGCGTGGAGATTCCGGAAAGCGTGACGAGTATCGGCTATAGCGCCTTTTGTAACTGCAGAGGCCTGACGAGTGTGACGATTTCGGAGGGAGTGACGAGCATCGGAGAAGCAGCCTTTTGGGGCTGCAGCGGGTTGACGAGCATGACGATTCCGAAGAGTGTGACGAGTATCGGCATGAGGGCCTTTGCAGGTTGCAAAAATTTAAAGGAAGTGAAGTTTGAAAAGAAATATCCCAAACTGGGAAATGAGATTTTTGAGCCTCATAAACCGGATTTTCCATCAGAGGATCTGCAAATCACGGACAGCATTCCTGCCGCGCTTATAAATAATTTTTTGCCTGCTGATATTGAAAAAGAGCGGCCGCATCTGATCCTGTTTCAGACAGCAAAGGGATGGAAACAGAGGGTAAGAGAAAATGTGACAGAAAAAATTGCTGATGATATTGTGAAAAATATCATTGCATTGATACAGGAACTTCCCAAATTAAAGAAAAAAGCAGGTCAGCAGGCGGCGGAGTTTGCGTTGGAATATCAGGGCTACGTTGAGGCGGAGACGTTTCGTTCCCTGATGAATGTGCTGGAAGAAAAGAAATGTGCGGAAGCGGTAGAAAATCTGCGGAAAGACCCGGTGGTGAAGACAAAATTGAAAGAGGGGCAGCCGGAGATGGAGCAGGAGGAATTGCTAAATCCGATTGAAAAAGCAGTGCGGGAACATTGGATATATGATGATATTACAAAAAAAGTATGTTCTTACATAGCGGGCTTTGTAAGATCAGGAGCTGACCTTCCGCATTATTCCGAATCAGGACAGACGGTTTCTGAAGAAGCGCTGGCCTTAGTGTCCGTGGCATACGCAAGGCAGGCAGCAGGGGTGAAAATACATATTGACGAGTACAAGAATGGGTATGTACCATTAAAAGCGGACAGTGTGGCGGATCAGGTGGCGGCTGCTCTGAACCGAGAGGAACTGCTTGATTTTTTCGAGGAGAGGATTTATGGAGGGATATCTGATCAAACAGACTCTCCGTTTATTCCCGCGCTGGCGCGTTATGCGGACGAACCCCGGGCTGCCAAACTCATCTCGAAAATGAAGGAATGGGAAAAATGGTATACATTTGCAAGAAAAGGAAGGGAAGGCATCATGATCGCCCGCGGCGCATTGATGCTCAATGACAGCCGCTCTGCGATGCTGCATATGGAAAAGGTTGGACAATTGGAAGCCTATGCAAATCTGCGCGGCATGGATGCGGATACTTTACGGGATACCGTGCTGGCGGATTTTGGCCTGAACGAGGATGGCAGGAAATCGTATGATCTGGGAGACAAGACGGTCAGCGCTTTCGTCGGGCATGATCTGAAAGTCCGGCTTTATGATGAAACTGCTGGGAAAGAAGTCAGATCCCTGCCCAAAAAAGGAGCTGACCCCGACAAATATTCCGCGGCCAGCAAGGATCTTTCCGAGTTAAAAAAGAACGTGAAGAAAGTCGTCAAGTCCAGAAATGACCAGTTGTTTGGGGATTTCTTGATCGGAAAGGCGGTATCTGCCGTTAAATGGAAGAGGGCGTATCTGGAGAATCCGGCGCTCTACCGTGTTGCGGAGCTTTTGGTATGGAGCCAGGGAACGGCTTTCTTTACATTGAGCCAGGATGGGCCGGTCAAAAGTGACGGAACGGGATATGAGATCACAGAAGAAGAGATCCGTATGGCGCATCCCATGGAGATGGATCAGCAGAGCGTGAAGGCATGGCAGCAATACTTCACGTCCCGCGATCTCAAGCAGCCTTTTGAGCAGGTATGGGAACCGGTCATTGATCCGAAGACGATACAGCCGGATCGTTATAGCGGGCAGAAGGTGTCCGTGTTCCGTTTTCGGAATCAGGAGAAACATGGATTTTATTTTCACGATGAAGATTTTCATAATGACATATATTTCAATTGTTCAGGATGTGACCTGGAGCAAATACGCACAGCGGAAACTGCAAGGCGACATGAAATCGGCCCGGACGAGACCTTTACGCTCGGTAAGATCAGTTTTTATAAAGAATACAACCGAGAGATAAACCACATTGTTTCTCTTTTGGACCGCTGGACCGTGACCGGGCGTATGCTGAAGGATGATGTTTCGGTCAAAGACATATTGGATGGCTTTACGGCGGCGCAGATCATGGAATTTATCCGCCTGACATCGGAGAACAACTGCACGAATTGCGCGGCGATGCTGCTGCAATACAAGCAGGAGCATTATCCGGAGTTTGATCCAATGGCGGAATTTACACTGGAATGATTCGTGAGGTTTGGCAGTGCAATGGTGAAAAGTCAGGAAACTCATTTTATGGATGGAGAGCAGCGGGAAAAAGCGGAAAAGCTGGCGAGGGATATCCTGATCCTGTCGAGAAATATGCTGATGGTCAACCTGCGCTTTCTGGACGAGGCGCTTGCGCGCTTTGAATATGTGCGTGCGGACGGAGTTGCGCTGCAGACGGATGGACATTACCTGCGGTACGATCCTTTTTACGTACTGCAGCGTTACGGGCGGGAAAGAACAGTTCCCGTCCGTGATCATCTGCATATCGTGCTGCACTGCGTCTATCGGCATATGTTCGTGAATCCGGATGTGGATCATGCGGCGTGGGATCTCGCTTGTGATATCGCGGTGGAAAATGTGATCACAGAGCTGGAGATCCCGGCCGTTGAGGCGGCGCGCGCACAGGGGCAAAAGAAAGTATTGGATGGCCTGAGACAGAAAATGAAAATGATCACGGCGGAAAAAATATATCGCCATTACCGGAACGAGGGGATTTCTCAGGATGAGATCGCGGCGTTGCGGGAACATTTCCGGGCGGATGATCATGCCATGTGGTACATGGCCGGAAAAGGAGCGGAAGAAGGGGGCGGCGTTCGGCCTGGATCTGATCCGCAGGGCCTGTCGGAATCATGGCGGAATATAGCGGAACGCATACAGCAGGATCTGGAGACCTTTTCCAAAACGCAGGGAGACCGCGCCGGAGATCTGGTGCAGAACTTAAAAGCGGTCAACAGGGAACGTCATGATTACGGATCTTTCCTGCGAAAATTCGCCGTCAGAGGGGAGGTTATGCGGATCAGCCCGGATGAGTTTGATTACATTTATTACACTTACGGTTTGCGGCATTATAAAAAAATGCCGCTCATTGAGCCGTTGGAGTATCGGGAGGCGAAGCGCATCCGGGAGTTTGTCATTGCGATCGATACGTCTGGATCTGTGGCGGGAGAGCTTGTGCAGGCGTTTGTGCAGAAAACATACAACATATTAAAGAACACGGAAAGTTTTTTCTCCAGGATTAACCTGCATATCATTCAGTGCGATGCAGAAATACAGGAAGACGTCAAGATTACAAGCCAGGAAGAATTTGATGCGTATTTGCGGAATATGAAACTGCATGGGTTTGGCGGAACGGATTTCCGTCCGGTGTTCCGGCTTGTGGACAACATGGTGCGAAACCATGAGTTCACGAATTTGAAAGGGCTTGTCTATTTTACGGACGGATATGGGACGTTCCCTGAACGGAAGCCGGGATATGACGCGGCTTTTATCTTTCTTGATGACGGATATGAGGATCCCGAGACGCCGCCGTGGGCGATCAAGCTGGTCCTGCAAATGGATGAGGCAGAGGAGATTTTCGGGCTTTCGGATTAGAAGATGCCGCGGGAAGGCAGGCCGCGTTTGCGGTGTCTTTAAGATTCGGGACGGAACGTCTCCCATCGGATGAATAGGTGAGGTGAATGGTTTGAACATCAAAGAAGCAAAAGAACAGATCAAGAACGCCATGACGGCATATTTTACAAAAGATGAATTTGGCAGGTACGCTATCCCGCCCGAGAGGCAGCGGCCGATCTTCCTTATGGGGCCGCCGGGGATCGGGAAAACGGCGATCATGGAGCAGGTGGCGTCAGAACTTGGGGTGGGGCTGATCAGTTACTCTATGACGCATCATACCAGGCAGAGCGCGTTGGGACTGCCGTTTATTGAGACCAAAATGTACGGCGGAACGGAGTACAGTGTCTCTGAGTATACGATGAGCGAGATCATCGCCACCGTTTATGACATGATGGAAGAGGCGGGGATCAAAGAGGGGATCCTGTTTTTGGATGAGATCAACTGCGTGTCCGAGACGCTTGCGCCAGTGATGCTCCAATTCCTGCAGTATAAGATGTTTGGCAAACATCGTGTCCCGGAAGGATGGATCGTTGTGACAGCAGGCAATCCCCCGGAATATAACGATTCGGTCAGGGAATTTGACATTGCCACATGGGATCGGCTGAAACACATTGATGTGAAGCCGGACTATGGCGTATGGAAAGAATATGCGTATAAAGCGGGGATCCATCCGGCCATCATCACATATCTGGACATCAAGAAGGGAAATTTCTATAAAATTGAAACAACGGTGGATGGCAAAAGCTTCGTGACGGCGCGGGGCTGGGCGGATCTGTCAGATATCTTGTGGCTCTACGAGCAGCATGAGATCCGCGTGGATAAAAAACTGACGGAACAGTATTTGCAGGACAGCAAGATCGCGAGAGATTTTGCGACTTATTATGACTTGTTTTGCAAATATCAGTCTGATTACCAGGTGGATAAGATCCTGTCGGGGAAGGCGCCGGAGAAGATCAAGAAGCGTGCCGTGGATGCAAAGTTTGACGAACGTCTCAGTTTATTGGGATTGCTGATCGACAGCGTGACGGATCAGATGCGCGAAGTGGCTGGCGCAGAGGCCATGCTTATGGAATTGATGGGCGTGCTGAAAGAAGTGCGTCAATGTCTCGGCAAAAAAGGAATAGACGCTGCCGCGGAGCTGGAGAAAAAGAGAGAGGCATTGCAAAAGCGCATGAAGGCCGGGCGGGCGTCCCGGGCGCTTTCGTCAGAGGATGAGACTACGATCCGCAAGACGATGGCAGTGTTGGAAGAGCAGAGCCGGATGCTGCGGGAAAAATCCCCGGCGGATGGAAACGCCGCTTTCGCTCTTATAAAAGCTGATTTTGGGAAAAGGACGGATAATCTCAAAAAAAAGGCGGAAAAAGCAGGACAATGCCTTTCTAATGCATTCGCTTTTTGCGAGGAAGTATTTCCGGATGGGCAGGAGATCCTGATCCTTGTGACGGAACTGACGATCAATCCTTACAGCGTCCGCTTCATTAGCCGATATGGCTGCAAAGAGTACTTTGCCCATAATAAAGAGCTGTTGTTTTATGAGCGGCAGAAGGAGATCATACAGGAGATGGCGCTGCTGGAATTGTGACGGGCCGTTTGAAGGACTTGCATCCCCGGCCGCCCGTTAAGCCGGGCTGTATTTCCGGAGGATGCGCTGAACGGCCGGGAGGTAGTCTTCCCCAAACAAGTTCAGATGGTTCAAGAGATGGTAAAGGTTGTACAGGTCGCGGCGGTCCCGGTAGCCCGGCTGCAGGGGCGCGGCCTCCTGGTACGCGCCGTAAAACGGATAGGGGAGCCTGCCGAACAGTTCCGTCATGGCGAGGTCGGCTTCCGCATGGCCGACGTAAGCCGCCGGGTCGATCAGCCATGCGGCTCCGTCCCTTCCCGTGACGAAATTCCCCGACCACAGGTCGCCGTGCAGCAGGGAAGGACGCTCCGGCTCGACGAGGAACCGGTCGAGATGGTCGAGCAGCCAGTTGGCCCGCTTTTTGTCCTTCGCGGGGAAATGATGGGACGCGCGGGAAAATTGGGGCGCGAGGCGGCAGTCGCGGAAAAATGCGACCCAGCTCGCGTGCGCGGAATTATCCTGCTTTGTCGCGCCGATGTAATTGTCGTGGGAGAACCCGAAGCTGCCGCCGGGGACGAACTGCCCGGCAGGAGCCTGGTGCATGGCCGCGAGCTGACGCCCGAACGTCTCCCAGTAATCGGCGCGGCGTCCTTTCGACATGACAAATTCCATCAGCAGGAAAGAGCATTTGGGGCGGTCGTTGTCCGTCCCATAGCCAAGGATCCGCGGGGTGCGGATCGCGCCTGTGGACGCAATCGCGGAAAGCCCCTCGACCTCCGTGGAGAAAAAGGAAAGGTTCTCGATCGCGTTTATTTTGAGGAAGAGGCGCAGGCCGTTCTCAAGCGTCAGGCTGTAGGCGTTGTTGATATCTCCTCCGGATATCCGTTCTAATCGTTGGATGCCTGCTTGGTTCCCGAAAAAAGCGGCGAGCGTCTCGTCCAAGGAAGAATAAAAGTTTATTTTTCTCGTGTTCATGTCCTCATTATAGCGCAGGATCGCGGGGGATTCAAGAAGAAAAACAATCCGCCTGGTCCGGCACAAAATGGGTGCGGACCAAAAAATAAGGCGGCCAGCCCTGCAAGATTATTGTAAAGGAATCATAAAAAAATTGTAATATCCAGATGAAAATGCAGGAAAAACAAGGGATTTTGCGTTTCCTGCATTTTTTCGCGCGCGGCCGCCGTCCTTGACTTTATGGAAAAGAGAATTATAATGGAAGATATGGGCATAAGGGAACAAAAGAACATGAGATGGTGAGAGGCAGAACGATGAATTCGATGGAAAAGACACGGAACATGAAGCTGGGATTGGGGATCGCGGCCGGGCTTGCGCTTGCGTTGCTCGTATGCTATCTTGGGGTCGCGGCTTTTTTCAGCAGCCACTTTTTGTTTGGGACGGTGGTCAACGGCATTGACGCGTCGGGAAAGACGATCGAGGAAGTGGAAGATGCGATAGCCGGGGAAGTGAACGGGTATGAGATCCGGATCGAACCGAGGGAAGGGGAGGCGGAAACCATCCGCGGGGACGAGATCGGCCTGCATCCGGTCTTTGACGGGACGCTGCCGGACGCGCTGGCGGGGCAGGATCGGTACGCCTGGATCGGCTCCCTGTTCGAGGCCCCCAAGATCGAGGCGGAGACGGTGGTCGATTACGATGAGGAGGCGTTAAAGGAAGCGGTAGAGAAGCTGGAACTGATGGATCGGTCGAAGATGCGGGAAGCGAAGGACGCCTGCATTTCCGAATATTCAAAGGAGACGGGCTATCAGATCGTCCCGGAGGAACAAGGCACGGCCGTCCGGGAAAAGAAGTTCCAGAAGGCGTTAGGGAAGGCCATCCTCAGCCTTTCCGGGAGTTTTTCCTTAGAAGAGGCGGGGTGTTACAAGAAGCCGGACTATACGTCAAAGTCCCCGGAATTGAAAAAGACGGTAAAGAAGCTCAATAAGTACGCCGGGGCGACCGTCACGTATCAGTTCGGGAAGAAGAAAGAGGTCGTGGACGGGAGCGTGATCAGCCAATGGCTGTCGGTCAAGGACTGGAAAGTGAGCCTTTCCGGGCAGAAGATCGAGGGCTATGTGGCGTCCCTGGCGGAAAAATACAATACCGCCGGGAAGCCCAAGGAGCTTCGGTCCTCCTACGGGCAGGACGTGACGGTGAGCGGCGGCGATTACGGCTGGCAGATCGATGTGGGAAAAGAGGCGAAGGAGCTGGAAGACGCCATCAAGAAGGGCAAGTCCGTGAAAAAAGAGCCGAGCTATGCCAAGACGGCGGGCAGCCACGGGGCCAACGACTACGGCAGCACGTATGTGGAAGTGAACCTGACGGCGCAGCACTTGTTTTATTACAAGGACGGGAACCTGGTGCTGGAATCGGATTTCGTTTCCGGGAACGAGGCCAGGGACATGAGTACCCCGACCGGGGCGTACGGCCTGTATTATAAGGAAAAGGACAAGATCCTGCGCGGGGAGGATTACGCGACCCCGGTGTCGTTCTGGATGCCGTTTAACGGCGGCGTGGGCTTCCACGACGCGACCTGGCGCGGGAAGTTCGGGGGGAGCTGCTATAAGCGGAACGGCTCCCACGGGTGCGTTAATCTTCCGTACAGCGTCGCCCAGCAATTATATGAGAATATCGAGGCGGGCTGCGCCGTCTTAGTGTACCAGCTCCCCGGGACGGAGAACGCCCAGGTGATCGCGGAGGAGCAGGCGGAAGAGGAGGCGTCCCCGGTGATCGCGGCCATAAGCGCGATCGGGGAGGTTACGCCGGAGAGCAGGCCCCTGATCGAGAACGCGCGGAACTTGTACAACGGCCTGAGCGGCATGGCGCAGGATTACGTGTCGAATTACGGCGAGCTGGAGGCGGCGGAGGCCAGGCTGGCGCAGCTTGACGCGGAGGCGGCGGACGCGCAGGCGCAGGCGGAGGCGCAGCCCGTGATCGACGCGATCAACGCGCTTGCCGGGGCGGAGGTCACGCCGGACATGGAAGGGACGATACGGGGCGTCCGCGAGCAGTACAACCAGCTTTCCGACGCGGCGCGCGCCAAAGTCACGAATTACGCCATCCTTGAGGAGGCGGAGCGGAAGCTGGGGGAATTGTGACAGCGCGGCTGCTCTGTTGCGGGACCGTAACAAGGCAGCCCAGGACTTTGCACTTGCTGCAAAATCCGTAAGAACGTGTAAATTTTACCGAGTGGGAATCCGGCTCTTTGCCGAAGGCAAATTCTAAATGAGCCGGATTTCGTAACTGTGAAGACGAAGGCTGAACTGTTGCGTTCTTCTTGCGAAAATCTATTGAAGGGATCCCGGCGATATGTTATGATAGCGGCAAGAGCCGACAATCTGCGCGCAGCGCCTTGTTTCGGCCGGAGCCAGATGCGCCGCTGGCGCGAGGCGCCCTCGCGGGAACAGCTTTAGCCTTGCGGTTTCCTTATCGTTTCCCGCGGAGCGTTGGCCGGATGGGGTTCGGCCGTCCGGCGGCTGGAAGAGGGCGGTGGAAAACGTGGAAAAGGGAGGAAATGTATGCCGCAGTTTGAATATGGGAAAGTGAAGGATCCCCTTGTGTTTGGAGAGAACCGCGTCGGGGCGCATTCCGACCATGCCTGGTATGCGTCCATGGAGGAATTGGAGGCGGGAAAGTCGAGCTTTCGCGAGCCGTTGGACGGGCTGTGGAAATTTTCTTACGCGAGGAATCTTGCGTCCGCCCCGAAGGGGTTTGAGGCGGCGGATTTTGATTGCGAGTCCTGGGAGGACATCAAAGTCCCGGCCCATATCCAGATGGAGGGATATGGCAGCCCGCAGTATGTCAATACGCAGTATCCGTGGGACGGCTGGGAACAGATCGCGCCGGGGGAGATCCCGGAGCGGTTTAACCCGACGGCAAGCTATGTGAAGTATTTTACCGTTCCGGAGCGGATGCGGGGGAAGCCGCTTTACGTCTCGTTCCAGGGCGTGGAGAGCGGCATGGCGCTGTGGCTGAACGGGGCGTATGTGGGTTACGGGGAGGACAGCTTTACCCCGTCTGAATTTGAACTGACCCCCTACCTTGTGGAAGGGGAGAATAAATTGGCCGTCCAGGTGTTCCAGTGGACGTCCGGGAGCTGGTGCGAAGATCAGGATTTTTTCCGGTTTTCCGGCATCTTCCGGAGCGTGTATCTTTATACCGTGCCGAAGGCGCATATCTGGGATATCAAGATCCGGACGCTTTTGGACGACGCGTTCCGGGACGCGGAGCTGGCGATCGGATTAAAAGGGAGCGGGGCCGGGACAGTCTCGCTTACGCTGCGGTCCGCGGATGGGCGGGAAGCGGCGCGCGGGCGCGCGGAGCTTTTAAAAGAGGCGTCCGTGTCCATCCCGGTGGAGCGGCCCGCGCTTTGGAGCGCGGAAGAGCCGAGCCTTTATGACCTGATCCTTGAAGTGAGGGGGCAGGACGGGGAAGTGGCGGAGGTGATCTCCCAGAAGGTGGGCTTCCGCCGTTTTGAGATGGCGGGCGGCCTCATGCGCCTGAATGGGAAACGGATCGTCTTTAAGGGCGTGAACCGCCATGAGTTCAGCTCCAGGACCGGGCGCGTGGTGTCCGAGGAGGAGATGTTGCAGGATATCCTGACGATGAAGCGCAACAACATCAACGCGATCCGCACCAGCCATTATCCCAACAGCTCCCGCCTTTACGAGCTGTGCGACGAGTACGGGCTGTACCTGGTCGCGGAAAATAACATGGAAACCCATGGGACATGGTGGGACGGCCTTCGGAACGTGGAGACGCCAGAGACCGCCCTGCCGGGGGACGATACGGCCTGGCAGCCGATGCTGCTCGACCGCGTCAATTCCTGCTACCAGCGGGATAAGAACCATCCGTCCGTGCTGATCTGGAGCTGCGGCAATGAGTCGTTCGGCGGGAGCGTGATCGACCGGATGGCCCGGCTGTTCCGCGAGCTGGACGATACGCGGCTGGTGCATTACGAGGGCGTGTTCCATGACCGCCGCTACAACGGCACGAGCGACATGGAGAGCCAGATGTACCCCTCCGTGGCGGATATCCGGGCGTTTTTGGCCGAGCATCGGGACAAACCGTTCCTATGCTGCGAATACGCCCACGCGATGGGCAATTCCTGCGGGGCGATGCACAAATATACGGACCTTTCGGACACGGAGCCGCTTTACCAGGGCGGGTTCATCTGGGATTACATCGACCAGTCGATCGAGAAGAAAGACCGTTACGGCAAGCCGTTCCAGGCTTACGGCGGGGATTTCGGCGATCGGCCGAGCGACTATGCGTTCAGCGGGAACGGGATCGTCTACGGCGGGGAGCGCGACGCGTCCCCGAAGATGCAGGAAGTCAAGTTCAATTACCAGAACATCACGGCGGAGGTGTTCCGGGACAAGGTGGCCGTGAAAAATAAGAATCTCTTCACCAATACGTCCCAATACCGCTGCGTCGCCCTCCTGGAGCAGGAAGGGAGGCTGCTGCGGCAGGAAGAGATGGAGCTTGACGTGGCTCCGCTGGAGGAAAAAGAGTTCCCGCTGCCTTTTGCGGCGCCGGAAGCGGGCGGGGAGTACGTCGTCACGGTATCGTTCCGGCTGAAAGAGGACGCGCCCTGGGCGCGGGCCGGGCATGAGGTGGCGTTTGGGCAGGGCGTGTTCGGGAAGCTGGAGAAAAAGGAGATCCCGCCCGGCCGCCTGTCCGTCGTCAGGGGCAGGAACAACATCGGCGTCCTGGGGCGTCATTTCTCCGCGCAGTTCAGCCTCCAGAAGGGGCTGACGTCTTACCGCTGCGGCGGGCGGGAGCTGCTTACGGCGCCCCCGGCGCCCAATTTCTGGCGCGCCCCGGTGGACAACGACCGCGGGAACGCCATGCCGTTCCGCTATGCCCAGTGGAAGATCGCGAGCCTGTACTGCGAGGTGGACATGGAAAAGGAGCAGAATCCCGTCTTGGAGGAGCGGGAGCATAGCGTGGCCGTTACGTACGGGTATCGGATGCCGACAAGCCCGGCCAGCCAGTGCCGCCTGTCCTATGAGGTATTCGCGGACGGGACGGTGGAGGCGGCGCTGTCTTACGACCCGGTAGAGGGGCTTGGGGAGATGCCGGAGTTCGGCGTGATGTTCCGGCTTGACGCGGATCTTGAAAATGTGCGGTGGTACGGGAACGGCCCGATGGAGACGTATGCGGACCGCAGGCACGGGGCGAAGCTGGGCGTTTTCCAGAATAAGGTCCGGGACAATATGGCGAAATACCTCGTTCCGCAGGAATGCGGCAACAAGACGGACGTGCGCTGGGCGAAGGTGACGGACGGCAGGGGCAGGGGGATCTTGTTTTCCGGGGAAAACATGGATTTTTCCGCGCTGCCGCATACGCCGCATGAGATCGAGAACGCGTCGCATCCTTACGAGCTGCCGCAGGCGTATGACACGGTAGTGCGCGTAGGCAGGCAGATGGGCGTGGGCGGAGACGACAGTTGGATGGCGCGCGTGCATCCGGAATACCTGCTCGACGCGTCCGGGCCGATGGAATTTAAGTTTTCCTTCTGCGGGATCGTCTGACGCGGTGCGGTTTTCATGCATTTTTGCATCGGAAGCGCTGGATCGTTACGAAAGTTGAGATAGGAGAGATTGGAGGGTGAGGCAATGGAAAATACTTCTCAAAAGAAAAAATTCATCAAGGGGATGGACGTTTCCACGCTGCTGGAAGTCGAGCGGCTGGGCGGAAAATTTTACGACAAGGACGGCGAGGAGCGCGATCTTCTGTCCGTGCTGCAAGAGTACGGGGCGAACGCGGTCAGGCTAAGGTTATGGAACAACCCGCATTCGAGGCAGGACGGGCCTTACGGGGCGGGAAATAACGACTTGGAGACGACGCTCGCGCTGGCGAAGCGGGCGCACGCGCGGGGGATGGGCGTCTTATTGGATCTGCATTACAGTGATTTCTGGGCGGATCCGGACAGGCAGGTCAAGCCCAAGGCGTGGGCGGATTTCACGGGGCGGCGGCTGGAGTACGCCGTTTACGACCATACGCTCGCCATTCTCCGGAAGTTCCAGGAAGAGGACGTACTCCCGGAAATAGTGCAGGTTGGGAATGAACTGGTGAACGGGCTGCTGTGGCCGGACGGGAAGACGCCGAATTTTGAGAACATCGCGGCGTTTGTCAACGCGGGCATCCACGCCGTGCGCACGATGGACAAGGGGATCCCGGTCATGCTCCATTTGGGCGGCAGGCCGGACGCCCGGGCGTACCGGGAGTGGTTCGATGATTATTTTGCGAATGACGGCGAGGATTTCGAGATCATCGGGATGTCGTACTGCCCGCTAAACGGCCCGCTTTCCGGGCTTGCGCGGAGCATGAGGGAGCTTGCGGCGCATTACGGCAAGGAGATCGTCCTGGCCGAGGTGTCGGCTGGCTTCACGTCGGAGGATTATGCCTCCTATGAGAAATTGGATCCGGCGGAGCGCAAGGGGATGGCGGCGAAGCCCGCGCTCGCAAAGAAGCTGGAATACCCGATGACGAAGAAGGGGCAGGCGGATTTTATGCGGGCGCTCATGCAGGAGGTCGCGCGCGTGCCGGACGGCCTGGGCCGGGGATTTTTCTATTGGGAGCCGGGCTGGCTTCCGGTTCCGGGGAGCGGCTGGGCGACGAAGGCGTCCTTGAAGTATCTGGGCGACCCGGGCCCTTGCGGGAACAGGTGGGCGAACCAGGCGCTGTTTGATTATGACGGGAAGCCGCTCCCGGCTTTGGACGCGATACAGGAATTTTAAGGGGACGCCGGAGAGGCCGGCGTTTCTTCCCGATCAGCAAGAGGCCATCAGGCACAGGAGGAGAAGAAGGACATGATTTCAAAACAGATGCAGAAAGAAGTGAAGGGGAGTTCCGCGATCCGCGCCATGTTTATCGAAGGCAAGGAAATGGCAAAAAGGGTCGGGGCTGAGAACGTCTATGATTTCAGCCTGGGCAACCCGATGACCCCGGTTCCGGCGGAATACAACCGGGCGATCATAGAGGCGGTGCAGACGGAAAGCTCCTTGGAGCTGCACGGGTACATGGACAACGCGGGTTTCCCGGAGACGCGGCGCGCCGTCGCGCAGGATCTGAACCAGCGGTTCGGGACGTCGTTTGACGAGAGCCACATCGTGATGACGGTGGGCGCGGCGGGAGCCTTGAACGTCGTATTCAAGACGCTTTTGGACCCGGGCGACGAGGTACTCGCGCTCGCGCCTTATTTCGGGGAATACCGCGGGTACGTCAGCAACCACCAGGGGGTCTTGAAGGAAGTGAGGCCCGATCTTGAGACGTTCCAGCCGGATTTGGCGGACTTAGAGGCGAAGCTTTCGGAAAAGACGAAGGCGGTCATCATCAACAACCCGGTCAACCCGACGGGCGTCATTTATTCCGAAGAGACGATCCGGGCGATCGCCGCGATCTTAGAAAAGGGGCAGAAGGCTTACGGACATGAGATCTACATGGTATCGGACGAGCCGTACCGGGAGCTTGCCTATGACGGGAACAAAGTCCCCTTCCTGACAAAATATTACGACAACACTTTTGTGACGTATTCGTTCAGCAAGTCGCTTTCCATCCCGGGCGAGCGCATCGGCTATATCGCGGCCAGCCCGACGATGGCAGGGTGTGAGGAGGCCGTCGGCGCGCTTTCCGTGGCGAACCGTATGCTGGGCTTCGTAAACGCGCCGTCCCTGATGCAGAAGGCCGTGGCGAAGGCGATCGGCGCGCGGACGGACGTGGCGTATTACGACAGGAACCGGAAGCTGATCTACGAGAGCCTGACGAAGTTTGGCTTTTCCTGCGTTAAGCCCCAGGGCGCGTTCTACTTGTTTATCAAGTCTCCGCTCCCGGAGGAAAAGGAGTTCGTGGAGGCCGCGAAAAAACGCCATATCCTGGTCGTGGGCGGGACTTCGTTCGCCTGCCCCGGCTATGTGCGCCTCGCGTACTGCGTCTCGCATGAGATGATCGAGCGTTCCCTGCCCGCGTTCGAGGACCTGGCGCGGGAGACGCTGCGGTGACGCCGGGAGGGACGGCCATGGAAGCGTGGGAAAAGAATGTGCGAAAAGTGGTCCCCTATACGCCGGGGGAGCAGCCGAACCGCCCGGGCATGGTCAAGCTGAACACGAATGAGAACCCGTACCCGCCCGCCCCGGGCGTGGCGGAGGCGCTGCGGGCGATCGGCGCGGACAGCCTGCGCAGGTACCCGGACCCGTCGGCGGGCGCGTTAGTGCGGGCGTTGGCGGAGCATTACGGCGTGGGAGAGGATCAGGTGTTCGTGGGGGTTGGGTCGGACGACGTGCTGGCGATGAGCTTCCTTACGTTTTTCCAGGGCGGGAAGCCCATTCTTTTCCCGGACATCACGTATTCGTTCTATGACGTCTGGGCGGATCTGTACCGGATTCCTTACGAATGCCAGCCGCTGGATGCGGACTTTCGGATCCGCGCGGAGGATTACCGGAAGAGCTGCGGCGGGATCGTGATCCCGAACCCGAACGCGCCGACCGGGATCGCGCTCGGGCTGGAGGAATTGGAGCGGATCATCGCGGGGAACCCGGACGTCATAGTCATCATCGACGAAGCATATGTTGATTTTGGGGCGCGCTCCGTCCTGCCCCTGCTTCCCAAATACGGGAACCTCCTGGTCGTCCGGACGTTCTCGAAGTCCAGGAGCCTGGCGGGCATGAGGATCGGGTACGCGTTTGGGAGCCAAAAGCTGATCAAGTACTTAAACGACGCCAAGTATTCCTTTAATTCGTACACGATGAGCGCGGCCGCGCTGGCGGCGGGGACGGCGGCGTTAGAAGACGACGCGTATTTTCAGGAGACGCTGCAGAAGGTGATCCGCACGAGGGAGCGCGTGAAAGGGGAATTGCGCAGGCTGGGGTTCGCATTTACGGATTCCAGGAGCAATTTTATTTTCGCGACGCATCCGGGCTGCCCGGCGCGGGATTTGTTCGAGGCGCTCAAAGAAGCGGATATCTACGTGCGCTACTTTGACAAGCCAAGGATCGACTCGTATCTTCGGATCACCGTCGGGACGGACGGGGAGATGGATCGGCTGATCCGGTTTTTGGAACAATATATAGGAGAGAAGCTATGATCAAGATGATTTTAAAAGGCATGGTGATCGGGGTGGCGAACATCATCCCGGGCGTGAGCGGCGGGACGATGGCGGTTTCCATGGGGATCTATGACAAGATCATCCATGCGGCCACGCATATCGTTTCGGAGTTTAAGGAGAGCATGAGGCTCTTAGTCCCGGTCCTGGCCGGGGCCGCGCTCGGCATCGTCGCGCTGGCGCGCGTCATCGAGGCGATGTTCGACCGGATCCCATTCCAGACGAACCTGTTGTTTATCGGGCTGATCTTAGGGGGGCTTCCGGCTGTCGTGAAAAAGGTGAGAGGCAAGGGGGTCAAGGCGGGATATCTGCTGCCCTTCCTTATCTTTTTCGCGGCGGTCGTCTGGCTCGCGGCCATTAGCGGCGGGGAAGGGGCGGACGTGGACTTGGGCTTTAGCCTGGCGAACGTGTGCAAGCTGTGCGGGATCGGGGTCATAGCCTCCGCCACGATGGTGATCCCGGGCGTGAGCGGCTCGATGGTCCTGATGCTGATGGGGTATTACAATCCCATATTGGAAGAGGTCAACCGCTTTATCGACAACATGATCAGGCTTGATCTTTCCGGGATGGCGGAAGGCTACGCTGTGCTCGTGCCGTTTGGGATCGGCGTGGTCGTCGGCATCATCGCGATCGCAAAGGCCATCGAGTTCCTGTTCCAGAAGTTCCCGGAGCATGCGTATTGGGCGATCATCGGGCTGATCGCGGCCTCCCCGGTCGCCATCCTGCTGATGAACCGGAGCAGCTTTGAAGGGATCGGCGCCCTGACGGCGGGGACGGGCGCGCTGGCCGCGGCAGCCGGGGTCCTGATCTCGTTAAAGCTCGGGGAGGAGTAGGATCCGGGGCAACAGTTCAGCCCAGGACTTTGCACTTGCTGCAAAGTCCGTAAGAACGTGTAAATTAGCCGAGTGGGAATCCGGCAAAGAATCCTTGACATTCAAAAAGCAAAAGAATATCATAAAGGATGGCGCATGGCACGGAAAGACCCGATTGCCGCGCACCGTCAGAATATCCTATTACATAGGCGACAAGAAAGGAAAAAGAAGATGTATTCATTCGAGGAAGTGAAACAGACAGACCCCCAGGTGGCGGAAGCGATCGAGGCGGAAGTGGCGCGCCAGAACAGCCACATCGAGCTGATCGCGTCGGAGAACTGGGTGAGCAAGGCCGTCATGGCGGCGATGGGAAGCCCTATGACAAATAAATATGCGGAAGGGTATCCCGGGAAGCGGTATTACGGCGGCTGCGAGTGCGTGGACGTCGTGGAGAACTTGGCGATCGAGCGCGCGAAGGAGCTGTTCGGGTGCGAATATGCGAACGTGCAGCCGCATTCCGGCGCGCAGGCAAATATGGCGGTGCAGTTCGCCATGTTAAAGCCGGGCGACACGGTGATGGGCATGAATTTGGACCACGGCGGGCATCTGACGCACGGCAGCCCGGTGAACTTCTCCGGCTCTTATTTCCACATTGTGCCGTACGGCGTCAATGACGAGGGCTTCATTGATTATGACAAGGTAAGGGAGATCGCGCTGGAGTGCAGGCCGAAGATGATCATCGCGGGGGCGAGCGCGTATGCGCGGACGATCGACTTTAAACGGTTCCGCGAGATCGCGGACGAGGCGGGCGCTTATCTGATGGTGGACATGGCGCATATCGCCGGGCTTGTCGCCGCGGGGCTTCATCCAAGCCCGATCCCGTACGCGCACGTTGTGACGACGACGACGCACAAGACGCTGCGCGGGCCGAGGGGCGGCATGATCCTGGCGAGCCAGGAGATGGCGGACAAGTTTAACTTCAACAAGGCCGTTTTCCCGGGCATCCAGGGCGGGCCGCTGATGCACGTGATCGCCGCGAAGGCCGTCTGCTTGAAGGAGGCTTTGGACGACAGCTTTAAGGAATATCAGAAAAACGTGGCGAAAAACGCCCAGGCGCTGGCGAAGGGCCTGATGGGCAGGGGCGTGAAGATCGTGTCCGGCGGGACGGACAACCACCTGATGCTGGTGGACTTAACGCCGTTTGATTTGACGGGGAAGGCGGTGGAGAAGCTGCTGGATTCCGTGAACATCACCTGCAATAAAAATACCATCCCGAACGACCCGAAGTCCCCGTTCGTGACGAGCGGCATAAGGCTCGGGACGCCTGCGGCCACGTCCAGGGGATTTGATGAGGACGACATGGACAAGGTGGCGGAGTGCATCGCGAAGATGCTAAAGGAAGGGGAAGCGGCTTCCGACGAGGTACGCGCCATGGTGAAGGAACTGACGGATCGTTATCCGCTTTAAGGAGAAGGGCTGCCGCATGGGACGCGCCAAGCGGCAGCCTGTTTCTGCCTTATCAGGCGAAAAATTTTAAGGAAAAATTAAGAATTTCCATTAGGATTCATCGGGGCTTTGTGATAAGATGGCTTAGGAACGAGAATTTGGGAAGGCGGGGGAAGCCCTGGCCTGGACCGGGGATGTCAGCAGGAGGAGAATGATGAGCAAGAAGAAAGTGGGAATCTTCATCGCGGCGGTTGTCGTGGCGGCGGCCGCGGCGGGAGGCGCATGGTATTACCAAAACGGGGATTGGAACATAGGGAACAGCGCGGACAAAGTCTATGTGGAATCCGTCGCTTCTTTAAATTCCGCGAACCTGGGAAGCCAGAACCGATATTCCGGCGTGGTGGAAGCGCAGGAGACCTGGGACGCCAACAAGGATCAGGACAGGGAAGTGAAGGAAGTCTTCGTCGAAGAGGGGGACGAGGTGGCAGAAGGCGACCCCCTGTTTGAATATGACATGGAAGAGACGAAGGCGGAGCTGGAGCAGGCGAAGCTGGATTTAGAAGAGATGGAGAACGAGATCACGAGCTGCCAGTCCCAGATCACGCAGTTGGAGAAAGAGCGGGACGCCGCGTCCGCCGACGAGAAATTTGAATATACGGCGGGGATACAGGAGAAAGAGAACGAGATCAAGCAGACGGAGTACAATATCGAGAGCAAGAAGAGCGAGATGGAGAAGAAGCAGGAAGATATTGACAACGCCGTCGTGACGAGCAAGATCGCGGGCGTCGTGAAGTCCATCAATGAGTCCGGCACGGACGACATGGGGAACGCGGCGGCCTATATAACGGTCATCGCGGTCGGGGATTACCGCGTCAAAGGGACGGTCAGCGAGACGAACGTCCAGATGATCTATGAGGACCAGCCGGTCATTCTGCGTTCCCGGGTAGACGAGGAACAGACCTGGACCGGGACGATCGTCAAGATCGACACGCAGAGTACGGAAAGCGACGACAATAGCGAGATGTATGCCGATTCGGAAATGGGGGAACGGGCGACGAAATATCCGTTTTATATCAACCTGGATTCCACGGAAGGCCTGATGATGGGGCAGCATCTGTTTATCGAGATGGACATGGGACAGGAAGAGGAGCGGGATGGGATCTGGCTGTCGGAGGGCTATCTCGTATGGGACGATGAGGAAACCGACGCGGAAGGCGAAGGCGCGGCTGACGAGAACCTGGACGACGGGAGCCTGGGCGACGAGAGCGGCGCGGGCGACGAGAGCTGGGACGATGAGAGCAGCGCGGAAGACGAGAGCTGGGACGATGAAAGCAGCGCGGGCGACGAAAGCTGGGACGATGAAAGCAGCGCGGGCGATGAGAGCTGGGACGATGAGAGCAGCGCGGAGGACGAAAGCTGGGACGATGAGAGCAGCGCGGAAGATGAGAGCCTGGACGATGAGAGCAGCGCGGAAGACGAGGCCCTGGCGGCTGAGAGGGAGCAATTGCTGGCGGGACTGGAGACGGCGGAAGGCCAGGCGGACGCCGCTGCGGGAGACATGATCGAGGACGGGCGTTTGACGGGCGATGGGGATCCGGGCGAAGGCGCGGACGGCCTGGCGGCGGAAGAGCTGGAAGAAGGGCTTGGCCTGGACGGCGAGACCGAAGGGGCCGGGACGGAAGCGGCCGGGAAAGCTTATGTCTGGGCGGCCGACGAGAACGACAGGCTGGAGAAACGCGAGGTGGAGCTTGGGGAATACGACGAGGAGCTTGGGGAATATGAGATCTTGTCCGGGCTGACGGAAGACGATTATATCGCGTTCCCGATGGAAGGGCTGTACGAGGGCGTGGCGACGGTAAAGGACGTGTCGGAAGTGGATTACAGCGCGCCTTTATATGACCAGGGCGGCGAAGAAGGCGGAGAAGGCGGAGAAGGCGAAGAAGGAATAGACGACGGCGCCATAGAGGACGAAGGCATGATAGATGACAGCGGCATGACGGATGAGAGCTGGGACGGCGAGAGCAGCGTGGAGGACGAGAACTGGGATGATGAGAGCAGCGCGGAGGACGACAGCGACATGACGGATGACAGCGACATGACGGACGAGAGCGGCGGCAGCATGATCTTAGAAGGCGGGATGACGCGGGACATAGACAGCGCGATCGGAGAATGACCGGAGGGACAGCGATGATATTAGATTTGCGGAATATTTATAAGGATTATCAGCAGGATAAGCTGGTGGTTCCGGTGTTGAAGGACATCTCCCTCCAGGTGGAGGAGGGCGAGTACGTGGCGGTCATGGGGCCTTCCGGCTCCGGGAAGACGACGCTCATGAATATCATAGGGTGTCTGGACCGCCCGACGTCCGGGTCTTATTTCCTGGCCGGGGAAGACGTCTTAAAATATAAGGATCGGGAAATGTCGGATCTAAGGCTGCGCAGCATCGGCTTCGTGTTCCAGAATTTCCAGCTTCTCGCCCGGCAGACGGCGGCCGATAATGTCGCGCTGCCGCTAAGCTATGCAGGGGTGAAGAAAAAGGAGCGGCGGCAGCGGGCCGTCCAGGCGCTGGAGCGCGTCGGGCTGGGAGACCGCGTGACGTTCCGCCCCACTCAGTTGTCCGGCGGGCAGAAGCAGCGCGTGGCGATCGCGCGGGCGATGGTGAACAATCCGAAGATTCTTTTGGCGGACGAGCCGACCGGGGCGCTGGATTCCAAATCAGGGGAGCAGATCATGGAGCTGTTCCAGAAGCTGAACGACGAAGGTGTGACGGTCGTCATGATCACCCACGACAGGAACATCGCTTCCAACGCGAAGCGGATCGTGCATATCATAGACGGGATGATCACCGAGGAAAGCGGCAGGGGGGATGGCAATGAGTAAGAAAGCAGTATTGGCCGCGCTGATCTCCCTTGGCGTCGCAGGCGCGGCGGTCTACGGGGGGATCCGGGCTTATCAGGACCATCAGGACAAGAGCATCCTGGCGGAGGTGGAGCGGGTATCGGACTTGAACTGGGGCGGCGCGGAGATGGAGACGAGCAGCTCCGGGATCGTGACGAATGACGATTACCAGGAGGTTGACCTGCTATCGGACAAGAAAGTGACGGAGGTCTTTGTCGAGGAAGGGCAGGAAGTCTCGGAAGGCGACCCGCTGATCGCCTACGACATGACGATGTCGGACTTAGAGCTTGAGATGAAGGAGCTGGACGTCTCCGTGGCGGCGAACAAGCTGGAGGCCGCGAGACGGCAGTTGGAGAAGCTGAAAAAAATGACGCCGATCCCGGCAGTCCCGATCCTGCCGGAGCCGGAACCTGAGCCAGAGCCGGAACCAGAACCCGAGCCTGAGCCAGAGCCGGAACCGGATCCGGGGCCGGAGAAGACCGGGGGCGCGTACAATTATATAAAAAAGGGCGCGAAGCCGAATAAGGGGAAAGGGACGGAAGAGAAGCCTTATGTGTATCTGTGCATGCCGGATTGCTATGTGCTGGGGGAATTTATCAACAGCCTGTCGGATGACAAGAAGAACCCGACTTACGTCAGCCTGGAGATCCATAAGGGGAACGCCCTGACCGGGAAATTGCTCAGCTCCTGGGAGATCAGCGGGGACAGCGGCTTCCCGCTGATGGCGGACGACTCGATGTGGTCGGTAAAGGAAAAGTCGCAGATCGTGGACGAGCCGGAACCTGAGCCAGAGCCGGAACCGGAACCCGAGCCTGAGCCGGAACCCGAGCCTGAGCCGGAACCTGTGCCGGATGAGCCGGAAGGGTATACGGCGGAAGAGCTGTCCCTGATGATAAAGGAAAAAGAAGAGGAAGTCCGCGACTTAGACCTGGCGAACCGGAAGGCGACGCTGGAGTATGAGCAGCTCAAGGCCGTCTCAAGCGACGGGATCGTGCGGGCGACCTTAAACGGCGTCGTGAAGAGCGTGGGCGAGGTGGACAACCCGCCGATCGACGGGTCGCCTTTTATTACGGTGGCCGGGTCGGAAGGCCTCTATGTCAGCGGCGCGTTAAGCGAGCTGCAGCTCGGGGAGATCGGGGTCGGGCAGAAGGTATACGCCAATTCCTGGGAGAGCGGCAAGAGCTTTGAGGCGACGATCACGGAGATTTCCCCGTACCCGGAGGAGAACAGCGACGTCTGGGGCGAAGGGAACCCGAACGTGTCCTATTATTCCTATACGGCCTACATCGAGGATACGGAGGGGCTGCGCAACGGGGAATACCTGGATCTGACGATCGCGGGCGGCGACAAGCAGACGGGCGGCCTTTTCATCGACAAAGCGTACGTAAGGGAAGAGGACGGGCGGAAGTACGTGCTGAAAGAAGGCAAGGAGGGCCGCCTCGTGAAGCAGTATGTCAAGACAGGCAAGACGCTCTGGGGTTCGGCGGTCGAGATCTTAAGCGGACTGTCCGAGAAGGACAAGATCGCGTTCCCGTACGGGAAGACGGGAAAAGAGGGCGTAAGGGTCAAAAAGGAGGACTGACCCGCCGTAACAGTTCAGTCCAGGACTTTGCACCTGCTGCAAAGTCCGTAGAAACGTGTGAATTTTGCCGAGTGGGAATCCGGCTCTTTGCTGAAGGCAAACTTGAAATGAGCCGGATTCCGTAACTGTGAGGCCGAAGGCTGAACTGTTACGGCCCGCCGCGGGAGAATGAGGAAGGAGAAAGACAGATGCTAGAGAATATCAGATTGTCCTTTCAGGGCCTGTGGTCGCATAAGATGCGCTCGTTCCTTACGATGCTCGGCATCATCATAGGGATCGCGGCGATCATCGCGATCGTCTCCACGATCAAGGGGACGAACGAGCAGATCAAGGAAAACCTGATCGGCTCGGGGGATAATACTGTGAACATACGGCTTTACCAGGGGGACAATACGTACGAGATCGGCTACATGGGGATTCCGGACGGCGTCCCGGTCATCTCGGAAGAGACGCGGCGGCAGATGCTCGGGCTGGAGCATGTGGAAGGGGCGTCGCTGTACACGTCCCGGGAGACTTACAACGCCGTGTATTACCAAAACACCGGGCTGTCCGGCGGGCGGGTCTACGGGATCGACAAAAATTACTTGGACGTGGGCAATTACATCATCCGCAAAGGGCGCGGCTTTCTTGCGTCGGATTACGAGAAATACCGGAAGGTGGCGATCATGGACACCTCTTCCGCGGAGACGCTCTTCGAGGGGGAAGACCCCATCGGAAAGACGGTGGAGATCCAGCAGGAGCCGTTCATCGTGGTCGGGCTGATCGAGAAATCCAAGAAATTTGAGCCTGTGATCAATGACATTGAGGAATACTACACCTACATGGGGGATACCAGCGGGACGGTCTACGTGCCGGACGCCGTATGGCCGATCTTGTACAGTTACGACGAGCCGCAGTCTTTGGTGCTGAAGCTCGACAGCGTGGACAATATGACGACGGCCGGGCGGGAAGCGGCCAATATCCTGAACCTTGAGCTTAATGTGACGGACGAGACGATGAAATACAAGGCGGACGACCTGCTCAAGCAGGCGGAGGACATCCAGAATTTAAGCCAGTCCACGAACACGATGCTGATCTGGATCGCGGGGATCTCCCTGTTGGTCGGCGGCATCGGCGTGATGAACATCATGCTGGTGTCCGTCACGGAGCGCACGCAGGAGATCGGCTTAAAAAAGGCGATCGGCGCGCGCAAGGGCAAGATCCTGGGGCAGTTTCTGACGGAGGCCGCCGTCCTGACCAGCCTTGGCGGGATCATAGGCGTCATCGTCGGCGTCGTCTTAGCGGAGACAATCTCGAAAGTGACAGGCACGCTGGTGTCTATCAGCATTCCGGCGGCGGCGCTGGCGGTCGTATTTTCGATGGCGATCGGGATCGTGTTTGGGCTTCTCCCGTCTTACAAGGCGGCGAACTTAAATCCGATCGACGCGCTGCGGCACGAATAAAGGCAGCGGTTCGGCCCGGGACTTTGCATTTGCCGCAAAGTCCGCGAGGATACGGAGATCCGCTCCCGCCGAAGGCGGTCTGGAATGGGAGCGGGAAAAGAAGGACAGGTCCCGCGGCGGCCGGGCAAGGCCCTGCGCTGCCAGCGGATAGATAATAGGAGGAAGAGCATGATTGATTTGAAATTTTTAAGGGAGAACCCGGAAGCCGTAAAGCAGAACATCCGCAATAAATTCCAGGACAGCAAGCTGCCGCTGGTGGACGAGGTGATCGAGCTGGACGCAAAGGCGCGCAAGGCGCAGCAGGAGGCGGACGCGCTCCGGGCGAGCCGCAAGAAGCTCTCGAAGCAGATCGGGGCTTTGATGGGGCAGGGCAAGAAGGAAGAGGCTGAGGAGATCAAGGCGCAGGTCAACGCGGGAGCCGAGCGCTTAGCCGAGCTGGAAGGGATGGAAGCGGAGCTTCAGGAAAAGGTGCGGGAGATCATGATGGCGATCCCCAATATCATAGACCCGTCCGTGCCGATCGGGAAGGACGACAGCGAGAATGTGGAAGTGCAGCGGTACGGCGACCCGGTGACGCCGGATTTTGAGATCCCGTACCACGCGCAGATCATGGAAAGCTTCCATGGGCTTGACTTAGACAGCGCGCGGAAAGTCGCGGGGAACGGTTTCTATTACCTGATGGGGGATATCGCGCGGCTGCATTCCGCGGTGATCTCCTATGCGAGGGATTTCATGATCGGGCGAGGCTTCACATACTGCGTGCCGCCGTTCATGATCCGCAGCAACGTCGTGACGGGCGTCATGAGTTTTGCGGAGATGGATTCCATGATGTACAAGATCGAGGGGGAGGACTTGTACCTGATCGGGACGAGCGAGCATTCCATGATCGGGAAGTTCATCGACACGATCTTAAGCGAGGATCAGCTCCCGCAGACGCTGACGAGCTATTCCCCGTGCTTCCGCAAGGAAAAGGGCGCGCACGGCATCGAGGAGCGCGGCGTGTATCGCATCCACCAGTTCGAGAAGCAGGAGATGGTCGTGGTCTGCAAGCCGGAAGAATCCAAAATGTGGTTTGACAGGCTGTGGCAGAATACGGTTGACCTGTTCCGCTCCCTGGACATCCCGGTGCGCACACTGGAGTGCTGTTCCGGCGACCTGGCGGATCTGAAGGTGAAATCCGTGGACGTGGAGGCGTGGTCGCCAAGGCAGCAGAAGTATTTTGAGGTGGGGAGCTGCTCCAATTTGGGCGACGCGCAGGCGCGCAGGTTAAAGATCCGCGTCAATGGGAAAGACGGCAAATATTTCGCGCATACGCTGAACAATACGGTCGTCGCGCCGCCCCGTATGCTGATCGCGTTTTTGGAGAACAACCTGCGCGCGGACGGCAGCGTGAGCGTGCCGGAGGCGCTCCGCCCGTACATGGGCGGGCAGGAACGGCTCGTCCCGCCGGAAAAATAGGGGAACGGGCAGCCAGGCGCTGAAAAGAAAATAAGAAAGATGACGGGCCATAGGCCGTAACTTCCAGCCGGGAATGGAATATAATGGTAAGTGACGTAACAGTTCAGCCCAGGACTTTGCACTTGTTGCAAAGTCCGTAAGAACGTGTAAATTTTGCCGAGTGGGAATCCGGCTCTTTGCCGAAGGCAAACTTGAAATGAGCC
>CANQTH010000038.1 GCA_947626795.1 uncultured Lachnospiraceae bacterium
GCCAGAACATGGTCAACGCCGCCGAAGCCGATATCATAGGCCCATCCGTCGCCGCCGAAGATCCACTGGGACTTCTTCGCCAGGTAATCCTTCTCCGCGAGGATCTCCTTGGACGCGTCGCATCCGCACGCTTCTAAGGCCGCGATCAATTTATCCGTCGCCGCGCCGTTCAGCGCGCCTACCGTGAATGTGTCCAGCCATTCCTGGCCCGCCGCCTTGACGTCCGCGTTCTTGCCGTCCGCCACGAGAGCCTCTACCTTGCCCTTTAATTTCGCGCGGATCGCTTTCTGCGCCAGCAGCATACCGTAACCAAACTCAGCCGCGTCCTCGAACAGGGAGTTGGACCAAGCCGGGCCATGCCCTTTTTCATTTACCGTGTACGGCGTGGACGGTGAAGAGTTGCCCCAGATGGAGGAGCATCCCGTCGCGTTCGCGATGTACATCCTGTCGCCGAACAGCTGCGTGATCAATTTTGCGTAAGGAGTCTCGCCGCATCCGCCGCAAGCGCCGGAGAACTCAAGCAACGGCTGCTTGAACTGGGAGCCTTTTACGGTCGTCTCCTTGAACTTCTCAACAACATCCGGCTTCTTCGCCAGGCCGAGGCCGTACTCGAAATACTGCTGCTCGCCGACGTTCGCCTCGCAGTTCTGCATGGTGAGCGCCTTCTCGCCCTTCTTGCCCGGACATACGTTTGCGCAGGAGCCGCATCCGGTGCAGTCAAGCGCGGAGATCGTCATGCTGAACTTGTACTCCGGCATACCTGTCATCGGCAGGGACTGCATCCCTTCCGGCTTGCTGCCGTCTTCCGCTTCCGTCATTGCTACCGGGCGGATGACTGCGTGCGGGCATACATAAGAGCAGATGTTGCACTGGATGCAGTTCTCCGGATTCCAAACCGGAACGTCCACCGCGATGCCGCGTTTCTCATAAGCCGCAGCGCCGGACGGGGTCTGGCCATGCTCATAAGCCTTTACGACAGATACCGGGATCTTGTTGCCCTGCTGCGCGTTGACCGGGATCTGGATGTTGTTCACGAAATCTACCAGGTCCTGACGGTCGCCCGTCGCTACCTTCGCGAAGCTCTCGTCCTGCGCATCCTTCCAGCTATCCGGAACTTTGATCTCCACAACGCCCTTCGCGCCTGCGTCGATCGCGTCGTAGTTCATCTGCACGATCTTGTCGCCCTTCTTGCCGTAGGTCGCCTTCGCGGCAGCCTTCATCAGCTCGATCGCCCTCTCTTCCGGGATGATCTCCGCCAGCTTGAAGAATGCGGACTGAAGAACGGTATTGATACGTCCGCCAAGGCCGATCTCCTTCCCGATCTTGATGCCGTCGATCGTATAGAACTTGATGTTGTTCTCAGCGATATATCTCTTTACCTGCCCCGGCAGATGCGTCTCCAGCTCTTCCGGGCTCCAGGAGCAGTTCAGCAGGAACGTGCCGCCCGGGACTAATTCCTGTACCATGTTGTACTTGCGCACGTAAGACGGATTGTGGCACGCCACGAAGTTCGCCTGGGAGATCAGGTACGTGGAGCGGATCGCCTTCTTGCCAAAACGCAGGTGGGACATCGTAACGCCGCCGGACTTCTTGGAGTCATAGTCAAAATACGCCTGCGCATACATATCGGTGTTGTCCCCGATGATCTTGATGGAGTTCTTGTTCGCGCCGACCGTGCCGTCCGCGCCAAGGCCCCAGAACTTGCAGTTGATCGTGCCTTCCGGCGTCGTTACCGGATCTTCCTTCACTTCCAGGGAAAGATGCGTCACATCGTCGTAAATGCCGATCGTGAACCGTTCCTTCTCGGTATTGTTGTAAACAGCGATGATCTGGCCCGGCGTCGTGTCCTTGGAGCCAAGGCCGTAACGCCCGCTCGTAACCTGGACGGACTCAAACTTCGTGCCTTTCAGTGCCGCAACAACGTCAAGGTATAACGGCTCGCCCAAAGAACCCGGCTCTTTCGACCTGTCCAATACGGCGATCAGCTTCGCCGTCTCCGGGATAGCAGCCACGAAAGCCTCTTTGCTGAACGGACGGAACAGGCGTACTTTTACGACGCCGACTTTCTCGCCCTTCGCCATCAGGTAATCGATCGTCTCGTCGATCGTCTCGCATACGGAGCCCATCGCCACGATCACTTTCTCAGCGTCCGCCGCGCCATAATAGTTGAACAGCTTATAATCCGTCCCGATCTTGGCGTTTACTTTATCCATGTATTTCTGCACGATCGCCGGCATAGCGTCATAGGTGGAGTTGCAAGCCTCCCTGCTCTGGAAGAAGATGTCCGGGTTCTGCGCGGAACCGTCCTGACGCGGATGGTTCGGGTTCAGCGCGTTCTTGCGGAAGCGGTCGATCGCGTCGAGATCTACTAAATCCTTCAGATCCTCATAATCCCATGCTTCGATCTTCTGGATCTCATGGGATGTCCGGAATCCGTCAAAGAAGTTGATGAAAGGAAGACGGCCTTCCAGCGCCGCGCAATGCGCGACCGGAGTGAGGTCCATAACTTCCTGGACGGAAGATTCGCAAAGCATCGCCGCGCCTGTCTGGCGGCAAGCGTATACGTCGGAGTGGTCGCCGAAGATGTTCAGCGCGTGGCTCGCTACGCAGCGGGCGGATACGTTAAATACGCCCGGAAGGCCTTCCCCTGCGATCTTGTACAGGTTCGGGATCATCAGCAGCAAGCCCTGGGACGCCGTGTATGTAGTCGTCAACGCTCCGGCAGCCAATGAGCCATGCACTGTGCCTGCCGCGCCTGCCTCGGACTGCATCTCAGTTACCTGGACGGTCTGCCCGAAGATGTTCTTGCGTCCCTGTGTCGCCCACTCGTCCGTGGCTTCAGCCATGACAGACGACGGTGTGATTGGATAGATGGCCGCGACGTCCGTATATGCATAAGAAGCATGAGCCGCAGCATGATTGCCATCCATGGTTTTCATAGATCTTTTCATTACTTTCTCCTCCTATCTGAATTTAAAGCACGACGCCCCTATGATTAGGCGGCATGCAGCTTTTCCTTCTTATATACTATAATAATTATAGTGCAAAAAATCAATAGTTTTTGGCTCATTTCATGTATTTTTCTTCAAAGTCCCCGATCGGGAGCGGGCGGTCAAACAAATACCCCTGGCCATACAGAAAGCCGCAGTCCATCAGGAACTGCCTCTGCTCCTCCGTCTCGATCCCCTCGACGATTGCTTCCTCCTTGACGCTTCGGATCAACTGCCCCATGCTCATGATGAATTCCCTGTCGTTCTTCCGGTTCTCCCGGTTCAGGAAGCTCTTGTCGATCTTCACGATATCCGCCGGGATGTCTACGAGCATCCCAAGGGAAGAATATCCCGTCCCGAAGTCGTCGATCGCTACGCGGAAGCCGTCCTCCCGCAGCTTGCGCACTTCCTCTTTCACGAGGTCGTAGCCCGTCACAAAAAGGCTCTCCGTGATCTCGATCTCGATGCGCCCCGGGTCGATCTGGTATTTCTCCGTGAGCGCGGCGATCCGCTGGTATATGCCGTCCTGTTCAAAATGGCTCCGGGAGAAATTCACGGAGATCACCGGAAGCTCCTTCCCGGCCTCCCGCCACTTCCTCATGTGGCGCAGAAGACCCTCGAACACATAGAAATCCAGCTCCACGACATACCCGTACTTTTCCAATACCGGGATGAACGTGATGGGCGGCTTGATCTCTCCGCCAGCCGTCTTCCAGCGCACCAGCGCCTCGCCGCCGCAGAACGTAAGCTCCGACAGCAGGAACTTGGGCTGCACATAGACCTGAAACTCCCCGGCCTCCAGGCTGTCCTGGAAGCTCGCCAGGATCTTCTTTTCCGCCTCGCGCTCCTCTCGCATACTGTCCGTGTACACGCGGCAGAACGCCCCATGCCCCGACTTGATGCTCTTGCGCGCGAGGTTGGCGTTCTCGATGGCGTTATCCAGGTTCTCGTTCTTATCTTTTATGAAATAGACCCCCACCTTCAGCCGGATGTTGCAGGTCGTGTAAACTTCCTTCTGCCGCCTGCTAAATTCCAGGCAACTGTCCACGACCTCCCTGATGACCGTCTCCCGGTCCTTGTCTTTCAAAAACGTGACGAACAGATCCGAATACAGGCGGCAGGACACCGAATCTTCTTTCTTCCGCGCCAGCTCCGCAAAGCTCTTGAGCAGCTCGTTCCCGGACGCATGGCCGAAATTGTCGTTGATATAGGAAAAATCATTGATGTCCGCATACACGACCGCATACGTCATCGTCTCGTCGAACTGTGAAAGCTCCTCCTTCACAATGGCCTTAAACGCGTCTTCTAAGTACAGCCCGGTCAGCATATCGCATTTTTTCAGCTTGCGGATGGCCTTCTGGTCCTCTTCCCGCTGCACGCGCAGCGCGACGAACACGGAGAGCATCCGGGCAAGCTCCAGGAACGTCTCCTTCTCATAATCCGCCCAGATGCGCGGCTTTTCCGTGTCGCAGAAGGACACGTACCCTTCCCCCAGCTCCGAATAGGAAAAACGGCAGTTGATCAGCGCGTGCATATTCCGCTCCCGGAACACGGCCTTGTCCGCCTCCGTCACATTTTCCCCATCGTAGCAGTCGTTGATGTAGGCAAGCCCCCGCTCGTCGAACCCGCTCTGGAAGCCGTCCCAGTTATCGTATCGGTCCACAAACTGCGGCGTCGTCAAAATGCCCTTCCCGCGCGTCCAGCAATTCGTCTGGATCAGCTCTTTCTTCTCCCGGTTGCATTCCAGGATCGAGACGATCCCCAAGTCGTACTGCCTGCCGATCCGCTCCATCAGCATATTCAGGGAGGCGTTCACGTCGTCCCCGCTGGAAAGCAGCACGAACGCTTCCGAAATGAAATCCAGATCCTGCGCGGCATTCTCGCTCTCCCCTTCGCGCCTGCCCGCGTCCTTTCCCCTGCCTTCCGGCTGCGGCTCCCGCAGGGCGTCCGGCGTCTCCGCCGCCTGGAACTGATCCTTCCCGGCCTTCTTCGCCTTGTACATCGCGGCGTCCGCCTTGGAAAAAAGCGTCGCGTAGCTCTCTTTTTCCAGCCCGTACATCGCGATGCCCACGCTGCAGCTTGTCCGGACTTCCTCCCCGTCCTTGCCGTGGTACGTCTGGCGGGCCGCCTCGCAGATGCCCTGCGCCTTCGCCTTGGCCTGGAACAGGTCCGTATATTTCATGAGGATCATGAACTCGTCCCCGCCGATCCTGCCGATCACGTCGCTCCCCCGGAACAGGCCGCGGATCTTCTTCCCGATGCTGACCAGGATGTTGTCCCCCACCAGATGCCCCAGCGTGTCGTTGATGGCCTTAAAATTGTCGATATCCACCAGGAACAGCGCGTGCCGCCCGGCCGGGCTGCTCATGAGGAATCCTTCCACCTCCGCCTTGATCGCCGCGCGGTTCAAAAGCCCCGTCAGGTCGTCCTGCCTGAGCCTGCGCGTCATCTTGTCCTGCAGCATATGCTCCCCGGTCACGTCCTTCGTCCTGCCCAGGATCCGCACGATCCGCCCATTGACGCCCCGGACGCTCTTATAGCTGATCTTGTGCCAGGCATATTCCGTCTTCTCGTCCGTCCCCGCTGTGTTCACCCGGTATTCCAGCGTCCCGTGCCGCTCTTCCGCCGACGCTTCCCCGATCATGTGAAGGAAACGCCCGCAGTCGTCCGGATGCAGCACGCGCTTCACGGCCTCGATCGGGATGACGCGGTCCTTCTCCTCCCGCTTCCCCAGCACGATGTTGGAGCGGGCCGGGATGGAGATCGTCTGGTCCGGCACGTTATATTCAAATGGGAACTCATTGTTGATCTCCTCCATCATCTTATAACGCTCCGTTTGCAGATACAGCTTCTCCTCCATGAGTTTGCGCTCATGGATGTCCCCGCTCGACAGAAGGAAGCAGGGGCCTCCCTCCTCATAGTGGAAAAAGCGGATCCGCATCTCCACCCAGCGCACCTCGCCGGATTTTCCGCGGATGCGGACCTCGCACTGCCTTACCTCGTCGCTCTCTATGGCTTTCTCCATTTCCTCCCGCAGCCGGTTCAAGTCTTCTTTATAAAATATATGGCGATCCAGCGCGTCGCGCATATCGCTCGGAATCTCCTGCATCTCCCGCACCGTATATCCGATCGTGCGGAAAAATTCCTCGTTCCCGCTGATCAGCCGCCAGCGCCCAAGCCCCTGGACCAGCGCGCACCCGATCGGCAGCTTTTGCATCACCCGGCTCAATCGGTAAGCCGTACCCTCAAATTCCTGCATACCGCCTCTCCTTTCTCCCCGATTTCCCCCTTCTTTTGGCCCCGCGCTTCCCGCATTGCCGCTTTCTTCCATCATATCAAATCCTCCCCTTCTTTTCAAGCGACACTTCCGCCCAAACGTACAAGGAAGCCGGAAGGCTGAACTGTTACAATTTTGCCGAGTGGGAATCCGAAAACACTTGCAAAATGCGGGATTTTCGGTATAATGGAAAAATGAGCGCAACGGGGACGCCGCGCGGCTTCCCTGCCACAGATGAGCCGCACGGGCATCTGCGAACCAGATACGGAACAATTTTAGAAAGGTGTGTCACAATGATTAGTGCAAATAACGTAACTTTGAGGATTGGGAAAAAAGCCTTGTTTGAAGACGTCAACATCAAATTCACGGAGGGGAACTGCTATGGCCTGATCGGCGCGAACGGGGCCGGGAAATCCACATTTTTAAAGATATTGAGCGGGCAGCTTGAGCCAAGCAAGGGCGAGGTCGCCGTCACGCCCGGCGAGCGGCTTTCCTTCCTGCAGCAGGATCATTTCAAATACGACGAGTTTTCCGTCCTTGACACCGTGATCATGGGCAATCAGCATCTTTACGACGTCATGAAGGAAAAAGACGCCATTTATATGAAAGAGGACTTCACCGACGAGGACGGCATCCGCGCCAGCGAGCTGGAGGCGGAATTCGCGGAGATGGACGGCTGGAACGCGGAATCCGACGCGGCGCAGCTTTTGAACGGGCTGGGCGTGGAGACGGAATACCATTCCGCGCTGATGAAGAGCCTGCCCGGATCGCTGAAGGTAAAGGCGCTGCTCGCGCAGGCGCTGTTCGGCAACCCGGACATCCTGCTCCTCGACGAGCCGACGAACCACCTGGATCTGGACGCGATCGCATGGCTGGAAGAATTTCTGATCAATTTCGAGAATACGGTGATCGTCGTGTCCCACGACCGTTATTTCCTGAATAAGGTCTGCACGCACATCGCCGACATCGACTACGCGAAGATCCAGTTGTACGCCGGGAATTATGATTTCTGGTACGAATCCAGCCAGCTCCTCATCAAGCAGATGAAAGAGGCCAACAAGAAGAAAGAAGAAAAGATCAAGGAACTGCAGGAATTTATCTCGCGTTTCTCCGCAAACGCCTCGAAATCCAAGCAGGCGACTTCCAGGAAACGCGCGTTAGAGAAGATCCAACTGGAGGAGATCCGCCCGTCCAGCCGGAAATATCCGTATATTGACTTCCGTCCCAACCGCGAGATCGGGAACGAGGTACTGACCGTGGAGAACCTGAGCAAGACCATCGACGGCGTAAAAGTCTTAGACGGGATTTCCTTCATCGTCGGACATGACGATAAGATCGCTTTCGTCGGGAGCAACGAGCTTGCCAAGACGACGCTGTTCCAGATCCTCATGGGGGAGATGGAGCCGGACGAGGGATCCTACAAATGGGGCGTCACGACTTCCCAGTCTTATTTCCCCAGGGACAATACGAAGATCTTCGACACCGACCTGCAGATCGTGGAATGGCTAACGCAGTATTCCGAGATCAAAGACGCCACGTATGTCCGCGGGTTTTTGGGGCGTATGCTGTTCGCCGGGGAAGACGGCGTGAAAAAAATGCGCGTCCTTTCCGGCGGGGAGAAGGTGCGCGTCCTTTTGTCCCGCATGATGATCACCGGATCCAACATCCTGATCTTAGACGAGCCGACCGACCATCTGGATATGGAGAGCATCACGGCCCTGAACAACGGCCTGATGAAATTCAAGGGCGTCATCCTGTTCGCCTCCCGCGACCATCAGGTCGTCCAGACGACCGCGAACCGCATCATCGAGCTTTTGCCAAACGGCGGCATGATCGACAAGGTCACGACTTACGACGAATATCTGGAGAGCGACGAGATGGCGCGAAAACGTCAGGTTTACTCGACCAGCAACGCGCAGGAAGAAGACGACTGACCGACGCTGTGCAAGAACGCCTTGGGCGCGGCGCGTCCCTTTTCTATCGCAGGCAGAGGGCGCGGCGCGCCCCTTTTCTATCGCGGGCAGAGGGCGCGGCGCGCCCCTTTTCTATCGCAGGCAGAGGGCGCGGCGCGTTCCTTTTCTATCGCAGGCAGAGGAACGCGCCCAGGTTCCCGCGCTTCCCTCCGGTCGCGCGGTGGGAAAACAGCAGCCTGCTGTTGCAGCAGGTACAGAGATTCGTCACGGCGATCCGTTCCTTCTTCACGCCTGCCTCCAGCAGGACGATCTCATTGGCGCGCCACAGGCTTAGCTGGTATTTCCCATTTCCTTTCGCTTCTAAGATCTCTCCTTCGTGTCCCGGAAATTCCCTCTCGAACACAGCCGCCACATCCTCGCTTACTTCATAGCAATCCTGGCAGATGGACGGGCCGACGGCGCAGACGACGTCTGCGGGATCCGTCCCAAATTCCAGCCTCATCCGTTCCAGCGCCGCCCGCCCGATCCGCGCGGCCGTACCGCGCCAGCCGGAATGCGCCAGCCCGATCGCGCGTTTTTTCACATCCACAAAATACAGCGGCACGCAATCCGCGTAAAAAGCGGACAGCACAAGCCCCGGCTCGTCGGTGACGATCCCGTCGACGTCAAAATGATCGAGCGCGCGCGTCAGCCCTTTCCCCGCGTCCTCTTTCCCCACGCGCCGGACGTTCGCCGTGTGGGTCTGGTCGGTAAATACGAAATTTCCGTATTCCGTCCCAAGCGCTTCCGCCACCCTCCGGAAATTCTCTTCCACGGCCTCCCGCTCATCCCCGCGGGAAAAGCTTAAATTCAGGCTCTCGTAAATCCCCTTGCTGACCCCGCCTAAGCGCGTCGTAAAGCAATGCCGTACAATCCCGGTCCGCTCCAACAGCGGGTAATAAAGATAAGGAACTCCGTTTTCGGCCCGCCGCATCCTCAAAATGTCATCCTTAGACGTTTTCTTCCATTCCATCCGCATTTGCCCCTTTCTCCTCCCAAACAGCCTACTGATATTCAACGCGAGTAAACCGCCGAAAAACAAAAGGAAGGAGGCCCTTTCTCCTCCCAAACGGCCTACTGATATTCAAACGCATCTGCGAGATGCCGGATCGACCCGTCCCCGTAAAGGGCGATCACGTCAAACCTGCACGGCCTTTCCTTCCCCTGGCCGGAGTAATAGCGCATCGCCGCCCTGCTGATCCGCTTTTGCTTCCGGCGGTCCACGGCCTCCAGCGGGTCGCCGTAATCGCCCGCGCTGCGGAACTTCACTTCCACGAACACCAGCGACCGCCCGTCTTCCGCAATGATATCGATCTCCCCGTAATCGTTCCTGTAATTCCGCTCCAGGATGCGGTATCCCTTCCCGCGCAGATACTCCGCCGCAACCGCTTCCTGCCTGGCGCCAACCTGGCGTTTGTTCATCGTCTCCCCCTTTTTTCTCCGCTATGCGCTTCGCGCTGCGCCTGCCCGTCTTCCTTTACTGCCACGCGTCGGCTCAGCTTCCTTTGCCGCCGATACGTCAGCCGGGCTGCTTTTTCCGCCGCTGGACTCTTCGCGCTGCGCCTGCCCGTCTTCCTTTACTGCCGCAATTTCTCCCGGATCCGGTCCATGTCGTCTACGAACACAAGGATCTCCGCCACCACCTCATACAGTTCCGGCGGGATCATCTCTCCGATCTCCAGTTTCGAGAGCGTCTTCGCGAGCTTATTATCCTGATAAAAAGGGATCTTCTCCTCTTTTGCCTTCTCAATGATCTTTTCCGCCAGATGCCCCTTCCCGGTTGCAATGATCTTCGGGGCCGCCTCGCCCGGGCTGTACGCCAGCGCGACGGCTGTCTTCTGCATTTCCCCCGGCGCCGTCTCCATCGTCACCGGCTCTCCGGTATTCTTATACCTTGCTTCCCCCATAAAAGCCATCCCCTCCGTCTTCTCACGCCTTCACGTCAAAGGAATACCGATGCAGCTTCCCTGCCGGATGCTCCTGCTCTAAGAAATCCTGCACGAAATCCTGCTCCTTCTTCCGGTTTTCCACCTTCATCCCGCACTGATAACCCTTTTCCTCCAAACGCCCGACCAGTTCCGCCGAAAAACGCTCCAGCAGGCGGCAGGACTCCGTATCTTCCAGATAAAAATCCGTCTGGACGGACGTCCCAAGCATTTTCACATAAATGTCCGTCGTCCCCAAATGCTCCAAGTCCAGATGGAGCAGCGCCGTCAGGCTGCCTTCCCGGTCCTGCAGTTTCTTCTTATTCGTATACACGTACAAGTCGCTGTGGGCGTTCTGGTTCTGCAATTTGAGCGGGAGCTGCACATACGCGTACATCTGGTTGACCTGGTTCATAAAATCCAGGCTTCCCTGAAGCGAACGCGCCGTCTCCGCCAAAGACCCGCCTTCCTTGCCCGCCTGGGAAAGGAACTGGGAAAGTTCCGTCATCTGCCTGGACAGCCGCTGGTAAAACTCCTTGACCGCGCCCTCCTCCTTTAGCTGCTCCGGCGTCAACGTCCACTGATCCGCCATCGCCTGCTTCAGCAGCGCCTTATATTCTTTCGAGAGGAATAATTTCTGCAGGGATTCCGGCTTCCCGCCTTCCGCGGACTTCATGATCTGCCGCAGCATTTCCCCGGCGGAAAGGCTGGCATTCAGCCGCCCTGACAAAAACAACTGCCCGTTTTCCCCCATTCCGGAAATTTCCTGCAGCATCGCCGCAAGCTGGTTCTGCTGTCCCTTTGACAAGATCTGGCTGACGCTTGCCTGCGCGCTTCCCGCCGTTTCCTGGCCCGGGACTGCCTGCGCGTTCCCTTCCGCTCCCGTTTCCCGGCCCGGAACCGCCTGCGCGTTCCCTGCCGCTCCCGTTTCCCGGCCCGGAACCGCCTGCGCGTTCCCTTCCGCTCCCGTTTCCCGGCCTGGAGCCGCCTGCGCGTTCCCTTCCGCTCCCGTTTCCCGGCCCGGGACTGCCTGCGCGTTCCCTTCCACGCCTGTTTCCCGGCCCGGGACTGCCTGCGCGCTTCCTGCCGCTCCCGTCTCCTGGCCCGGGACTGCCTGCGCGTTCCCTTCCGCGCCTGTTTCCTGGCCCGGGATTGCCTGCGCGTTCCCTGCCGCTCCTGTTTCCTGGCTCAGGACTGCCTGCGCATTCCCTTCCACGCCTGTTTCCTGGCCCGGAACCGCCTGCGTCCCCGCCTCGCCTGTCTGAGGCGCGGATTCCCCAAACAAGATCCTCACAAGCTGCTGCTGGAAATCCGCCAGGCGCGCCGCCCCGGTTCCCTGCGCCGCCGCGTCCGGCGCGCCTGCCTGGGGCTGGCTTAACATGATATTTTCCGGAACCGCCTGCCGCGCGCCGATCCCTTCTTTCCCAAACGCCTGCTCCGGCAGCTCCGCGATCCCCTCCATCAGCGCCGTCATCTCCGGCAGGATCGCCTGCTGCCCGTTCTTATAATTCTGGAACTGGTTCAAAGAATCCTCATTGATCGTAAATCCCAGTTTTTGCATCTGCACCAATGTCTGCATATCCGCCTGCGGGAAGCTGGACAATGCCCTCGCCATCTGAAGCAGGCTGTTCTTCCCAATGGGAAGCTGCTCCATCATCATCTGGTTCACCATCGCCAGATTTCTATCGTTGGCTTTCAGCCCGGCCGCTTCCAGTGCCTTTAACAGCGTCGGGTTCTGCGCGCCGTCCACCGTCACCGGACGGATGGCGATCTGCTCCCCGGTATTCGCCTTCACCTCAAACAGCATCGGCTGCCCTTTTTCCAGGCTGACGCCCGCCTCCATCCGCGCCAAAATGCTGCTCCCGTCGCTTAGCCCAAGCGTCACCTGCCCGTTCCTGATATCCGTGACCGTCCCCTCAAACACTTTCCCTGGCGCAAGCTCCTGCGCCTGCGCCGGGACAGGGCGTCCCGCCTCCCGCACGGCGCGGGGCGCCTGCGCATTTGCCGCCGTGTTGTTCTGGTATTGGTGGATACTGCCTAAAAACGCCATCTGCTTCCCTCCCGTCCCGATTCAGGCATCCGGGGCCTCTTTGCCATATCCAAGCTTTTTCAAAAAGCTCAAGCGGTGGATCGGCGAAGGCCCATGCTCCCGTATGGCCTCCATATGCTCTTTGGAACCGTACCCTTTATGCTTCGCGAAGCCATATTCCGGCATCAGCCTCCCATATTCCTCCATCAGCCTGTCCCTGGTCACTTTCGCCACGATGCTCGCCGCCCCGATCGAAATGCTCTTCGCATCCCCTTTCACGATCGGAACCTGCAAGATCCCCACCTGCGGGATCGTCACCGCGTCGTTTAATAATATATCGGGCGTTACGGATAAATTTTGAATAGCCTGCCGCATCGCCTCGTACGTCGCCTGCAGGATATTGATCTCGTCGATCCGCCGCGGCCCGACCATGCCGACGCCCACGGCAACCGCCTCTTTTTGGATGACGTCGTAAAGCTCCTCCCGTTTTTTCGCGCTGAGCTTTTTGGAGTCGTTGATGTACAAGATCTCGCAGTCTTTCGGCAAAATGACCGCGCCCGCCACGACCGGGCCGGCAAGGGGGCCCCTGCCCGCCTCGTCAACGCCGCAGATCCTGCTGTACGCGCTATATTCCCTCTCATACGCCATTAAGCCCCGGATCCGCTCCCGCTCTTTTTCCAACGCCTCCAGGCGCTTTTTCGCCTGCTGCACCAGCTTTTTCACGCCTGCCCGCCCGTCATCCCCGTATTCTGAAATAAAATCAGGCAGCATCGTCTCCTCTGCCGCCTGTAACTCTGACTTTATCTCGCCGATCTTCTTCTGTCCCTCCAAAAGCCCTCTCCTCCTTTTAAGGCTCTCCCGCGAATCTTGGCGCAGCGTCACTCGTGCGACAAGAACCCGATCCTGTCAAACGGATACAGGCGCACCCACGCCCGCCCTATGATGCTCTCGCCCTGGACGATCCCCACATCCGGGTCGCGGCTGTCCGAGCTTCCATTCCGGTTATCCCCCAGCACGAAATACTCATCCTCGCCAAGCGTGATCGGCTCCTCCGCTATCCCAGGGTCTTCCATCGCCTCGAACCCATAAGATTCTTCCAGCTTCTCCCCGTCGATATAGATATTCCCCGCCGTGTCGATCTGCACCGTCTCGCCCGGCAGCCCGATGATCCGCTTGATATAATACGTGTCTTCCTTATGCTGGTAAGGGAACACGATGATGTCAAAACGCTCCGGGCTGTGGAATTTATAAGAGATCTTATCCACGATCAGGTTGTCCCCGTCGCTTAACGTATGCTCCATGGAACTGCCGCTCACCTGCGTGCGCTGCCCCACATAGTGGATGATCACATAAGTCAGCAGGAAGATCCCTACGATATACAAAAGGAAATTTACCATCTCACGCAGCTTGCCGCCCCGCTTCCGGGGAAGCTCTTCCCCTTCCTTATTCATCCAAACGTCCTCTTCCGTCTCGCCGTCTCCGGATCCCTGCTTCGGTTCCCCATCCCCGATCGGCCCCGCTTCCTTTTCCTGCGTGCCTTCCTGAACATGATTCTCTTCCATAACGCTCTCCCTTTCTGCCTCCCTGTTACGGGATCGCCCGTTTCAGGCCGCCTTCGGCGGGCGGATTCCTCCCCTGCCGGATCTTCGTGCCTTCATGGGCTTTGCGGCAAACGCAAAATCCTAAGCCAAACTGCTGTCTTCCCCTTATTTTACTGCTGCCCCTCCGGAAATTCAAGGGTTATTTTCCCGAGCCTGCCGCTCCGGAAATCCTCCACAACCAGCGCGGCCGCCTTGCTATAATCCAGCTCATTCCCCTTTTTCACGCAATTGCGGCTCTCCGCGATCCGGATCAGCAGTTCGGCGGGATCGCCCGCCCCCTCGTCTAAGCCGTACCGCTCGTTTAAGACGCCCGGGTATTTTTCCTTTAAGATGCCGATCAGCTCCAACGAAAGGCTGTCGATGTTCAGGATCTCATCCTTGATCGAACCGATCAGGGCAAGGTGCAGACCGACCTGCTGATCCTCAAACTTCGGCCACAAGATCCCCGGCGTATCCAAAAGCTCCACGTCCTTATTCAGCCTGATCCACTGCTTTCCCTTCGTGACGCCCGGCTTATTCCCTGTCTTCGCGCAGGCCCTTCCAGCATACGTATTGATAAACGTGGACTTACCGACGTTCGGGATCCCGACGACCATCGCGCGCACCGGACGGTTCTTGATCCCGCGCCTCCGGTCGCGTTCCATCTTCTCCTGGCAGGCCTTTAAGATGACGCTGCCGACCGCCTTCATCCCCGCCTTGCTCCGGGAATCCAAACTTACCGTAAAATATCCTTTTTCCTTAAAATATTCCGCCCATTTCCGCGTCTGCTCCCGGCTGGCAAGATCCGCCTTGTTCATCAGGATCAGCCTGGCCTTCTGCCGCCCCAGCTCGTCGATATCCGGGTTGCGGCTGCTTAACGGGATCCTGGCGTCTACCAGCTCGATCACCAGATCGATCAGCTTTATGTCCTCCTGCATCTGACGCTTCGCCTTCGTCATATGCCCGGGATACCATTGAACCTCCATCCTGCCCACCTCACTTCAAAAAACCAATCTTTTCCCAGGGCGAGACAACCATCCATGCCTTCCCGATGATATGCTCCCGCTTCACATTCCCAATGCTGGTATATCGACTGTCCTCGCTGTTATTCCGGTTGTCGCCCAGCACAAAATACTCGTCCTCGCCCACCGTGATCTCTTCTTCCGCCAGCATCGCGTTCTCGATCGCCGCGACGGCGGCCTTCTCCTCGAACGGCTCCCCGTTCACGTAGACGTTCCCGTCCTTTACCTGCACGGTATCCCCCGGCGCGGCGATCACGCGCTTGATGTAATAATGGGACTTCTCGTTGCCGTTCGGCAAGAACACGATCAAATCGTTCTGCTTGGGCGAAAACAGCTTATATTCAAAACGGTTGACCAGGATCTGATCCCCATTCTCCAGCGTCGGGGACATGGACGCCCCGACCACGGAGATGCGGAATCCCAGCAGGGACGTCAAGATCATGGCCACCATCACCGTAAGGAGGATCTCCGCCGTCCAAACGAAGACTTCTCGGAATATCCCCACGTTTATCTTCTTCCGCTTATGTTTATTAAAATTCAGACCCGTTCTTCTTCTGCTCATTCCCATGCTCCTGAAAGTTGGAATGCATTGCGGCAAGCGCAAAGTCCCAAGCTGAACCGTTACTTTAAAAACTGCCTGGCTGACAAGTGGATTCCCCAAATATCAGCCAGGCAGCGCATTCATCCGATGGGGGAGACCCCCGCCTCTCTAAACGGGACTATCCCGCAGATCAATTCACCCGCTCTTTTACTTTCGCGCGCTTCCCTACGCGGCCTCTCAAATAATTCAGCTTCGCGCGCCTTACCTTGCCGCGGCGGACTACTTCGATCTTCTCGACATTCGGGGAATGAACCGGCCATGTCTTCTCTACGCCGACGCCGTTTGAGAACTTCCTTACGGTAAATGTCTCGCGGCTGCTCCCGCCCTGGCGCTTTAACACGATCCCTTCAAATACCTGGATCCTCTCGCGGTTCCCTTCCTTGATCTTGCCGTATACCCGAACGGTATCGCCTACCCGAAATTCTGTGATCTCCGGCTTCAACTGCTCCTTCTCAATGTTCCTGATAATTTCTGCTGCGTTCATGTCGCGACCTCCTATTGCTTAATCAGATGTTCTTAATACATTCCGTAACAGAGGACCATCGTTTCCTGTCTCACAAGTTAGTATTCTATCATAGATTCCATGGGAAGGCAAGTTTTTTTTATGAGCCATTCAACTGCCCGGCGAGAGGCATCGGGCGAATTTCCGCAAAAATTCCCGGTTCGCCTCCTGCCCGTTCTTCCATCTGCCGCCCCCGGCCGTCCATTCCTGGACGGCAAGCACGTCTTCCCTGGTAAACTCCCACGTCTCGCGCGGCGTCCCATTCCCCAGCGCCTGCTGCAGGTACGCCTGGTTTTCCGGCTCGCGCCAAACGGAGTTTTCCTCCAATGTGTCCAGGTATTCCCCCGAGATGTAGCGGACGTAGCTCTTCGGCGCCTCCGCCTCCAACGCCTCCTCGTCCCAGACTGCGATCCTGACATTTTTCCTGGCCGTCTTCCGGTAAGCGTCCGTCACGCGGTAAGCCAGCAAAAATTCCGCCTTCGCCTCTTTCTGCATCTTCAGCTCCTGCAAGTCGATCCCGTCAAGCTCCAGCTTCCCTGTGATGTCCCCGTCTTCCTTGTCTTCCGCGGACGCGCGCCCCAACAGCGCCTCCTCCGTGACCAGACCCCGGTTCACCTCTTCCTTCAAATAGTAAAAGACGTCCTCGCTGCTGATCTTGGGCGCATAATTATACTTCACCGTCACGGGGACCTCCTGCCGCGTCGTCCGCCCGCCGCTGTCCGTGACCGTAAAGGTGACGCGCGCCTCTACCTGCTCATCTTTCTCCAGCTTGAGGTAATACGTGTCCAGCAAAAACCCTTCCGGCACGTCCCCGCCGTGATACTCCTTCTCATAGGCCCGCTGGCTCCCGTTCCGCGTCGCCGGATAAGAGATCTTCGCGATCTTGACTTTATCGTTCAGCGTGTCGTTCGACCGATCCGCGTCTTTTAAGTCGTTGTCCTCGTCGTCGTGGGCCGTCAGGCGGCTTACCAGCTCTTCCTTCGTGACTTCTTCCCCTTCGTAAAACTCCATCTTCTCCCCCGGGGTCACGACGATCGTGGGGTAAGCGTCCCACTCCGCCAGGAAATTGACATATCCTTCCGGCTGCACGGGCCAGGTGCTCCCAGCCGTCTGAGCCTGTTCCTTCTGATAGGAGGCCGGGTCTTCCGCCGTCCGGTCCAAGAGCGCGCCTTCTTCCTTCGCCGCGGCATAGATCTTGCGCATATCCTCCCGCTGCCCCGGCAGATATGTGGTTTTCGCGGACATCCTCCATGCGCGGAAGCCATAGTCCACCAAACAGCGGTAAGCCCGCCCGGACGCCGTCCTCTTCTCCCTCATTTCCTGCCTCGCGAAACTGTTGCCCCTCACCTGATAATCGTTTTCCAAAGAAACTCCTGTTTCGAGGACGTTTTTCCCGGAAGTCGCGCCGTTCCCGCTGTATGCCACGTTCACGTCACGATAGGAAAAATAGCGGAATACCGTGACCGGGGACTGGATTTTTTTCTCCTCGCTGCAGCCGCGGTACTGGTACAAGCCATATGCCTCAGCCGACGTCCCCCAGTCGCTCCCGGCAGCCGTCCCGCCTTCCTGCGCCTCCTTTTCCGCCCCGTCCCCCAGCTTGGCCAGAGTCCGGAACTTCCCGCCTTTGAAATACACGTCCCGCCCGCAGACTTCCCTGCCGGACGACCGCACGGCCAGGCGATATGCCGCCCCTTCCTTCGGGACGGCCTGGACGGACGCTTTCCCGCCGCTGCCTGCGGGGAAATAGATGGAACGCCCTTCTTCCGTGGAGACGAACATCCCTACGGCCTTCCCCTTCCCATACGCTTCCAGGGAGGCCTGGATCTCTCCCCACTGTGCCTTCCCGGACACGGACACGTTCCGCTCCCGGCTGTCGTACGTAAGGCGCGTCCCGTCGTCCGCGCGCGCATCCCCTTCCACAGTCCCAAGGCCGCAGGGAACGTCCGCATAATCCTCGCAGGATACCAGATATTGGTAGCGGGCGTGCCATGTGCTGTCCGCCGTGAGCGCGTCGGCTGCCGCCGCGCCTGTGAGCTTCCCCTGCGCGTCTATCATCTGCCGCCCGCCGGACACGCTGTCGTAATAGCCCTGGAACACATATCCTTTCTTTTTCGGGATGGAGATCTGCCGGCTCACATTCCCGGCCTGCAGGGCGGACGCGCAGTTTTTGTCAAAATACCACCCGATCCCGTATTTTTCATAGATGGCCGCCGTCCCGGCCTCTTCCGGGGAGCTTAGCCGATTGTCCAATGTGACGGCGTATGTGTTCCGCTCCCATTGGGCGTAGAGCGTGACCGACTGGTTCCCGCTGCGCAATCCGGGCGCATATGTTGTCATCGCATAGGCCTTGGACTGCCCGAAGGACGTCCCCGTGCCGTCCGGCTTCGTATTCCATTCCGCGCCGTCTTTTTTCCTCCAGCCCGTCCGCGTCAGGCCAAACGTGGAAATGTCCTCCGGGTCGGCCGCCGCCGTCTCGTAATCCCAGTTCTTCACATAGCTCGCGATCGAAAGGCTCGGCGTCCCCGACACAGACGCCCCATTGGCGTCGTACCTTACGGACAGCGTGTTCGCTTTCCATTGTGCATAGAGCGTGACGGTCCCGTTCTGATCCGCCGTCAGGTTCTTCGCGGGCCGCCCTGCGCCATACGAGACGCCCGTGCCGTCCGGCTTCGTATTCCACCCGGTCAGGGAGTAGCCCTCACGTTTATATTTGCTGCCTTTCCGCAGGACGAACGTGTTGTCATACTTCACCGTCTGATACGCGACCGTCCCCGTCCCCCCGTTGGCGTTGTAGTTCACCTTGTATTGGTTCGGGCATATGAGATAGACCGTGTACGCATGACGATATGAGCCGAAATTATATTCCGTATACCCCACGTCCCCCCGGGCGCACCCGTGCCATACGTGGGAAGAGCCAAGTTCATAAAATTTCCCCGTGACTTCGCAGTACGCAAAGTAGATCTGATAATACGTATATGCCGCGTACCCGTCCGGGCATAAATACGGCTCCGCCAGCGTCAGGTTGGACACTCCCGTCCCCGGCACATTCAGCGTGATCTCCAGCTTGCGGCCCGCCACGCTCCCGGCCGACGTCCCCGGCACGGAGCAGTTCTTGACCCGCGCCGTATACGGCTTGCCCATCAGTTTCCCGGTCAGCTTGATCTTCGACTTCAGCTCGCTCGCGCCCGGCTTTAAGTTGTCTTTCATATCGCAATAGACCGTCGCAACCTGATCCATCACCGTATGCTGGCAGTCCACCTCGAACTGCTTCTCCAAATGGTATCCTGTCTTCTTCAGCGTCCCGTCCGTAGTATAGTCGTCTCCCAGCGGCCTCGGGTTCCGAAACTGCTGCAGGCCATCTTCTAAGACGTCGCCCCCTTTTTCCTGGGCCATCTCCGCCGTATAGGCGGTTTCCTGTTTCCCTGCCGACGTCCCTGGCTCCGCGTCTTTCTCCGCGCTGCCTTCCCAGGCCGTATAGGCAATTTCCTGTTTCCCTGCCGACGTCCCTGGCTCCGCGTCTTTCTCCGCGCTGCCTTCCCAGGCCGTATAGGCGGTTTCCTGTTTCCCTGCCGACGCCTGTGTCCCGGCCCCGGCAAAAAGCGCAAGCGCAAGAAGCGCCGCTCTCACTTTTCTTCGCATCCATTCCCTCCCCGTGCTTTTCTCGCCGCCTTCCGGCGGCCTTGCCATTCCTCTGTGCTGCTTTTGTCCTCCCAAGCCTTTTCGCACCACTTCCTTTCCATATCATTTATATTAAAGGCGCTGAACAGTCTTATTCTATTTTGATAAAGAGTTCGGTTTTGTAAAAGATATGATTTCAGAAAAAAGACCCTTTTGAAAAAGGTTATGATTTACGCGATCCCAGGCATCCCCGGAAAAAGAAATAGGATATGCAAACCACTATCCTGCGCCCTTGATATCGATCTGTCCGCCATTAGCCGTTCCCATGCTGCATCTTCTCATTCCCAACACCTTCTCCCTGTCCCATACAATATATATCATTTATATGCCGCATTCTGACGCCCTCCTGCATTTTTACGGGAATCGGATGCATTTTTCCCTGTTTTTTCCTGTTTCTTCCTATTTTACTCCGCACAAGTTCGTTTCAAATCTATTTGGCGTATCATAAATGCTATTTTTATATAAACTAGACAGTAACGGAGGTATGTAATGGAAACCCGCGTAAAAGAATTGCGTCTTCAGAAAAAACTAACACAATCCGGCCTTGCGATGGAGATCGGCTGTTCCCAGAACCTTATCAGCAAGATCGAGCTTGGGAAGGTGAAGCCGACGAGCGATATCTTAGTCTCGCTCGCGAAATCTTTCGACGTGTCCATCGATTACCTCCTGTGCGAGACGGACTACCGATACCGCGCGGACATGTACGTGGATCCTTCCGAGCAGCGGCTCTACGACTATTATTTCCGCTACAAGGAGCTTTCCGCCGAAAACCAGAAATTGATCGATAAGATGATTCTATTTTTTTCAGGAGAGCAGGATGATTAATTTTGCAATATGCGACGACGACCTTCCGGCCACCACCGAGATGGAGGCGCTGGTCACGGATTTTTTCAAGGGCCGTCCCACGCCGTACCATATCGACATTTTCTTTGATGGGGAGACGCTGTGGGACAGCTTCCGCCAGTCAAACGGGTACGACATTATCTTTCTGGATATCGAGATGAAGACGGACGGGATCACGGCCGCCCGCAAGATCCGCGAAAACGGCTTTAATTCCCTGATCATCTATGTTTCCTCCCACACTTCTTACTGGAAGGAGCTGTTTGAAGTAGAGCCTTTCCGTTTCATCCAAAAGCCCATAGACCCAAAACTTTTCCATTCTTACCTTTCTATGGCGGTAGGGCGGATCCTGTCCGGCCGGCAGACGTATTCTTTCCGGTTCCGGCAGGCCTTCCATTCCATCCCGCTAAAAGAGATCCTCTATTTCGAGAGCCGCCTGCACACGGCGCTCATCCATACCAGGGACGGCGTTTTCTACCAGCAGAAAAAATTAAGCGAGATCGAGCTTGACCTCAAGAACGCCTGGACGCCTTTCCTGCGGATCCACCAATCTTTCCTTGTGAACTTACGGCACATACAGAAAATGAGCTTCTCTGCGGTGACGCTGCGCGACGGCACGGTCCTCAAGATCAGCGAGAACCGCCAGAAAAGCGTTCAGGAACAATATTTGCAGATGATGGAGCATTTATGACACCCGATTTCTTTACGATCTCAAGCTGCCTGGCTTCCCTTCTGGTCGCCCGGGCGTATTTCCGTTGTTTTTTCACGAGCAGGCGGCTTCCGCCCGCATCCTCCGCCCTGATCTGGGCCGGCGCGCTCAGCGTGTGCCTTTTTCTTCCCGGCCTGCCCGAGAGGCAGTCTTTTTTCAGCGTTTCCGTGCGCCCTTTGGCCCTGTCTTTCGCCTGCTTCCTGCTGCACGAGGGAAATTTCTTAAAAATGCTGGCCCTGGCCTTCTTCGGGAATACGGTTTCCGCCCTGGTAAAAGCCCTGATCTTCTTCACACTCTCTTCTCTGTCTCCTCCCGCGGCAGTCTCGCGCCTGGCCTTCTGTTTCCTTCCCGTCCTGGTTTTACTCCTATTGGTAATGATCGCCGCGCAAAAGGTAAGATTTTGCCCGCTTCCCCCTCTCGATTTTTCCGTCTGGTTCCCGCTCTTTTCCATCCCGGCCGCGAGCGGCGTCCTCCTCTTCCTTCTTCTCTCCGATCCCAACGCGCCTCCCCACTCGTCCTGCCTGGCCGCCTGCCTTCTCTTACTCATCAATCTCTGCGCCTTCCTCGCCTACGGGCGGCTGTCGCTCTACGCCAGATCGGAACAGGAGCTGGCTGGGCGCGCCAGGCAGCTATCCGCTGCCGTAAGTCAGATCCAGGCGCAGGAAACGCCTTCTCTGGAACTCCAAAAAAAGCTACATGATTTCAAGAACACGCTCCTGTACCTGCAGCGTCTCGCAGACGACGCGGACTGCGCCGCGCTCTCGGACTATGTGAGCCAATGCCTCGGCCCTTGCGCCCCCTCTTCCCAGGCGGCCGCCACCGGGAATCCCGTCCTCGACTCTCTTGTCAACTGCAAATGCGGCGCCGCGCGCTCCCTCGGCATTTCTTTCACTGCACATCTTGAGATCCCTTCCGGCCTGCCGCTCGACGGCGAATCTCTCTGCATCGTCTTGGGGAATGCGCTCGACAACGCCATCGAGGCCGCCTCGGATTTTCACGGTTTCAAATACGTCGAGCTTTCCATCCGTTACCAAAAAGGCTGCCTGTGCATCCTGGTGAAAAATCCCTTCGGCCATCCCCTAAAATACGACGGCCCAAACGCGCTCCGCACCACCAAGCAGGATCCGGCGCTGCACGGGATCGGGCTTGCCTCCATCCGGGACGCGCTGGAGCGGTCGCACGGCGCGATGTCGATTAAGGCCGAGCGTTCCGTCTTCACGGCCAAATTCCTCCTCTATCTGGAGGAAAATCCGTAACAGGGAAGCCTTCCGGCTTCCCTGTTACGAAATCCGGCTCATTCCAAGTTTGCCTTCGGCAAAGAGCCGGATTCCCACTCGCAAAATTTACACGTTCTTACGGACACTCCCCGATCCAATAAAAAAACGGTTGCTTTTCCGCCCCCCTTGTGATAGGATAGAAAAGAACAGCGAGGCCGCAGGCCGCTGTTCTGATATCGGATCCGGCGCAAGGACGAACGCTTGCCGCCATGGACGCGGGGTATGGCTCAGCTTGGCTAGAGCGCACGGCTGGGGGCCGTGAGGTCGCAGGTTCGAATCCTGTTACCCCGATCTTCCTGCCGCTGCCGAGGCTTTTCTTGGCAGCGGCAGATTTGTTTTCGCATTCCGCTGTTTGCGCGCCGAGGCCGCACGCCCGGCGTATCCACGAAAGGAGCATTCTTATGGACACATCCCATTTAACGCTGCTGACAGACCTCTATGAACTGACGATGATGCAGGGGTATTTTAAATCCGGGACGAACGAGACGGTCGTCTTCGACGCGTTTTTCCGGAACAACCCGTGCGGCGGCGGGTATTCCATCTGCGCCGGGCTTGAGCAGATCATCTCCTATATCGAAGGGCTTCGCTTTGACCCGGAGGACATCTCTTACCTGCGGTCGCTTGGGATCTTCGAGGAAGATTTTCTGGAATACCTCAGCGGGTTCCGGTTTTCCGGAGACATCTATGCCATTCCGGAGGGAACCGTCATATTTCCCCGGGAGCCGCTCGTCAAGGTCGTCGCCCCGATCATGGAGGCGCAGCTTGTCGAAACCGCCATCTTAAACATTCTGAACCACCAATGCCTGATCGCCACGAAAGCGGCGCGCGTCTGCTACGCGGCGCGCGGGGACGGCGTGATGGAATTTGGGCTGCGCCGGGCGCAGGGACCGGACGCAGGGGTCTACGGCGCGCGCGCGGCCATGATCGGCGGGTGCTGCGGCACTTCCAACGTGCTGTGCGGGAAAATGTTCGACGTCCCGGTCAAGGGGACGCACGCCCACAGCTGGATCATGAGCTTTCCGGACGAGTATACGGCTTTCCAGACGTACGCTAAGCTCTACCCGTCCGCCTGCATCCTCTTAGTCGACACGTACGACACACTCACTTCCGGCATCCCCAACGCCATCCGCGTATTCACAGAAATGCGGGAAAGCGGCGTCCCGCTGACGTTCTACGGCATCCGCATGGACAGCGGCGACCTCGCCTACCTGTCCAAGATCGCCCGCCGCATGCTGGACGACGCAGGCTTTCCGGACGCCGTGATCTCCGCCTCCAACGACCTCGACGAATACCTGATCGAGAACCTGAAGGCGCAGGGCGCGAAGATCACCTCCTGGGGCGTAGGCACCAACCTGATCACTTCCAAGGACTGCCCGGCGTTCGGAGGCGTGTACAAGCTGGCGGCGATCCAGGACGATAACGGGCAATTCATCCCCAAGATCAAGCTCTCGGAAAACACGGAAAAAGTGACGAACCCCGGCAACAAGACGGTTTACCGCATCTACGGGAAAGATTCCGGCAAGATCCGCGCCGACCTCATCTGCCTGGCGGACGAGACGTTCGATCCCGCAAAGGATCTGCGCCTTTTCGACCCGCAGGAAACCTGGAAAAAGACGACGCTGCGGGGCGGGACTTACGAGATGCGCGAGCTGCCGGTCCAAATCTTCAAAAAAGGGCGTCTCGTCTACCGATCGCCCAAAGTCATGGAGATCCAGGCGTATTGCGACAAAGAAAAAGACACGCTCTGGAACGAGACGAAACGTTTCGTCAATCCGAACGAGGTGTTTGTGGATCTGTCAGACAGGCTCTTCGACATGAAGCGGAACATCCTGGACGCATATTCCCTCGGGAAGCCGTAAGCTTCCTGTCAAAAGCCTTTTTCACAACAATTCAGCCAAGAAGAGATCCGCTTCCTCCAAACCGCCTTCGGCGGAATGGATCCTCTTCTTGGCTGAATCTTCGTATCCTTGTGGACTTTGCGGCAAGCGCAAAGTCCCGGGACTGTTACCTTTTCAACTCCTTGCGGACTTTGCGGCAAGCGCAAAGTCCCGGGGCTGTTACCTTTTCAACTCCTTGCGGACTTTGCGGCAAGCGCAAAGTCCCGGAGCTGTTACCTTTTCAACTGCCGCGGCGCCGGGCATTTTTAAGCGTAAAACCGCTTCTTGGCGGGCGGCCGCGTCAGATCCGGATCTCCTGGTTCTCACGACTCATGACGAGGATCTTCTCCCGATCCTCTCCCGGCAAACGTCCCTTATATTCTTCCGCCAATTCGTAATGCTTCCAAAGATGCATCGGGCAGACATGAGCCGCCCGGACATTCTGCATGAAATAGTCGATGCCCAGATATTTCTGCTCCCCTAAGCGCGGGTCGATCACCACAAACGCGAGATCGATCTCTTTTCCCTTCAAAAGCCCGACCTGCTCTTTGTAGACCCGCTCCTGGAACCGTTGGAACTCTTCCGACTCGCCTTCCCAATTCCACCAGTTCAAGTCCCCGGCATGGTAGATCGTCCTGCCAAAGGCTTCCACGAGGAACGCCACTCCGCTGTCCGTGGAATGCAGCGTCTCGATCCTCACATCCCCGACCGCAAGCTGCTCCCGCGGCTTGACATACGTGATCTTTTCCCGGACGCTTTCCGCTATGCCCAACCGGGCAAGAGCCTCCCTGCCCAGCTTCTTTTTCGCTTCCTGCGCGAAAATATAATGGATGTTCGGATACTGCTCGGCCCATTTCAGCGTCCCCGCGTCAAAATGATCCCTGTGGCTGTGGCTGGAAAAAACGTAGAGCGGCGTGTCCGCAGGATATTCCGGCATCTTCCCGCAATACCTGCAGAACGGCACGCCCGACCCGTCGTAATAATCAAATACAAGCGCAGCCCCTCCCGTTTCCACGCAAAACGAGCTGTGGTGGATATAAGTCACCTTCATTTCCTTTGTGCCTCCCGCTTTTGTCAGACCGCAGCGATCCCGCGCCTTGTTACGATGCAAAAACACATGGAAGCAAGCGCTTCGGCCTGCTCTGGGCATTACGTCAGATCTTCTTCTTCACCGCCGCCGACTTCGGCCCGCAGATATTTTTCTTCTGATCCGTCACGTAGGCCGCCACTTTATACGCGTAAGTCTTCCCTGCCTTCAGCCCCTTGTCCCGGAAGGAACGCGCGTTCTTTCCGACTGTCTTGACCTTCAGGTAGCTCCCGCCAGAAATGGAGCGGTAGATCACATATCCTTTCGCGTTCGCCACTTTTTTCCAGGAAACCGTTATGCTGTTCCTGGAACTGCGGCGGGCCGACGCCTTCGGCTTGCCCGGCTTTTGGATCTCCCAGGACGCATACAGCGTCTGGTTCCCGGCAACCGCGTATTTCTGGTTTTTCGCGACCTTCTTTCCGCCGTTCTTGGCCGTGCGCCATCCCAAAAACGCGTAGCCTTTCCGGACAGGCGTCGGCAGATTCCCGTAAGCGCTCCCGTAAACGACTTTTTTGCTCTTCGTCGACACTTTCCCGCCGTTCGCCGCGAAAACCACTTCGTACGCGTTCGCCTTCCAGACCGCGTAGAGGGTGACGTCCTTCGTCACTTTATTTGCGAAATCCCATAATGCCGTCCCGTTTTTATCCTGATACCATCCCAGGAACGTGTAACCCTTCCGCTTCGGGTCCGCCGGGCGTCTGGCCGCCGTGCCGGATACCAGCTTCTGCGCCGCCACCGCGCTGCCGCCCTGGGCGTTGAACGTAACGGAACACCGCTTCCCGGACACCTGGGCGGACGCCGTCTGGCTGTCCCATTTCCGGTCGCAAACGGCGACAGCCTTTAAGCTCACATTTTCCGTGATCGTGATCGGCCCTGTATACAGGCGGCTCCTTGTGGAAGAGGGCGACGGCTCCCGCCCGTCGAGCGTATAGTAGATCTCCGCCCCCGGCGTCGCGTCGCTCATCGTCACATTCACGCCGTCGCTCGCGCTCTGCTGCGCGATCTGAGGCGCGTCCGCCGCATCCGCCGGCTCGTAGACCGTCCCGATGGAATCCTCGCTCGACCCGGAATCCAGCGTGCATCCCGGCACAAGGCCGCTGTAATAAGCTTCCATCTTATGGTTGCCGCGCTGATCCAGCTCCCCGCTGATCAGATCCGTGCTGCGCAAAAAATAGAGGTATGTGCTGGGCTGCCCGCCCGCGTTTTTATCCGTGTCGTTCCAGGTAAGGTCGATGTTGTACCAGGAATCGTTCAGCCGCACCATGTTCCACGCGTGTTCCTCGCTCGTCACGCCGATCGCGTCGATCCCCTGCCCGTTCATCAGAAGCTCAAACGCCTTCGTGTAGCCCGCGCACACGGTATACCCCTCCATCAGCACGCTGTACGCGCTCTGGTGGTAAAGCGTGTTCGGGTTGGGCGTTGTGGATTCCTGGTCATACAGCACCTTTTCCGTGATCAGGTCATTGGCGATCTTCACTTTTTCGAGGTCGCTGCCGCCCTGCGAGACGCTGGCCTCCATCTGGTCGACCGCCGCCTTGACTTTCGCCGTTTCTTTCAGTCGCTCCGCACCGTCCGCGAACTTCTCATAAACAATCGGGTAGATCTCGCTGTTCCGGTACAGATACCCGCTCTCCAGGAAATAATACTGCGGGTTGGCGTAGACGAACATCTGGTACAGATCCATGACCTCGGATTCAAGGATGCCGCTCCACATATAGGAAACGCCGCTTCCCATGCAATAATAGCGTTTCCCGCTGACGTAAGTCTCCGCAGCGTCCACGTCCCGCGTAAGGTACGCCCGGCATACCCCGTCTAAGAGATCCCAAAATTCCTGCTTATTCTGGCTCAGGCGGTTGTATATGTAGTTGGAGGAATAAACGTCCCAGGCGCAATTGTACTGCTGCGAGCCATATTCCCGCGAGCGGAAGCCCGATCCGCCGTCAGGCTCCTCCCCCGCTGCCATAAGCCCCTCGCCCTGACCGGGCGGGATCTCAATCGCCTGCGGACGCTCCAGGCCGCCCGTCGGGAGCTCCCGATCCGCCCCTTCCTCTGACAACGCGGACGCTCCATTCGCCTCTCCCTCTGACAACGCGGACGCTCCATTCGCCTCTCCCTCTGACAGCGCAGCCGCTCCATTCGCCTCTCCCTCTGACAGCGCAGCCGCTCCATTCGCCTCTCCCTCTGACAGCGCAGCCGCTCCATTCG
>CANQTH010000039.1 GCA_947626795.1 uncultured Lachnospiraceae bacterium
ATTTCCACAAATGGGGGTGGAGCTTATGGTAGGGGCATTTTCCGTTGTGCCTGGCGGGCATGAGTTTTACGATAATTTCCACAAATGGGGGCGGAGTTTATGGTAGGGGACGGGAAGGAAGTCCGCGTGTCCGTGGCGCTGGCATCGTATAACGGCGCGCGTTACATTAGGGAACAGATCGACTCCATCCTCTGCCAGCTTGGGGAGGCGGATGAGCTGATCGTTTCAGACGACGGGTCTTCGGACGGCACGGAAGAGATCCTGCTGGAATACCAGGAGGCGGACAGCCGCGTCCATTTTTCAAGGGGGCCTGGGAAAGGCGTGAAGAAGAATGTGGAGCATGCGCTAAGCCTTGCGTCCGGGGCGTATATTTTCCTGGCGGATCAGGACGATATCTGGGAGCCGGGCAAGGTGAGCCGTATGCTGGAGGCATTAAAGGGGGACGCCCATCTTGCCATCCACGACGCGCGCGTGTTCGAGGGGGAGGAGAGCGGGCGTTTCTTTATGGAATCTTTTTTTGAGTTCCGCGATGCCGGGCCGGGCGTCCTTAAAAATATCGTGAAGAACAGCTACATCGGGTGCTGCATGGCTTTCCGGCGCGAGGTTTTGGACATCGCCCTGCCGATCCCGGACGATATCGAGATGCATGACCAGTGGATCGGGGTCTTGAGCGATCACGCGTATGGAAATTCCGTCTTTTTGCGTGAGCCGCTTTTGCGGTACCGGCGGCACGGCGCGAACCAGTCCGCGATGCGCCGTTACGGGCTGGCGCGGATGGTCCGCAACCGCGTGGTCTTCCTTTGGCGTTTTTTCGGTAGAATTGCACATATTAGACAGAAAAAATAAGGGATTTTTGGAAAATTCAAGAAAAAATGCCAATTGATAAAAGGACAAAAGTATTATAATATGTATAATATGTTGGAAAGGCGGCGGTCGCGCGCGGTTGGCGGCGCGCCGCGCAGAAGAACGAAAAAGTGGCGGATCGGCCCGGAACGGGAGGATCAGAAAACAGGGAGGGCTGGATTGCCACAGAAAAAGGATGGCAGGAGAAGGTATGATATCGAAGAAGAAAAAAATAATAGCGGCGGCGGTCGTCGTTTTGCTGCTTCTCGTATTGGCGGCGTTGTCCGTCTGGAGCTGGGGGGATACGAAAGTAGAGCAGATCAAGCTGGACGATACGTTCGAGAAGGAAAAGGTGGTCAATATAGAGCTTCCCAAGGAAACGAAGGAGGTTCTGGACAACTATACGATGATCGCGCTGTTCGGCCTGGACAACCGGGAGACAAATTCTTACGGCAGCGGCAATTCCGACGTGATCATGGTGGCCAGGATCAATAAGGACACGAAAGAAGTAAAGCTTGTGTCCATTTACCGCGACACGTTTCTGAACATGGCGGACGAAGACGACCCGGACGCTTATGGCAAGGCCAATTCCGCGTATGCGATCGGCGGCGCGGAGCAGGCGGTGCGTATGCTCAATAAGAATCTGGATCTGGACATCCAGGAATATGCGGCGTTTGATTTCGCGGCGGTGGCGGACGCGGTCGACATACTCGGGGGCGTTGAGATCGAGGTCGCTTCCAACGAGGTGCGCTGGCTGAACGGCTACTGCGAGGAGACTTCCAAGGTGACGGGGAAGGATTATACCCCGATCTCCGGGCCGGGGACTTATAACCTGAACGGCGTGCAGGCCGTCTCTTATGGGCGAATCCGCTATACGGCGGGGGACGACTTCAAGCGGACGGAACGGCAGCGCCTCGTGCTGAATAAGATGGTGGAGAAAGCGCTCGCGTCGGACGTAGGCACGATCGAGGATCTGATCGACGCGGTGTTCCCGAGCGTCAAGACGAGCCTGACCAAGACGGAGCTGCTAAGCCTGGTGAAGGACGCGTTCAGCTACAGGCTGGGGGACACGTCGGGCTTCCCGTTCGACTTGGAGAACGTGGTCGTGAGCATCGCGTACCAGAGGCTCCGCCAGGACTGCGTGATCCCGGCGAATCTGGCGTCGAACGTCAAGAAGCTGCACGATTTCTTATATGAGGCGGGCGATTATGAAGTGACGCCAAGCGTGCAGGGGATCAGCGATGAGATCGAGTACCGGACGGGCGTGGAAGAAAAAGAGACAGAAGCGGAAGAGCCCGAGGGGACGGATACGGACGAGACGGATGAAGCGGACTCGGACGGGACGGATGAGGCGGACTCGGACGGGGGCGGACAGTGAAACAGAAGGCGGCGGCGGGGAATAGCCCCGCGCCAGGCAGCGGGGCCATCTGCCCGCGCCGGGATCAACGCAGGCAGGCGGCAGGATCGATGCAGGCAGGCGGCAGGATCGATGCAGGCAGGCGGCAGGATCGATGCAGGCAGACAGCGGGGCGGAGATGGCTGGCACAGGAGGGAGCTATGTGCGGAATAGTGGGATATATCGGCGAGTCGCAGGCGGCGCCGATCTTATTGGACGGCTTGGCAAAGCTGGAGTACAGGGGATATGATTCGGCGGGGATCGCCGTATACGACGGGGAGGATATCAGGGTGCAGAAGGCGGGCGGCCGTTTGAAAGTGTTAAGCGAGCTGACGCACGACGGGGCGACGATGCCGGGTCAGTCTGGGATCGGGCATACGCGCTGGGCGACGCACGGCGCCCCCTCGGATACGAACGCGCATCCCCACTTTAACGCGGCCGGGACGATCGCGGTCGTGCATAACGGGATCATTGAGAATTATCTGAAGCTGCGGAATTATCTGAAAGGCAAGGGTTACGCCTTCGTGTCGGAGACGGACACGGAAGTGGTGGCGCATTTGCTGGATTATTACGACAAGGGCGACCCGATCGAGGCGATCACGAAAGTCATGCACAGGGTCGAGGGGTCGTACGCTCTGGGCATCCTCTTTAAGGAGCATCCGGGGGAGATCTACGCCGTGCGCAAGGACAGCCCTCTGATCGTCGGGCATGGGAAGGACGGCAGCCTGATCGCGTCCGACGTCCCGGCTGTCCTGCGGTACACGCGGAACGTTTATTTTATCCAGAATGAGGAGATCGCGGTCCTGACCAAAGGGGAGATCGCATTTTATAATGTGTATGGGGAGCCGGTCGAAAAAGAGCCGACTGCCATAGACTGGGACATTAACGCGGCGGAAAAAGGCGGTTATGAGCATTTCATGCTGAAAGAAATGTATGAGCAGCCCAAGACCGTGCGCGATACGTTAAGCCCGCGCGTGAAGGACGGCGGGATCGTGATCGAGGAGCTTGGCATGACGGACGAGGAGATCCGCGCTATCCGCAAGATCCATATCGTGGCCTGTGGCTCCGCCTATCATGTCGGCGTTACGGGGAAATATGTCTTTGAGGGAATGGCGCGGATCCCGGTGGAGGTGGATCTGGCTTCGGAGTTCCGGTACCGCGACCCGATCCTGGAACAAGACGAGCTTGTCGTCGTCATCAGCCAGTCGGGGGAGACGGCGGATTCGCTGGCGGCTTTGCGCGAGGCGAAAAAGCGCGGCGTGCGGACGCTCGGGATCGTCAACGTGGTCGGAAGCTCCATCGCGCGTGAGGCGGATCAGGTGATGTACACCTGGGCCGGGCCGGAGATCGCCGTTGCGACGACGAAGGCGTACAGCGCGCAGCTTATCGCGGAATACCTGCTTTCCATAAAATTCGCGCAGGCGCGCGGGACAGTCACGGAAAAAGAGGTGGCGGCTTATTTAAAGGACTTAAAGCGGCTGCCGGAGCAGATTGAGATGCTCCTGGGCAATAAGGAGAGGATCCAGCATTTCGCCAACCGCTACATCGCGGCGAAGGACGTGTTTTTCGTGGGTCGGGGCGTCGATTACGCGATCTCGATGGAAGGCTCCCTGAAGCTGAAGGAGATCTCCTATATCCATTCCGAGGCGTATGCGGCCGGGGAACTGAAGCACGGGACGATCTCCCTGATCGAGGAAGGGACGCTGGTCGCGGCGGTCGCGACCCAGGAGGAGCTGTATAAGAAGACGATCAGCAACATCGTCGAGCTTAGCAGCCGCGGGGCGTTCGTGCTGGCCGTGACGAACGACGGCAACACGGAGATCGAGAAGGCGGCGGATTACGTCATCTACATCCCGCAGACGAACCGCTATTTCACAAATTCGCTGGCGATCATCCCGCTGCAGCTTTTCAGTTATTACGTGGCGGTCGGCAAAGGATGCGACGTCGATAAGCCGCGGAACCTGGCGAAATCCGTCACCGTGGAATAAAAACACGTTTTTTTAAAAAATTTTTCACAGATTCGTCACAAACATTCCGTAAACTGCTTTCTGGAAACAAAAGGAAGGGCGAAAGCCCCAGGATGAAAAGCAGGAAGGAGCAGATTTTTATGGAAGGCAATTTCAGAAATGACAACATAGAGGAGAACAAGGGCAACAGCAGCGCAGGCAGCGTCAATGCCAGCAGCGCAAATGAGGGTAACAGCGCAAGCAGTTTCAACAGTAACAGCGTAAGCGGTAGCGCAAGCAATTCTAACAGCAGCAGCGCAGGCGGCGCGTCGGGTTCCATATATTCCTACAGCTACCTGAACCAGGGGAACCAGGAACGCAACCCGAATTACTATGAGAAGAAGGAAGAGGAACGCTCGTCAGCCGAGGCGTTCGCGCAGGCGAGGCGCACGGCAGACACGGATCCGGCAGGCACAGGCAGCGGGACGTACAGCGGCGGCAGCCAATACGGCCGGACGTACGGCGGGAATGCGGAAGGCGGCCAGGCGTACCAGCGCGGATACAGCCAATCTTATTCTTACGGCCAGGCTTCCGGCGGCCAGCAGAACCCGTACGGGCAGGCATATGGCGGCCAGTGGGACGCTTCCGGCAGCCAGTCCGGGAAGAAGAGGCAGAAAAAGGCGAAGATGCCGAAGATGCCGAAGATCAAAAGGCCCCATGGCTTTGGCCGGACCGTCGCGAAATGCGCGGCTCTGGCAGTTGTGTTCGGGCTGGTGTCCTCCGCCGTGTTTTACGGGACGGGGATCGCGGTAAAGAAAGCCGCGGGCGTTTCTGACGTGCAGCAGGCGGCGGAAAGCAGCCAGGAATCCGGCGCGGCGGAAAAGAAAGCGGCCTCGGCGGCGCCCAACAGCGGAAGCCTGGCGGCGACCGGGGTCAGCTCGGTGACGACGGTGGAGGACGTCTCCGACATCGTGGATAATGTGATGCCTTCGATCGTCGCGATTACCAATATGGGGCAGGACGCCATACAGGATTTCTTCGGGCGCACGTACGTGCAGGATACCGAGAGCGCGGGCAGCGGGATCATCATTGGGCAGACAGAGGATGAGATCTATATCGCGACAAACAACCATGTCGTGGCAAATTCCAACGAGCTCACGGTCAACTTCATCGACGACCAGACGGTTGCGGCGGAGATCAAAGGCACGGATTCCAGCACGGACCTGGCGGTGCTTTCCGTGAAAGTGAAGGATATCCCGGAAGAGACGATGGACCAGATCAAAGTGGCGACTTTGGGAAGCTCGGAGGAGATCAAGGTCGGGCAGTCCGCGATCGCGATCGGCAACGCGTTGGGATACGGGCAGTCCGTGACGACGGGCGTCATCAGCGCAGTGGACCGCGAGGTGACGGTATCCGACGAGATGACGGGGACGTCCGTCACCAACGACCTGATCCAGACGGACGCGGCCATCAACCCGGGCAACAGCGGCGGCGCGTTGCTGAATGTGAAGGGCGAGGTCATCGGGATCAACTCCGTGAAATATTCTGATACGGAAGTAGAGGGGATGGGGTACGCGATCCCGATCTCAGCGGCGGAGCCGATCATCAATAACCTGATCACGCGGGAAGTCGTGGATGAGTCCGAATCTTCTTACCTTGGCGTGGCGGGGCAGGACATCACGAGCGATCTGGCAAAGAATTTCGGGATGCCGGAAGGGCTGTACATCACCCAGGTGACGGCCAACAGCGCGGCGGAGCAGGCCGGGATCAAGAAAGGCGATATTATCACGAAATTTGACGGCAGGGCCGTGAAGGGCTTGGAGAGCCTCTCTGAGATCATGCAGTATTACGCGGCCGGGACCGAGGTAGAGGTGACGATCCAGACCAACCAGAACGGGGAATGGCAGGAACAGACGGTTTCCGTTGTGCTTGGGAGGAAAAATGATTAAATGATTCAATGATTTGAGGTGTTTTATGAGGAAGAAAAAGATCGTGATCGCACTGGGGCATGACGCGTTAGGCACGACGCTCCCGGAGCAGAAACTTGCGACAAAGAGGGCGGCCAAGGCCGTGGCGGATTTCATCAAGGACGATTACCAGGTGGCGATCTCCCATAGCAACGGGCCGCAGGTCGGCATGATCCACACGGCGATGGCGGAATTTTGCAGGATCTACCCGGAGTACACGCCGACGCCCATGTCCGTCTGCTCCGCGATGAGCCAGGGCTACATTGGATACGACCTGCAGAACGCGATCCGCACGGAGCTTTTGAACCGGGGCATTTACAAGACGGTTTCCACCGTCCTGACGCAGGTGAGCGTGGATCCGTACGACGACGCGTTTTACCAGCCGACGAAAGTGATCGGGCGCGTCATGACGGAAGAAGAGGCGGAAGCGGAAGAGAAAAAAGGCAACCATACCGTCAAGACGGACGAGGGGTACCGCAGGATCGTGGCGGCCCCGAGGCCGATGGACATCGTGGAGATCGACGCGATCCGCGCGCTTTTGGACGCGGATCAGGTCGTGATCGCCTGCGGAGGAGGCGGGATCCCGGTGCTTGCCCAGGGCAACAAGCTAAAGGGCGCGAGCGCGGTGATTGAGAAGGATTCCGCGGCTGGGAAGCTGGCGGACTTGATCGACGCGCAGCGGCTGGTGATCTTGACCGGGGTCGAGAAAGTCTGCCTGAATTTTGGCAGGGAGAACGAGACGCCGTTGGACGAGATGACAGTGTCCCAGGCGAAGGAGTACATCGCAGAGATGCAGTTCGAGCCTGGCACGATGCTTCCGAAGATTGAGACAGCCATTGAATTTATTGGAAACTCCGCGGTGCGCAGCGTTTTGATCACGAAACTGGAATCGAATCAGGAGCGGCCGAAGGGAAGCGTAGGGACGCTGATCCATAAGTAAAGAAAAACATCGTAACGGTCATACGGAACCGTTACGGAAAAAGACGAGAAGAAACCGTGGAAAAGGGACGGTTTCTTTTCGTTGGTTATAGGAGGGAAATCATGAAAAATTTAAGGAAGACCAAGATCATCTGCACGTTAGGCCCGGCGACGGACAAGGAAGATGTGCTTCGGCAGCTTATGATGGAGGGAATGAACGTCGCGCGTTTTAATTTTTCCCATGGGAGCCATGAGGAGCAGGGCGAGCGCCTGCGGACGGTGAAACGGCTGCGGGAGGAATTGAACCTTCCGGTCGCGGCCCTGCTGGACACGAAAGGGCCGGAGATCCGCCTGCGCGACTTAAAGGAAGGCAAGGCTCAGCTTGTCGCCGGGCAGAAATTCGTCCTGACGACGGAGGAGGCCTTAGGGGACGAGAACCGGGCGTCCATCACGTACAAGGATCTGGTGAACGACGTTTCCGTCGGCAGCCGGATTTTGATCGACGACGGGCTGATCGAGCTTGAGGTGGAGGAACTGACGGATACCGAGATTTCCTGCCGCGTGGTGAACGGCGGGACGATCTCCAATAAAAAGGGCGTCAATGTCCCGAATGTGGATCTGTCCATGCCGTACATCAGCCAGAAGGATTACGAGGACATCGTGTTCGGCATTGAGAACGGCTTTGATTTTATCGCGGCCTCCTTCGTGCGGACGGCGGACGACGTGCTGCAGATCCGCAAGATCTTCGAGGAGAAGGGATGCCACAATATCAACATCATTTCCAAGATCGAAAATATGCAGGGCGTGGACAACATCGACGAGATCATCCGCGTGTCGGACGGGATCATGGTCGCGCGCGGGGACATGGGCGTGGAGATCCCGTTAGAGGACGTTCCGGTCATCCAGAAAATGATCATCAAGAAAGTCGTGGAGGCGGGCAAGCAGGTCATTACCGCGACACAGATGCTGGATTCCATGATGAAGAACCCAAGGCCCACCCGCGCGGAGGCGACGGACGTGGCGAATGCGATCTACGACGGGACGAGCGCCATCATGCTTTCCGGCGAGACGGCGGCGGGCGCATATCCGGTGGAGGCACTCAAGACGATGGTGCGGATCGCGGTCCGGACGGAGCAGGACATCAATTATACGGCGCGGTTCAAGTCGCGCCGGACGATGAGCAACCCGGACATCACGAACGCGATCTCCCACGCGACCTGCACGACGGCCTGCGACCTGAACGCGGCGGCCGTGATCACGGTCACGCGCTCCGGGCGCACGGCGCGCATGATCTCCAAATACCGCCCGCCGTGCAACATCATCGGGGGCAGCACGGACGACAAGGTTTGCCGCCAACTGAACCTTTCCTGGGGCGTGACCCCGTTGAAGGTGGAGAGCAAGGAGAACGCGGACGACTTGTTTGAGCATGCGGTGGACGTCGCGGAAAAAGCGGGGCTGGTGTCCATGGGGGACATTACGGTCATTACCGCTGGCGTCCCGCTGGGGATCTCAGGCACGACAAATATCATCAAGGTCCATGTGGCGGGCCATATCCTCGTGACAGGGAAAGGCATCGGGGATAAGGCGGTCGCTTCCAACATCTGCGTCTGCCGGGATGAAGAGGAGCTGCGGCAGAATTTCAATTCCGGTGACATCATCGTGGCGAAGCAGACGAGCAACGGCATGATGGAGCAGATCCGGAAGGCGTCCGGGCTGATCGTGGAAGAGGGCGGCCCGAACAGCCATGCGGTGATCGCGGGCCTGAGCCTGGACATCCCGGTGATCACGGAGGCCAGGAACGCGACGGATATCTTGAAGACCGGGGCGTTTGTGGTCTTAGACGCGCGGGAAGGGATCGTAAGGAGCCGATAGGCAGGGCGCAAAGCCTATTTTGGGCAAATACCTTTGGGCAAATACCATTCGATACCGGAAAAGGAGAACGAGATGAGAAAGAACTGGAAACAGGCGGCTTGCCTGCTGATCGCGTCGCTTATGCTCTGCGGCTGCGGCAAGGGGCTTACGGACAGCGGGACGACGCGGCAGGAGGCCGAAAAGGAGGAGATTTCCCAGGAGGAGAGCGGGGAAGAGGAAACGCCGGAAGGCGAAGAGGAGAAGGAGATTTCCGGGGACGAGGAAACGGAAGCTCTTTCCGAAGAAGAAAGCGGCGAGAAGCCTGCGCAAGGCAAAAAAGCCGGGGATTCCAGGGAGGAAGAAGACGGCGCGGAAGGGAAGCCCGCTCGGGAAGAGGCGGCCTTGAACCCGGACACGGTCGTCTATGCGAGAGAAGAGGTCGTGACGACTTCTTCCGTCAACGTCCGGGAACGCCCTTCTGTGGACAGCGAGATCTATCGGACCGTGGCGCGAAAGAGCGAGTTTACGAGGACGGCGAACGACGGCGCATGGAGCGCGGTGGAGATCGACGGCAAGGAATATTATATCGCTTCGGATTACCTGTGTCCAAAGTCTGAGATGACGGGCAACGGATATCTGGTCGCGATCGACGCCGGGCATCAGGCGCATGGGAACAGCGACCCGGAGCCGATCGGGCCGGGCGCGTCCGAGACAAAGGCGAAGGTCGCCAGCGGGACGAGCGGCTGCGTCAGCGGGCTGAAGGAATACGAGCTGACGCTGGCGGTGTCTTTGAAATTGCAGGCGGAATTAGAGGCGCGGGGCTATGAGACGATCATGGTGCGCACGTCGAACGACGTGGATATCAGCAACAGCGAGCGGGCGGCCATCGCGAACAACGCCGGGGCGGACGCGTTCATCCGCGTCCATGCGAACGGTTCGGAAGACAGCAGCGTGAATGGGATCCTGACCATTTGCCCGACTGCCGCAAACCCCTATATGGGCGATCTGTACGGCCAGTGCCGCAGCCTTTCGGACTGCGTGCTGGACGGTGCGGCGAACGCGACGGGCGCCAATAAAAAATCCGTGTGGGAGACGGATTCCATGAGCGGCATCAATTGGTGCGCCGTCCCGGTGACGATCATCGAGATGGGATTCATGACTAACCCGGCCGAAGACCAGAACATGGCCACGGAGGGCTACCAGCAGCAGCTCGCGGACGGGATCGCGGACGGGATCGACGCATATTTTGGGATATAGGAGGTTACGGAAGATGGGAACCATAGGGCATGGGATGTCCGCCCGGGACGCCCTGGAAAAATTGAAAGCGGGGAACAGGGCTTATCTTGGCGCGGAACACAACGACGGCGGCATTTCGCTGGCATTGCGGGAAAAGACGGCGGGAGAGGGGCAGTATCCCTACGCCGCCATTCTTTCCTGCTCGGACTCGCGGGTCGTCCCGGAGCATATTTTCATGGCGGGGATCGGGGAGCTGTTTGTCATCCGCGTGGCGGGAAACGTGGCTGGCAGCCATCAATTGGGGAGCATCGAGTACGCGGCTTCCCATCTCGGCTGTCGGCTGGCCGTCGTGTTGGGGCATACGCGCTGCGGCGCGATCGACGCCGCGATCCATTGCGGGCCGGAAGGGCATATCCAGTATTTGACGGATGAGATCAAGCTTGCCATCGGGGATGAGACGGACGACCGGAAAGCCTGCGAGCGGAACGTAAGGCGCGCGGTTTCTGTCATTGGCTCGCGCCTTGAAAAAGACGCCCTCGGACTGTCGGTCGTCGGGGCGGTTTACGACGTTGAGACTGGACGCGTGGATTTCCTGGAGGAGTAAAGGGCGGCGTATTCTCGCGGAGCGTTTATCAGATGGGGGACTGGCTTCCGCCGCTGATACGAACTTGTGATTTACCACTTATAGAGGCGGGAGGATCCTCCCGTCTGATGAGGAAGGGAAAGACCTGGAAATCGGGCCGGAGGAATATAACGATTGGGTCAGGGCATAGATGGGGACGACAGAAGAGAGGCGGGCGATCCGGAAATGAGGGAAGAGAATGGCCTGGAAATCGGGCCGGAGGAATATAACGATTGGGTCAGGGCGCGGCTGGAGGAGCTGCGGGAAGAGGATTTCCGGGAATTTATGGAAAAGATGCTCCCCGGCGTGGAGGGGATTCTGGGGGTCCGCCTGCCCGCTTTGCGCAAGATCGCAAGACAGCTTGCGAAGGGCGAGTGGGAAGTGTACCTTGCCCATGCGCGGGACGACAGCTACGAGGAGATCATGCTGCAGGGAATGGCCTTAGGGTACGCGAAAGGGGATTTTGCGAAAAAGCAGGGGCATCTTAGGCGTTTCCTTGCGAAGATCGACAACTGGTCGGTCTGCGACAGCGCGTGCGCCACGATCAAGCTGGCAAAGGAGCAGCCGGAGGAAATGTGGGGATTTTTGCAGGAATGCCTTGGCAGCGGCCGGGAATATGAGGCGCGGTTCGCGCTGGTGCAGATGCTGGATTATTACGTGGACAGGGAGCATCTGCCGCGTGTGCTGGAGGCGGTCGACGAAGTGCGCCTGGACAAGTATTATGTGAAGATGGCGCAGGCGTGGGCGGTTTCCATCTGTTACCGTGAGTTCCCGGAAGAGACGCTTTCCTATCTTGAGCGGAGCCGATTGGACGATTTCACATTCCACAAGGCGATCCAGAAGATCACGGAATCCCTGAAAGTCCCGGTGGAAGGGAAGGAGGCCGCGCGGCGGCTGCGGGACAGGAGGGGAAGGAGGGATTGCCTTTGACACGTTACTTTAAGGCAGTCCAGAAGATCACGGAATCCCTGAAAGTCCCGGAGGAAGGGAAGTCAGTCTGAAATGAGAGGATTTTGTAACAGGGAAGCCGGAAGGATGAACTTTTTTCCTGGCTGAAACAAAGCAAATATCATCCGCTTGTAAAGTCCTGCGTCTTTCATTATGAGTTTGAATTCATCCATCCATTTTCGGATGGAAACGGGCGGACAGGGAGATTGTGGCAGTCGCTGATCCTGCAGAAATGGAAAGGGATTTTTGCATGGATTCCGGTAGAGACGCTTGTGCATGAGAAACAGAAGGCGTATTACAAGGCGCTTCAGAGAGCGGACGAAATCGGCGATTCCACGCAGTTTGTGGAATTTATGCTGGCTATGATCCGCGACGCCTTAATGGAAATCCAGAAAACGCAAAACGGAGGAGACGTCGCAATAAATGTCGTAATAAATGTCGTAACAAATGAGGAAAAAGCGTTGTCGCTGTTGAAGCAGGACGGAAAAATGTCTTCCAATATGCTTGCCACATCGTTAGGCGTCACGCAGAGGCAGGCGCAGCGTATCCTTGCCAGGCTGAAAGAGGACGGCCGGATCATACGGCACGGCGCAAAGAAAAACGGCTACTGGGAAGTGGTGGGGGAGTAAGGAGTTATTTTAGATATTGCGCTAAAAGGTTAAATTTTCCGTGCCAAAGAATTCTGGCAATGTAATCCCAACCCCATTGGCTTGTACCGCAAAAAGTTTGATTTGTCAGTTGAAAGAGAAGGAAATTGATGGTATACTGAAAGAAGTGTATCCGGGACGCCGCCAGGGGCGCGGAAAGGCGCGCGCCAGGCTTTGGAAAAGCGGGCGGAAGCCCTGGGATCCCGTAAAATAAGGAGAAATCAGCAGATGGAACAATATAAAAAAGAATTTATCGAATTCATGGTGGACTGCCAGGTGTTGAAGTTTGGCGAATTTACATTGAAGAGCGGGCGGAAGTCCCCTTTTTTCATGAATGCGGGCGCATATGTGACGGGCGCGCAGCTTATCCGGCTGGGGGAGTACTACGCGGCTGCGATCCACGAGCGTTACGGGGACGATTTTGACGTGCTGTTCGGGCCGGCGTACAAGGGCATCCCGCTGTCTGTCGCGACCGTCATGGCATACAGCAAGCTGTACGGGAAGGAGATCCGTTACTGCGCCAACCGCAAGGAGGAAAAAGACCACGGGGACGCCGGGATCTTGCTGGGGAGCAAGCTAAAGGACGGCGACCGGGTCGTGATCATAGAGGACGTCACGACTTCCGGGAAGTCCATGGAAGAGACGGTTCCGATCATCCGCGCGCAGGCGGACGTGGAGATCCGCGGCCTGATGGTGTCGCTGAACCGCATGGAGCGCGGCAAGGGGGAGAAGAGCGCGCTGGAGGAGATCCAGGAGCTGTACGGGTTCGACGCGGATGCGATCGTGACGATGCAGGATGTGGTGGATTATCTGTATAAGAAGCCATATAAGGGTAATATATATATTGATGAGGAAATGAAGGCTGCGATCGACAGCTATTACAGGCAATATGGGGTGAGAACGTCATGAACGAAAAAGTATACAAGACATTGAATGGGGCGGGGGCGTGGAATATCGCGCTCGGCGTCGTAGTGCTGGTATGTGGCGCGGCATGCGGGATCATTGCGATCATAAACGGTGCGAGGATGTTAAGGCGCAAATCGGATATCATCATTTGACAAGGGTTGGGAAATTGAAAAAGGAATATGGAAAAACGCTCCGGATATGCAGCAAGGCCATATTCGGGGCTTACCTGGTTGGTTTGGCATATTTCCTGTTCTTTGCGGAAAGCACGGGGCGCACGTTTGAGGACAGGAATTATCATTATAACCTGGAGCTGTTTAAGGAGATCGGGCGGTTCATCCAATACCGGGACTTCCTTGGGACGGGAGCGGTGCTTTTGAACCTGGCGGGGAACATCGTGGCGTTTTTGCCGTTCGGCTTCTTCCTCCCGGCGCTGTACCCGAGATGCCGCGCCTTTTTTTATACCGCGTTTTTCAGCTTTGAGTTCAGCCTGTGCGTCGAGACGATCCAGCTCGTGTCGAAAGTGGGAAGCTTCGACGTGGACGACCTGTTGCTCAATACGATCGGGGGCGCGGGCGGCTGGCTGATATTTTTTTGGATAGACAGGATGAGGAGGGCGTATGAGGAGAAAGAGGAACAGTTATAAATTCGCGGGGAAGAAGCATTCCGGGAGAGGAAAGGCGTCGTTGGCATTGGCGGGCCTGTCGGTTTTGTCGGGCGTCGCGCTGGTGGCCCTTTCGGTGCAGGATCGGGGGAACGCTTCCGTCTATGTCGGGAGCGCTGGGCTTTTTTCCCTGCTGCTGGCAGGGGCGGCCCTGATCCTCGGGCTTTCCGGGTTCGGAGAGGACAGATACAAGCTGTTCCCGGCGCTTGGGAGCGTCTGCTCGGGGTTGGCGCTGGCAGGCTGGGCTGCGGTCTACGCGCTTGGGTTTTATCTGTGACGTTTGGCGCGTCCCCGGGACCGGGGCGAAGAAAGGCAGGCATGAGAAGATGGGTTATCAGGAGATCTGGCGGCCGTACCGCGAGGAGGTAGAGGAACGTTTCCCGCTCGTGATGGGGCGCATGGCGCAGATCGCGCAGGAAGAGACGACGCCGCAGCCGTACCGCGGCTATTTCCGCCATGCGGCGGCTTTTTTGACGCGGCTGGGCGAATTGGAGGAAGAGGTCGCCTCCGGCAGGTGGGAAAAGAAGAGCCTGGAAGAAATGCGGCGGGAGAACCGCGCGCTTTACGAGGAGGTCTTGCCGGAAAATTACGAGAGGAGCTATGCGAACCCCAAGTTCGCCGTAGAGAGCTTGGGGGAGGATTTCGGGAAATTGTTCAGCGCGCTGTATGCGGATTTCCGGTCGCTGATCCCCTATGCGTTCGAGGGGCGCGCCTACGATCTGACGATCTTTTCTGAGCTTTTTGTGGAAATTTACAACCGCTTCGAGGAAGAGGAGCTGCCGAAAGAGCGGGAGATCTGGCGGATCGTCTATTGGTTTTTCCACGATTACAGCGAGTTTTTCACGGAGGTCAGCGTGTTGGCGCAGACTTGCCCGGAGCTGGATTTTTACGTCCGCATCATCATGGACAGCGACTTGTCCGACCCGCGTTACCTCTACCGCTACGGCGCGTACATTACGGAAAATGAGATACGGACGGCGGAGTTCTTAAACCGGATGCCGGAAGCGGATGTCCAGGCGATGGCGGACACGTATACGGAAGGGTACCGGATCGGGTTTGAGGTGACGGGCAAGGATCTGTCTAAGAAAAAATTCGTGGATCTGCGCTACCCGATCGGATTTGAGCGGATGATGCGCGCCGCGATCGGGAATTTTGGGAAAATGGGGCTGCGGCCCGTCGTCATGCGCGGCGGGGAGCTTTCTTTTCAAGGGCGGGGGCGTCAGGGGCGTTCCGTGTCAGGCATTTCCGCGAACCGCCAGTACGATTACGACCACAAGGCGGACAAGGCTGCGTACTTAGACAAGTCGCTGGTAGAGCGGCGCTTAGAGACGCTGCGCGCCGCCTATGAGAGCCGCAAGAAGGAAGCGGCGTGGTACGGCGGCCCGGCCGTGGTGGAGACGTTCGGGGAGGAGGGCTTCGCGCCCAAGGCCAACCCGTTCGCGTACCAGTTTGACGACAAGCAGCAGAAGCTCAACGTCTACGACGCGAACCAGGCGGCGCAGATCATGAACGCGTACATCAAGGGGGAGGAGCGCAGCTTTACGATCATTGCGTACCCGATCCCGGAGATCGGGCCGAAGTACGAGGAGATCTTTGCGAAGACGGTGGAGGTGAACACGCTGGATTACCAGAAATACCAGCGGATGCAGCAGAAGATCATCGACGTGCTGGATCAGGGCGTGTCCGTGCATATCGCCGGGAAAGGGAAGAACGCCACGGACCTGACGGTGGCCCTGCACCCGCTGCGGGACAGGGAGAAGGAGACGATCTTTGAAAACTGCGTGGCGGATGTGAATATCCCGGTGGGCGAGGTTTTCACGACCCCGGTTCTGAAAGGGACGGACGGGCTGCTGCATGTTTCCGAGGCGTATCTGAACGGGCTGCGGTACCTGGATCTGGAAGTGGAGTTCCGGGACGGGATGACGAGCCGCTGCTCCTGCCGGAATTTTGCTACGGAAGAAGAGAACCGCGCGTTTTTAAAGGAAAACTTGCTAAAGGGCCACGACGCGCTGCCGATGGGGGAATTTGCCATTGGGACGAACACCACGGCTTACCGGATGGGGAAGGATTATCAGATCCAGGATAAGCTGCCCATCCTGATCGCGGAGAAGACAGGGCCGCATTTTGCCGTCGGAGACACCTGTTATAGCTGGGCGGAGGACACGCCTGTCTATAACCCGGACGGCAAGGAGATCGTCGCGAGGGACAACGAGGCGTCCCTGCGCAGGAAAGAAGATCCCCAGAAGGCTTATTTCAACTGCCACACGGATATCACGATCCCCTATGAGGAGCTGGGCAGCATCACGGTGCGGAAGGCGGACGGGACCGAGGAGGATATCATCCGGGACGGGAAATTTGCCGTGCCGGGGACGGAAGAGCTGAACGGGCCGCTGGGGTAAGGATCGCGCGGCGATAGCAGAACGGAAGTTCCGGCCATTGCGTACACAGCCTCACGGTAAGAGCTGCGCGGGATAGCAAAATGGAAGTTCCGGCCATTGCGTACACAGTCTCGCGGTAAGAGCCGCGCGGGATAGCAAAATGGGAGTTCCGCTCATTGCGTACACAGCCTCACGGTAAGAGCTGCGCGGGATAGCAAAACAGGAAGAAGAGAAAGGGGAACGAGCATGGCAAAAGTAGGGATTGTAATGGGAAGCGACTCCGACCTGCCGATCATGGCGAAGGCGGCCGACATTTTGGAGGAGCTTGGGATCACATATGAGATGCGGATCATTTCCGCGCACCGGGAGCCGGATGTGTTTTTTGAATATGCGAGGACCGCGGAAGAAAAAGGATTCAAGGTGATCATCGCGGGCGCGGGGATGGCGGCGCACCTTCCCGGGATGTGCGCGGCGATCTTCCCGATGCCGGTCATCGGAGTGCCGATGCACACGACGTCGCTGGGCGGGCGCGATTCGCTCTATTCCATCGTCCAGATGCCGTCCGGCATCCCGGTCGCGACAGTCGCGATCAACGGCGGGGCGAACGCGGGGCTTTTGGCGGCCAAGATCCTCGCGACTTCGGACGAGGAGCTGCTGGGGCGGCTGAAAAGCTATTCCGGGAAATTGAAAGAGCAGGTGGAGGCGAAGGACGCGCGCCTGCAGGAAGAAGGATACAAGGGAAACGCGGATTGAGGCGCGTTTTGCCGACCGGGGCCTGCGCCCGCGCTGCGGCGCAGGCCGCGCGTTACGCGAAGGGACGCCGCGCAGGATTTGGACGGCGCGCAGGCCGCGCGTTACGCGAAGCGGAGCCGCGCAGGCTGTGCGTTACGCGAAGGGACGCCGCGCAGATTTTAGATGGCGTTAGGCCGCGCTTGCGCCCGCGCTGCGGCGCAGGCCGCGCGTTACGCGAAGGGAGCAGAGGCAGCGCAGAAATGAGGAAATGAAAGTATGGATTACAAAAATTCAGGCGTAGATATTGAGGCGGGTTACAGATCCGTGGAGCTGATGAAACAGCATGTGCGTCGCACCATGCGGCCGGAAGTACTGACGGGCTTGGGCGGGTTCTCGGGCGCGTTTTCCATGGAGAAGTTCAAAGGCATGGAAAAGCCGACGCTGGTGTCCGGAACGGACGGCGTTGGGACGAAGCTGAAGCTGGCGTTTTTGATGGATCGGCATGACACGGTCGGGATCGACTGCGTGGCGATGTGCGTCAACGACATTGCGTGCGCGGGCGGGGAGCCGCTGTTTTTCCTGGATTATATCGCCTGCGGGAAGAATTTCCCGGAAAAGATCGCGCAGATCGTAAGCGGCGTGGCGGAAGGCTGCGTCAGGAGCGGCGCGGCGCTGATCGGCGGGGAGACGGCGGAGATGCCGGGATTTTACCCGGAGGATGAATACGACCTTGCCGGGTTTGCGGTAGGCGTCGTGGATGAGAAGGACATTATCACGGGGAAGGACGTGAAGGCGGGCGACGCCCTGATCGGCATGGCCAGCTCCGGCGTCCATTCCAACGGATTCTCGCTGGTGCGCAAGATCTTCCCCATGGAGAGGGAGGCGCTGGACGCGTACCATGAGGAGCTTGGGAAGACGCTTGGGGAGGCTCTGCTCGCCCCCACCAAGATCTATGTGAAGGTGCTCCGCTCCATCCGGGAGTCCGGCGTCCGCGTGAAGGCGTGCAGCCATATCACGGGCGGGGGCTTTTATGAGAACGTGCCCCGGATGCTGCCGGAAGGGAAGCGCGCCGTCATTGAAAAGGGCAGCTATGAGGTTCCGGCGATCTTCCGGATGATCGCGCGGGAAGGGCAGGTGGCGGAGAAAGCCATGTACAATACATATAATATGGGCATCGGCATGATCCTGGCCGTGGATGCGGGCGACGTGGACAAGACGATGGAGGCCGTCCGGGCGGCGGGGGAGACCCCGTATGTGGTCGGGACGGTCGCAGACGGGGAAAAAGGAGTGGACGTATGTTAAGGGTAGCGGTCTGCGTGTCCGGCGGCGGCACGAACCTGCAGGCGATCCTGGACGCCATCGAGGGCGGGACGGTCACGAACGCGCAGGTCGTGTCCGTGATCAGCAACAACCCGGGCGCGTACGCCCTGGAGCGGGCGCGGCGGCACGGGATCGAGGGGATATGCGTTTCCCCGAAGCAGTTTGGAAGCCGCGGGGAATTTAATCGCGCGTTTTTGGAAAAACTGGACGGCTGCGAGCCGGATCTGGTGGTGTTGGCCGGGTTTTTGGTCGTGCTGCCGGAAATGATGGTGAGAAAATATAAGAACCGCATCATCAACATCCATCCGTCGCTGATCCCGTCTTTCTGCGGCACGGGATATTATGGGCTGAAGGTTCATGAGGGCGCGCTGGCGCGGGGCGTGAAAGTCACGGGGGCGACGGTGCATTTCGTGGACGAGGGGACGGATACCGGGCCGATCCTCCTGCAGCAGCCCGTCATGGTGAGGCAGGACGATACGCCGCAGTCCCTGCAGCGGCGCGTCATGGAAGAGGCGGAGTGGAAGATACTCCCGAGGGCCATCGACCTGATCGCGAACGGGAAGGTTCATGTGGAAGGCGGAAAAGCGGTCATCAGATGGGAGGAGACTCCCGCCCCTGTAGATGGCGAGTAACATACTGGTATTCGTGGCGGGAGTCAATCTCCCATCTGATAACCGCCCGCGAAGATGCGCAGAGATTCGGAGCAGAAGATGTCTGCGAAAGCAGACCCGAATCTCGCGCCAAGACTCGCGAGCGAGTCTTGATTTATTGATTTGGTTGATTTAGAAGAAGAGGAGGAAAGATGAAAGTATTGATCGTAGGGGGCGGCGGGCGCGAGCACGCGATCGCGATGTGCGCGGCGAAAAGCCCCAGGGTGGAAAAGATATATTGCGCGCCGGGGAACGCGGGCATCGGGCAGATCGCGGAGTGCGTGCCGATCGGCGCGATGGAATTTGACAGATTGGCGGCGTTCGCGAAGGAGAACGGGATCGATTTTACTATCGTCGGGATGGACGACCCGCTGGTCGGCGGCATCGTGGATGTGTTCGAGGCGGCGGGCCTAAAGGTGTTCGGCCCGCGGAAGAACGCGGCTATCTTAGAAGGGAGCAAGGCGTTTTCCAAGGATCTGATGAAAAAGTACAAGATCCCGACGGCGGCGTATGAGACGTTCGACGACCCGAAGGAGGCCGTCGCTTACCTGGAGCAGGCGAAGATGCCGATCGTCTTAAAGGCGGACGGGCTTGCGCTCGGGAAAGGCGTGCTGATCTGCGGCACGCTGGAGGAAGCGAAGGCGGGCGTGAAGGAGATCATGGAGGATAAGAAGTTCGGGGAGGCGGGCAGCCGCATCGTGATCGAGGAATTTATGTCCGGGCGCGAGGTGTCCGTGCTTTCGTTCGTGGACGGGAAGACGATCAGAGCCATGGCCTCCGCGCAGGACCACAAGCGCGCGAAGGACGGCGACCAGGGGCTGAACACCGGAGGCATGGGGACATTTTCGCCAAGCCCGTTCTACACGGCGGAAGTGGACGAGTTCTGCAGGAAGCACATTTACCAGGCGACCGTGGACGCCATGGCGGCGGAAGGGCGTCCGTTTACCGGAGTTATTTTCTTTGGGCTGATGCTGACGGAAGACGGGCCGAAGGTCTTAGAATACAACGCGCGCTTTGGCGACCCGGAGGCCCAGGTCGTTCTGCCGCGCATGAAAAACGACATGATCGAGGTCATGGAGGCCTGCGTCGAGGGGCGGCTGGACGAGATCGACCTGCAGTTTGAGGACAACGCGGCGGTCTGCGTCGTCTTAGCGTCGGACGGCTATCCGGTGTCTTATGAGAAAGGATTCGAGATCCGGGGGCTTGAGCGGTTTGACGGAAAAGACGGGTATTACTGCTTCCATGCAGGGACGGCCTTAAAGGACGGGAAGGTCGTCACGAACGGCGGGCGCGTCCTCGGCGTCACCGCGAAAGGAGCGGATCTAAAGGAGGCCCGCACGAATGCTTACAAGGCGACGGAGTGGGTCGATTTTGACAATAAATATATGCGGGGCGATATCGGGAAGGCGATCGACGAGGCGTAGCGACAGGGTTCTTTCACGAAGTAATCTGTAAAAATGCAGCAGAGATTTCTTAGGAAGTCGGATATAATGGATACACAGGAAGTAACCGGGCATTTTTTTGAACCAAAGGAGGCTGTCATGCTGAAATTAGAGATAAAAATGGATGAGGATAAGATACTTGCTGACCAGAAATACAGGGTTGAGAGCATTTATCAGGCATTAGAGCAGGCGTTTGCCCGGTACAGGTTGGGAAAGACAAAGGAGCCTGACGGCACACTATGCTTTGTCGGGAATGGAAGTCCAAAAGATTACGGCACTTTCGGGGGTATCATCACTTCTTTGAAGGAGAAAGCGTGGTTTATGGATTACGTGACCAAATGGATATGGTACAATAGCGACGACGGGGAAACGGAAGATGATTTTACCGTTGAAGATGTACTGTACCACTATACGAAGAAACTGAGCGTGGCATAATGGCAAGAAAAGAAGCGAAACATTTGAAGGCACTGTATTTTGATCTGCGCATCAAAGACTTAAAAGAGTATTATTCTGTAACAAATCCAAATGGGGGCATATGGGAAAATACGGGATTATCTGCTGAAGCGTGACTTCTCCCATGAGCAGTATTCCGGATATCATTCCAAGTATAAGACTACGGATTTGGAAATTTTCGACTTGATCCGTGAGATGAGCAGGGAGCTTCCGTGGCTTGCCCCGTGTCTCAATTATTTTGAAGTAACCAACGTGGGGACGAACCATGATTTAATGCAGCTATTTGGGGAAGCAGTGCCAGAACCGGATACCATATAGAAAAATGACAGGGAATCGTCACTTGAAAGAGTGGCGATTTTTTGTGCCTTTTTTCGGCAGAGAGCAGAATCCAAAATTTTTTGATATTATAAAACCTTCTTCCAGGAGAGCTTCAGCTTCTTTCTGCCTGCCGTGGCCAGCTTTGCCGTCTGATTTTTGGGCACTTCATGAAAGAACCCTGCGTAGCGGCTGTTTTCCATTGACTTTTTTGGGAGTTGATGATACTATTTTTTCGTAAGGATGCCGCGGGGAAGGAACGGCCTTTGTAACAGTTCAGCTTGGGACTTTGCACTTGCTGCAAAGTCCGTAAGAATATGTAAATTTTGCCAAGCGGGAATCCGGCTCTTTGCCGAAGGCAAATTTTAAATGAGCCGGATTCCGTAACTGTGAGGCCGAAGGCTGAACTGTTATCGGCCTTTTGCGCGGCGGCCCGTCAAAAATTAATTTTTTAGGAGGTTGTTATGGGACGTTTTACATTACCAAGGGATCTGTATCATGGGAAAGGATCTTTGGAGGAATTGAAGAATCTGAAAGGGAAGCGGGCGATCGTCGTAGTAGGCGGCGGTTCCATGAAGCGGTTTGGCTTCCTGGACAAGGCGGTTTCTTATTTGAAGGAAGCGGGCATGGAAGTGGAGCTGTTCGAGAATGTTGAGCCGGATCCGAGCGTGGAGACGGTCATGAAGGGCGCGGAGAAGATGCGCGAGTTCCAGCCGGACTGGATCGTTTCCATGGGCGGCGGCTCCCCAATCGACGCGGCAAAGGCAATGTGGGCGTTTTACGAGTATCCGGAGACGACGTTCGAGGATCTGATCACTCCGTTTAGCTTCCCGACGCTCCGCACGAAGGCGAAGTTCTGCGCGATCCCGTCCACATCCGGGACGGCTACGGAAGTGACGGCGTTTTCCGTGATCACGGATTATGCGAAAGGCATAAAGTACCCGCTTGCTGACTTTAACATTACGCCGGACGTGGCGATCGTGGATCCGGCCCTGGCTGAGACGATGCCCAAGAAGCTGACGGCGCATACCGGGATGGACGCTATGACGCACGCGATCGAAGCGTATGTCTCCACCCTGCATTGCGATTATACCGATCCGCTTGCGCTCCACGCGATCAAGATGATCCACCGCGACCTGAAGGCTTCCTTTGACGGAGACATGGAAGCGCGCGACCGTATGCATAACGCGCAGTGCCTGGCGGGCATGGCGTTCTCCAACGCGCTTTTGGGGATCGTGCATTCCATGGCGCACAAGACGGGCGCGGCATACAGCGGCGGACATATCGTGCATGGCTGCGCGAATGCGATGTACCTGCCGAAGGTGATCAAGTACAATGCCAAGAATGAAGAAGCGGCGGAACGCTATGCGCAGATCGCGTCGTTCATCGGCTTAAAGGGTTCTTCCACAGAGGAATTGGTGGACGCGCTGATCAATGAGATCAAGGCGATGAACGTTTCGCTGGAGATCCCGTCCTGCATCAAGGATTACGAAGGCGGCATCATCGACGAAAAGGAATTTATGGATAAGCTGCCGGAGGTTGCGAAGCTGGCGATTTCCGACGCCTGCACAGGCTCCAACCCGAGGATCCCGACGCCGGAGGAAATGGAGAAGCTGCTGAAGGCTTGCTTCTACGATGAAGAGATTGATTTTTAGTAACAGGGCAGCCGGAGGCTGGACGGTTATGAATTTTGAGCAAAAGCCGTAAGGCAATAGAGGAAAGATGAAAACAGCGCAGACCCCATAAAAGGCTGCGCTGTTTTCTTTGCATTGGCTGCGGTATGGTTCCAAAAACCGCGATCATCCGAGCAGGGAAAGTACGCCCTGATTGGACTGGTTCGCCTGTGCCAGCATGGACTGTCCTGCCTGCGCCAGAATGTTGTTCTTGGAGTATTCCACCATTTCTTCCGCCATATCTACGTCGCGGATGCGGGACTCTGCATTCTGCGTATTCTCTGCTGCGGTGTCCAGGTTTGCGATGGTATGCTCCAGACGGTTCTGGATCGCGCCCATGCGCCCGCGTGCTGCGGACACTCTCTTGATCGCTGCGTCGATGGTCGTGGTTGCTTCCTGTGCGCCCTTCTGGGTGTCCAGCCTTACCTTGTTGCCGTCTACGCCAAGGGATCTTGCACTCATGTCCTCGATGGAGAAGCTCATCGTCTGGCCTTCGTTTGCGCCGATCTGCAGGGTAACTCCGCCGCCTGCGGAAACGCCTTCATAGCCGTCCTCGCCCCAGAATGCATATTCGCTTCCAAGCCCTGCGCCGTTATCCATTGTTATATCGCCAATCGTGCTTGCGCCCGAAGTTGCGAACAATGTCTTTGTCGCGTCTTCCGGGCTGTCGTCTGCACCGCTTAATTCCACTGTGAAATCAAAACCTGCTTTGGCAAGGATTTCCTCTAAGTCTTCTTCGGTGTATTCCTTGCCCGCTGCCAGATGGATCTTATACGCTCCTGCCGTCTTTACCAGAGCAGCCGTGGTCGCATCCAATGCCAAAGCCGTGGTCGTCTCAACTTCTTCTTTTCCATCTTCACGGTCGAATGCAAAGCTGAACACCATCTTGTTAAATTCCATACCGTACTTATTGGATTTGAAGTTAATCTTATCCGCTCCGACAAATCCGGTTATCTCCGCATCTGCAGAAGCTGCTTTCTTTCCCGCTACGGTTTCAGTTCCGGCAGTCGTTGCTGCATCTGCATTGTAGATGCCGTTTCTTAAGGTAACTTTCACATTTGCCGGCGTATTGGTTGCCGTGCTGTCTTCCTGCTTCGCATTCTTGATGATCTCATCGATCTCATCCTGCGTATACACCTTGTTCAGGGAAAGGTTTAAGGTAAGCGTTGTGCCTGCTTCATCCCAGATTGCCGTCTCCTGCCCTACTTTGGTATCTGCAGTCGCTGATGTGGCTACTTTCACGCCGATCACGTCGGATGTTACGATCGCGCCGTCCAATGTGGTGTCCACTGCGCCATAGATCGGGCCTGCACCCGTGCTGGAAGAGGAACTTCCCGCCTGGCTTCCGTCTAACAGCTTCATCGTGTTGAACTCGGTCGTCTCGGAGATCCTGGTCAGCTCTTCCTGGAGCTGTGCGATCTCGTTGTTCACTGCTTCCCTGTCGTCGTCCGTCTCGGTTCCGTTGGCTGCCTGTACGGAAAGCTCCCTCATCCTCTGCAGGATGGAGTGCTGCTCGTTCAGCGCGCCCTCTGCCGTCTGGATCAGGGAAATGCCGTCCTGCGCGTTTGTGGACGCCTGGTTCAGGCCGCGGATCTGGCTCCTCATCTTTTCAGAAATGGAAAGCCCTGCCGCATCGTCCGCCGCACGGTTGATCCGATAGCCGGAAGACAGCTTCTCTGTTGACTTTGACTGTGCGCTTGTCGTGACCCCAAGCATCCTGTTCGCGTTCATCGCTGACATGTTGTGTTGTACTACCATTGCCATAATGATTCCTCCTTGTCTTTTACTGTCGCAAATCCGTTTGCGTACATGGCATGCCGCCTTTTTCGGCGGCGTTTTTTGTTTCTTATAATAAGCAGCGCCCCTGCCCCGGCAGTCCGCCGGAATTTTTGAAAGCCGCTTTCTCGGCCCGTTTTGCCGCCGATTTAAGCTTCCGCCAGTCCCCGGACATTCCGCAGGATGGGCTGTGCTGCGTTATTACCGCTGCTGCGTGGATGTTCCCCTGCCCGCCTCTTAGCCGGACGGGTCTGCCTTACATTCCGTATTTCCGTTCCGGGGCGTTTTCGTACGCCTCCCGGCGCGTCCGCATCCGCTCCGCCATCAGTATGGCGCGGATCTTCTCCTGCGCTTCCTTCGAGAGTTCCCGGTCAGGATAATGCTTCACTTCGTTCCCGGGATCCGCTGCCATGTCGTACCGTTCCAGCGCTTTGCTGCGTACGACGTTGTATGTTTTCGGCGCATCCACTAAGATCCTCAGATTCCGGGAGCTGCCCCCTGTAAACACGATCTTGATGTCGTCTCCGATCAAAAGGTATTCCCCCGGCTTTACAGTCAATTTCAGCATACAAACCTCCTGTTTTTCCAAAGCGTCCCCTGCTTTTGGGCATTTCGCCCATTCGCTTCTCTTGCTGCAATCTGCAACATTTCTTTAAAATAATGTTGCATTGTAACTGTTCAGCCTTGCGGCTGCCCAGTTACGGAATCCGGCTCATTTTAAGTTTGCCTTCGGCAAAGAGCCGGATTCCCGCTCGGCAAAATTTACGCGTTCTTACGGACTTTGCAGCAAGTGCAAAGTCCTGGGCTGCCCAGTTACGGAATCCGGCTCATTTTAAGTTTGCCTTTGGCAAAGAGCCGGATTCCCACTCGGCAAAATTTACGCGTTCTTACGGACTTTGCAGCAAGTATCTTTATTACTTTGGGAGGGAAACAATATGGGAACTACACAACCGATACGAGAGAAGAAAGAACTGGAAGAATTTGTGGATTACTACCGGATCCAGCGTCCGAACACGAGAAATTACACACTGATCCTGTTCGGGCTGCACACCGCGCTGCGCATCAGCGACATTTTAAACCTGCTCTGGGAGGACGTTTATTCCTTTGAGGACAGTCAGTTCCGCTCTCATCTGCGCCTGACCGAGCGCAAGACCGGAAAAAGGAACACGGTCGCGTTAAATCCTCGCCTGGTAGACGCGTTAGAAATCTACCGCACACAGCGGATGCCTCGGCCAGAACACTATATTTTCACGAAAACCACAGACCACAGCGTCCCGTTAAGCCGTTCGCAGGCATTCCGCATCATAAAAAAAGCCGCGGAAGAGACGCTCCACCGCTCAAACATAAGCTGCCACTCTTTGCGGAAGACGTTCGGCTATTATGCCTGGAAACAAGGCACGCCGCCAGCACTTTTAATGGAAATCTACAACCATTCCTCTTATGCCGTGACGAAAAAATATCTGGGGATCGATCAGGATGAACGGGATTCGCTGTTTTTGGAAATCAATTTTTTTACAAAAATCGAAAAAGAGGGCTAAAGGATTTTTCATTGCTGCCGATATAAGAGGTGTAACAAAAAATGCAACATTATTTTAAAGTAATGTTGCATTTTTTATGCACAGGAGCGCGAAATGGAAAATGGGGCTGTCGCTTTAATTCGTCTCTCTCTTTACAACGGACAAAATCTTGCTCTGCTCAACCCATACACTCATTCTATGTTACCGTTTGCTATTCCACTGATTGACAAGTAAAAGGAATTGCCGCTGCCCAATATGGTGGGTGACGGTAATTCTTTTTGCGCAGAGTTTTGATAGCTGCTTTTTAGTTGTCAATGTGCAATGATCAGGCGATGGCGCTGGTCATATTCAGGTCACATTTTGGCACTAATATAAGAGCAGTGAAATTTGTAAAATAGAGGGGCATTGTGCGTTTCACATAGATGGAAAGAAAGTATGCGGAAAGGAAAAAGCGATGTTTACAATTTTAGTTGCTGAGGATGATACATCCCGCAACAAAATGATCTGCGCCAAACTGGCGAAGGAACAGATGATTACATGATCAAGCCAATCAACCTGAAAGAGATGGTTCTGCGGATAAATGCGCTCCTGCGCCGCGCACAGCTTGAAAACCGAAAGCATATTACGATTGGCTGCACAGAACTTGATTACGAAGGACTGACTGTTACAGTAAACGGCGTGACGCATGAAATGCCGCCAAAGGAATTTTATCTGCTTTTTAAGCTGCTCAACAATCCCAATAAGGTTTTTACCAGATCAGAGCTGCTGGATGAGATATGGGGCATGGAATCCGATACGGATGAAAGGAATGTGGACGCCCATATCAAGAAGCTCCGCAAAAAATTTGACATTCAGGAATATATGACCCGCGGTGTTGAGACGATCGTGGCAGAGTCTTTAAAAGCTACCTTGAAAGATCCCCGTGAGAGTGCTTTCATGGTCCGGTTTGCGGCAGCCAGCAAAAAAGCGTCAAAACGCCGGGCGGAAGCCGAGAAGGCAGGAGAACACATCCCCCCCCGTTCTTGATTGCCAGTATCACTAGCGCCTGCAATCTTCACTGTGACGGATGCTATTCCCGCTGCAATCATGCAACCGTGGACGCAGCGCCGGTAAGCCAGCTCACCGATGCGGAATGGCTTGCGATCTTCCCGATCTTTACAAACGGTACATATATGGATGATGTGATATGTTGTGAACTGTAGATGTAAACATTTCCGTAAAACGCTGTATTTGCTTTTGGATTATA
>CANQTH010000040.1 GCA_947626795.1 uncultured Lachnospiraceae bacterium
CGGATGCGGCGTCCCTTGCCCCGGCGCCCCGCCTTTCTTCTGACGCGCCCGGCAAGCCGCCCTTTTCCATCCCGGCTCTTCTTAGCTTATCCGCTATCCCCCGCAGCATGGCTTTTTCCGTCCCGGATGCGGCGTCCCTTGCCCCGGCGCCCCGCCTTTCTTCTGACGCGCCCGGCAAGCCGCCCTTTTCCATCCCGGCTCTTCTTAGCTTATCCGCTATCCCCCGCAGCATGGCTTTTTCCGTCCCGGATGCGGCGTCCCTTGCCCCGGCGCCCCGCCTTTCTTCTGACGCGCCCGGCAAGCCGCCCTTTTCCATCCCGGCTTTTCTTAGCTTATCCGCTATCCCCCGCAACATGGCCTTCTTCTCCCCGGACGCAGCTTCCTGCGCCCCGGCTTTCCCCTCCGTTTTCTCTTTGCCGATTTCCATCTCCGGCCTTGCGCCGCCCAAGCTCTTCCAGCTCCGGCCGCCTTCCTCTCTTTCTTCCTTCTCTTCCCGCGCCTTCTCCCAGCCGCCCGGTTCGGCGTCCCGTTCCCAGGCCGCGCCGCTTCCGTCCTGCGCGCCGCTCCCGTCCCGCCTTCCCAGCGCCGTCTCCAGGATTTCCTGTATGCCCATATTCCCCTCGGCGCACATCTGGTATACCTGATATCCCAATTCCGTCGCGGCCCGGTCCGTATGGTCCAGGTTCCGAAGCGCTCCCTCCATGTACCGCCCGAACGATTCCGCCAGGCTTTTTTCATAAAACGGGAGATACGTAAAGCACAGCTTCCCGTCCTTTAAATCAATATAGATAAATTCCGGCTCCAGGCATACTCGCTCCTCCAAAAGCAGATAATCCGGCAGCGCCTGGCACAGCCCCTGCAGGGAAAAAAGGAGCTTTTTGAGCATCTCCCCCTCCAGCTTCTTCCCGGCCAGATGATCTTCCATCTGCTGCTTCCCGCTGATCTCATACAGATAATTCCACTCCCCGTCCGCCATCACGGCCTGCATCGGCAGAAGCCACGGGATCCTGTAATTTCCCAATATCTGCATCTCATACGCTTCCCGCGCCGTTTCCCTGCTCCTCACGCGCATATAGCTCTTGCGCAGGTTTCTTTGATAAGTGACCTCCATCGTTCCCTCCTTACGTTCTTGCCTTATTTTAAGGCGTCATCCAGCAATTCCAGATTCCGGAACCGCCCGGCCATGTCAAACCCTTCCCACATATCCTGCTCCTGTTCCGTTTTCACGACCCGCTCATACAGGCTGATCCCCTGGTTCATCAGCAGCAGGATGCTAAACAGCACGATCGGAACGACCAGCGCCGCTTCCACCGTGAAGCTCCCCGCCGCCTTCATAGCCGCCACCTGACAAGCATCGTGGCATAGGAAAGGAGCAGGAACGGGACGAACGCGATCTCGTCCTTCCCTTTCTTCTTCTTAAACGCCAAAAGCCCCAAGGACCAGCAGGCCGCAAGGAGCAGCCCGGTAAAAAACAATTCCAGGTTCCCCGCCCCGCCCAGGTACACGCCCGTCACCGCGAGCAGGATCCCGTCCCCCATCCCTATGCTCCCCCGGCTCACATAGCTGGCCGCCATTGTCGCCACGCCCAGCAGAACGCCGCATAAAATGCTGTAAATGGAGCATATCGGAAAAAACAGGTGGAGCAGCGTCCCTATTGCCCCGAACAGCAGGACCGGGATCACCGCAACCTGCTTCTTCCTCACGTCCTCCCAGGCGCAAAACCCCAACAGCCCCAGCATCACATATTTCTGCATATCATCCTCCACATCTTGAGCAGGGCCGCCTTGCGCCAACCCGCTCCCTTGCTATCATATAGACCGTCCGCTTCAGCCCGCTGCAATTGATCCTGTAGTGGTAGCGGTCCCCCTCGTTCGTGACATAGACGGTCGGCCCCATCCGCTGCCCCTTCGTGCAGATCTCGCACGGGCCATACCGCTTCAGGTCCGCCTTCAGCCGGGCGGCGCTCACGGACGTTATGGAAAGCTTTAAGTGCGTGCAGTCCCGGCTGCCATGATATACGCTCCCCTCCGGCGTGACATAGACCCAATCCCCGGCAGCCTCTTTTCCCGCCGCCCCGCTTTCCCCCGTCCAGCGGCGCATCCTGCGCCCGTTGGAAAACCGCAGGGCTTTCTTTCCGAAAAAGCGGAACGGGAACTTGACGCGGTACGCCACCTGCGCGTCGATATAGCTTCCATCCACCTCCATGCTCTCCCAGGAAAATCCCGCAATCCCAAGCTCCACCTGCGAAAGCGGGCAGCCCTGCGCGGACAATTCCTGATAAAACGCGGCCTTCGCCAAATTCCCAGCCTCCCTGGCTGAGACGTCCCGCATCAGGGAGACTTCCGCCACCGCCCGGTCCAGGCAATTCCCCACGATATACTGCACCTGCATCATCACAAAAAGGAATAAGACAAACGCCGCCGCGAACACAAAGACCGGAAGAGCCAGCGCCGTCTCCACCGTGAGGCTTCCTTTGGGAAGGGCATGGGAAAGTGCCCCGGACCGGGAATTTCCATGCAGTCTTTCCGTCTTCCCCGAAGATCCATAGCAATTGAGAGAGATTTTTTTCTTTTCGTTCTTTTTATCCCGAGGCACTTTCCGATACCCTCCTTTCAAACACGCCGCCCGCGTCAGAGATAGGACGCCTCCCGTTCCGCCGCGAAGCCGTACGCTCCGTCGACTTTATGCCCCGCCGACACAAAGCTAAGGAACATCGGCTGCGCCGTATACAGCCCCGCCGCCCGGATCTTGTACGCCTGGAAGTCCATGCGGAACTTTTCCTTCCCCGGCAGGAGCCGGATGTTCTGCTCGATCACGTCCATCGCCCGGTACGCAAGCGTTTTTTCGCTTTTTAAAAGCAGCAGGATCAGCAGGTACTCCCGGTAAGAAAACCCTCGTTCCGCCTCTTCCTTTTCCGCTTTCTTCTCCAACGCCCTTGTCCCGACGGAAATGTCGCTTTTCCACTCCGAAGGCTTCTTTATGAGCGGCACGCTCCCGCCTTTTAAGAGGATCCTCACATCCTGGATGCTTTCAATGTAGCTCCACGCCATGAGGATCCCGATCTTGACCGCCTGCACCAAAGGCGCGATCCCCGTGAACCCTACGGCCGCCGCCGCGATCTCCAGCGCAACCGCCTGCTTTCCCGTATCCTGCATGATCGTCGCGAAATTCCCCGCTTCCCGAAGCAGGAGCAGCTCTTTCACCGTTTTTTCCAGGTTTTCCCGGTCGGAGGCCTTGCCGCCGATGCAGTATTCCAGCTCATAATCCAGGGCGTGTCCGGCGCTCCCGCCTTGCCCGGCCCCGGTATGGCAGGAAAAATAGTAGTCAAGATACTGCAAGAACCACCATTTCCCAAGCGCGCTCCCCTCCGGCTCTTCCATTGTCCCGGCTTCCCTCTTGCGAGACGCCATTTTCTCCTGCAGCGGGATGGATTTCCCGGAAATCCCGGAAGGATCCTCCACTACCGTATACAGGATGGACGACCGCTTCAGCAGATCCACTTCTTCCATCGGATTGGGCGGAAGTTCTTTTGGGTCTTTCCCCTCCTTCCCACCCTCTGGCTGCGCAGGCTCCCCGTCTTCCTTGGCTTTGGCAGCCTCTTCCTTCGCCGCCTCTTCCGCTTTTTTCGTGGCGTCCTGCGCCGCGTCCCATTGGCTCTTCATCGCCGCCTCGCCGTCCGCGAGGCTTTTCCCTTCCGACAGCTTTTCCCGCAGTGCCTTTGCCGCCCCGGACGCAAGCTGCTCCTTGATCGCCCTGCACGCCTGCGCCCGGAACGCCGCCCCGTCATGATCCGCGGCCAGTCCATATTCCGTGATCTCAAAATTCCGCAGCGCCATCCGGAAGAATCCTTCCCCCGCCTTCTCCAGCGCGGCTTCCTCCATCGCCGCCCCTTCCAGCCATGCTAAGCTAAACGTCCCGCTTTCCTCTCCCCCGTCCAAAAACAGCAGCCGGTAATCCTGCCACAGCGGGACGTTGTACGCCCCAAGCGCCGAGCCTAAGCGAAGCTGCAGATCCCGCTCGGAAAGCGGGCGTAAGCCCTGCACCCTTGCCGCTTCCAGAAGGGAAAATAAAAAGGACAGGACAAGCGTCAGTACCAACGCCAAGAACACCGTGATATTCCCTTCTTTTTCCATTCGCCGTCCCCCATGCATTTCCCGCCTGCCCATGCAGCCGCCTTAAATCTTCTTCGCGTTCTTTGTGATCTTATCCAAGATGGTGTTCACAAGGCTCGAGATCTGCGTCTTGAAGACCGCCACTAAAGCGATCAGCACCACGATGATCAAAATGACCTCCACAACGCCCATCCCATCTTCTTCTTTTATAAATGCTTTTAAGCTTCCCATATCGTTTCCTCCTGTTCTTTTTCTTTTTTTCTTTTTCCTTTTTCTGTTTCTTTTCTCCTGCTCATATGGACAGGGACATCCCCGCCGGGACGATGAGGATGACCAGCACGATGGCCAGCATCAGCCCCATCGGAAGCAGCATCTTCGTCCCCGCTTCCTCCCCGGCTTTTCTCGCCCGCGCCTTCTGCTCTTCTAACGCGTCGCGCTCTTCTTCCTCCAAAAGCCGCTGCATCCCCCGCGCGCCTTTCCGGATGTTCTGCGCAAGGAGCGAGGACAGCCTCCGGTACGCGCTCAGATGGCAGCGTTCCCCGAAATTCTCAAACGCCTGCAGCTCCCCCGTCCCTTCCTTCTTCTCATAGACGGTCGCCAGCATTTCCTCGTAGGCATGGCGCGTCCCCACCTCTCCCTGCTCCTGCTTCTCACGGTAGGCAAACGCGATCCTCTCCCAGGCCGTCGAAATGTTCATGCCCGCGCCCATCAGCAGGGACAGCTTGCTGACGATTTCTGGATAATCCTCCATCATCTGCCGCTCGCGCTCCGTGTCTTTCTTTTTCTTCTCCTCTTTCTCCTTTAACAGGATGGCAGCCGCCCCGACAGCTCCCAAAAACGCCATCAGGATCCCGCGGTTTCCGGTCTTTTCTTCCCAGGCAAGAGCCGTTCCCTCCATTTCCTGCGGCAGCTCCACATACGCGCTCCCCGTCTTCCCGTTTTCTACGTCCAGTTCCTCCCGGATGCCGTCCAGAAGCAGTTCCCGCTTCGTCTTTTCCCGCGGCACGACGCGGACCGCAAACGTATACAGGCACGTTTCCTCCTGGCAGGTAAGCTCCGCCGTCACTTCCTCCAGGATCGGCTTTTCCACGTCCGCCTTCAGCGTCCCGTCCGGCTCAAACACGTCGTAATCCGAAAATCGGTACTCCGCCTCCACCGCGCCGTCCTGCAGCGTCTCCGGCAAAAAGAGCGGGCTTGTGACTTCATCGAGGGACGGGTTGTCCCCTAATACCGCAGCGTCCAGCTCCTCCTTCGCCTTTTCGAAATACGCCTGCCTCTCGGCCGCGTCCAGCTTCCGCTCCTCGACCTGCACCTGGATCGGATACTCCTCCAGCTCCCCATCCGCGCTGACCTCATACTCCTTTTCCAGCGTCCCTTTCCCCGGCTCGTTCCTGGCGACCCGGCGGCTCTCTCCGCTCCCGCCGTCCGAGACGGTGACGGCCGCCGCCAGCAAAAACCCCGCCGCCAACGCCAGGGCCGCCTCCTGCAGCCGCTTTTGCCCCGGGATCCTCTTCTTAGCCCTGCGCGCCGCCAAGACGCACAAGACGGCTCCCCCAAGATACCATTGCATCATCTTCCCCCTTTCTTCCCCAAGGCGCCCTCAGACGCGGATGTCCACGATCTTCTTCCCGATCTTGTACGCGCAGGCATATCCGATCAGGCAGGCCGTCATGACGAAAGCCCCCGCGAGGTTCCCGTAAAGCGGCTCCAAAAATTCCGGAGAAGTCGCCCCCACATAGATCAAAATCCCGAACGGCATCAGGTTCATGATGTTCATCTCCATCCGCTTCGCCGCCGTCACCGTCTCGATCTCCCGCTTCACGTCCGCTTTCTGCCGGATCTTATCCACCGTGTCGCGGAAGATCTTCCCGATATCCCCGCCGCCGCGCTTGGCGAACCCGAACACCTGGGAAAAACTGGAGATCTCCTCGATCCCGCTTCGCCGCGCCAGATCGTCTAACAGCTTCTCTAACGGGACGTTCAGCCCCACCTGATGGTTGATGTTCGCAAATTCCCGCGCCATGACCGCGCGGTCGCCATAGAGCTTCACAAATTCTTCCCTGGCGTGCGCGAACGCATTCTCCATCGCGTACCCTGCTTTTTGGGCGGACAAGGCCATCTGGAGCATTTCCCTGAACTGGAAGAGCATCTCGCTCTTCCGCCTGCGCGCCAGGTACTCCGCCGCCTCCGCCTTCACCGGGAAATAGAGGGGAACGGCGAGCGCCACGGCGTACGCGCTCCGGTAAAACAACCAGGCGATCAGCCCCGCGAGGGCAAGCGCAATCCCGGCGCACATCATTTTTTCCTTCCATCCAAGCACATAACGCCTATAATCCTGCACCCTGACCTCCGATCCCGGCCGCATAGAGCTTCCCCTGATGGGCCAGCTCCCCCCGCTTGAGCCAGCAGCCCGCGATTTTCCCGTTGCTTTCCCCCATTTCCACAAATTCATACAGCAGATTCAACTGGATCTCCCCCTGCCGCACGCCGTCCACCTCCATGATGGAGAGCATCCGCCTGCTCTTGTCGCGCAGCCGCCCAAGATGCACGAGGATATCCACGCCTGCGGCGATCTGGGATCGGATGGCCGCCAACGGAAGCTCCATCCCCATCAATACCATCGTCTCCATGCGGCTTAACATATCCCGGCAGCTATTGGCGTGTCCCGTGCTGAGCGACCCGTCATGCCCCGTGTTCATCGCCTGCAGCATGTCAAGGCATTCCGCGCCCCGGATCTCCCCCACGATGATCCGGTCCGGGCGCATGCGCAGCGCCGTCCGGATCAGGTCCCGGATCGTCACCTCCAGGTTCCCTTCCGGGCCCGCGTTCCGCGTCTCTAAGCGCACCAGGTTCTCCACGCCCTGGATCTGGAGTTCCGCGGAATCCTCGATCGTGACGACACGCTCCGATTTCGGGACAAATTCCGAAAGCGCGTTCAAAAACGTGGTCTTCCCCGATCCCGTCCCGCCGGAAATAAAAATGTTGTACCCGGCCTTTACCAGCTTTTCTAAAAATCCCGCGCATTCCTCGCTTATCGATCCCATCTCCACCATTTGCCCCATCCGGATCGGATTCTTGGGGAATTTGCGGATGGACACCACAGGCCCCTCCAACGCGATCGGCGGCAGGACGACGTTCACCCTTGAGCCGTCCGCAAGGCGGGTATCCGCAATCGGCTCGGCCTCGTTAATCGCGCGGTTATGGCTGCCGACCATCTGCTGGATGATGTCCTCTAACTTCTCCCTGGAAGAAAACTGCTTGTCCCACGCCGCGATCTCCCCGCCTTTCTCATAAAAAATATGCTCCGCGCCATTCACCATGATCTCCGTGACGCCGTCCTCGTCCAAAAGCTCCTGCAGCACGTCGAGCTTCCGCAGGGAGTGGAACACGCGCATCCGCAGCTCTTTGCGCCAGTTGAACGGGATGGCCCGCTCCTTCGCCTCCCTGCAGATCTCCTCGTCAATGGCCGCGAACAGCTCTTCCTCGTCATGCTCCCTCGTCATGTCAAGACGTTCCAGCACATGTTTCCTAATCCGTTCCACTTTGCACCCCCGTCAGCCTTCTGGCATAATCGCCCAACTCGCCCCATGCCCATCGCTGCATCCAGGTCTCCCCGCATCCGGCCCCTTCCGCTAAGGGCGGCAGCATCAGGTAATCCAGCTTCCCTTCCGCTTCCTCCACGCCCTGCCGCTTCGCCATCCGCTTAAACTGCTGCAGCGGGCCGTCGGATAATTCCCCGCCCTCCGTCAGGATATAGGCCTTGCTGCACTCGCCCAGCAGCCCGAAGAAGCCGGGGAGCATCATGCCAAAATCCAGGATAACGACGTCGTATCCGCTTTTTTCCGCCAGCAGCCTGACAAAACGCTGGTAATCCTGCCGGGAGATCTCCCCTAAGCAGACGCCGTCCTCCGCCGGGGGGATGTAATCCACCCCTTCCATCGTATACGCCGCGCTCCCGATGCATTCTTCCGCGCGCCCCTCATTTTCAAGGCACAGGTACATGACGTCCAAAAGGTCGCGCTGGTACTCTTCCCCGAACCATCCGCAAAACCCCGCGCACTCCTGGAAGCTGACGTAAAGCGTCCGCTCCTTCCTGCCCAGCGCCTGCGCCAGCGTCAGCGCAAACGGCGTCTGCCAGGCGCTATGCCCCGGGGAATACACCCCGATCATTTCCTTCCGCGCCGCAAACGTCTCCCGCGCGTCCCCGGCCTCCTGGAACTGCGCCAGGATCTCCCGCGCCAGCCGCGGGGCGGGCTGGTACTTTTCCACCGCGGGAAGCCCCTTCGCCCATTCCGGCGCCTTTTCCTTTGAAAGGCCGTCGTGCAGGCGCAGCCACAGCGTCCCTTTCCCCCAGGCCTCTTTCGCCTCCCTTACTTCCTCTTCTCCCCAAAATCCGGGGCCAAGCAGCACGATATCCGGCTTTTCCTCCCTTGCCCCTTCCAAAAAGAGACCCGGCGAGGAGAAACTGGCTCCGGCAAGCCTCCCTTTCCTCTCCAGGGAAAGCCACGCGCCCAGCCGTTCCCCGTACGCCTTGTCCGCATCGCAGACCGCCACTGATATTTTTTTCAATAAGACACCTCCAAAGCGATCAAAAAACCAACCAATATTGCAATTGAAAAATGAATGATATGTTGTTTTCCCTCTGACTCCGACGGATACTCCGACAGCCTGCCGCTGGCCAAAGACTGACGGGCGTACGCCGCGAATACGCATAGACGTGAGATAAGATTCCGATGATACAGCATTTTCCCCAAAGACATCCCCGCCGCAACCAAAAACGACGCGAAGACCGTTACGAAAAGCATATTCAGATCCCAAATACCACCAACTACGGAAAACAATTTGATGTCGCCTGCCCCTAAGACACGCATTAGAAATAAAAGATAAAACAAGATAACCGGGATAGACGCGTTCCTGATAAAAACGCCAACTCCTAACAGCCCAAACTCCGCTGCCTGGACAGCAAGCCCCGCTGCCAATCCGGCAAGAATCAGCCGGTTACTGATCCTCGCGCTCCTTATGTCCATCGCCGCCGCCGCAACTAACAGCACCAGGCAAAGGACCGCCTTCACCTCCCCAATGAACCACCTCTCCTTCCCGCAGCGGCCGAGCGCTTCTCCCGCCACGTTTTTCTGCATTATAAAACAAGATCCGACGCTTGTAAAGCGTTTAACGGCAAATTTTTCATTTTTGGCACAATCTCACAAAAAACGATAGAGCAAAATCCCATAAATCAGCGCGAAGCCGCTGATACCAAGGCTTCCGACTGTCAAAACACTCACCGGGTTGATGCCTGCGGCGACGGCGATCCCCTGGCTCGCCAGGATATCGTTCACCATGCAGATGCCGACGCATCCTGCGAACGCGCGCAGCACGAACGCCGAGATCCACCCCGCTTTCTGTTTCATCGTCCCGATCAACAACGCAAGCACGCAGACCCCCGCGATCGCCGCGCCCCCGTAATACAGCTCCATGGCCGCCTCCCGTTTCCCTCTTTTTCTGTAAATTATATCGCCTTCCCCGGGAAAATATGACTAATCCGCGCCCATTTCTCCCAGGACCTTGCGCCTGCCGCAAGACACATAAAGTATGGCGCAGCGGCATGAATATGACCGCCAGCCACGTTTTCCGCCTGCCGCAAGATACGCAAAGGCGCGAAGATCCGCCTCCGCCACAAGGCAATCCGGAACGGGCGGATCCCGTAATGGGAAAGCCGCAGGACCGGGCTGTCACGCGGCGCGCACGGATCATGGCTGTTTTTGCATAGTTTGGAATTTTTTGCTTATACTATAAGCGGCACGGAGCAATCACATCTTCAGACAATAGAAAAGGAAAAGGATGCATATGTTTCAGTTCTTAAAAAAACAGATCCCGCATACGACTACTGCATACTCTTTGCTTTTGGAAGACCTGGAAAAAGCCAGGCATGACCTGGCCCTTGCTTATGACAATTTCGACAATGCGATGGAGCCTGACCTGATCGACTGCTGCATCTATCAAGTCAACGCCATGCATATGCGCTATAAATTCCTGCTCGCGGAAGCAAAGCAGCTAAACGAAGACCCTTACGCCAAAAAGCCCCTTGAGCTTTCCGAGCCTTGAACCGTCTCCGTCAGGTTCCCTTTCTGGTACGTCATGCCCGCCACCACCTGCTGGGCATGGTGCATCAACGCCCCGGAGGAATCCTGCTTCGCCGCTCCCTGAAATCCCTCGTACAAGCCGTCCAAGACCCTTCGCGCGTCCTCGACGCCCTGCATCGACTTCTTACATACCGACATTTCGAGCCGATCGTTCGCAAAACGGTACAACGGATACAATTCCCCCGCGATCGGGTAGGAAAAATCCAAATCCTCCATCAGCCGCCGCACGACCTTCTGCGCGTTTCGGATCGCCTGCTTGAACCCTTCGTAATCCCCCGCTTCCTGCGCCGCCCCCGCTTCTTCCAGGTACGCGTATAAGATGTCGTAGATGATGACGACCATCTCGCCCCGGTTGCAGCAGCTCAGCCTGCGGGTAAATTCCTGTTTCTTTTCCTGCGTCACGCACAGATCCCCCTTTCTTCGCCGCGCTTTCGCGAAGCGCATATTTCACTGCCAAAGGCGGCGGGAAGCCCCCGCCGCCCGCCTCTTACATCTGCATTGGCGTTCCTGCCTGCCGCATGGCAAACCCCGCCGCCCGCCTCTTACATCTGCATTGGCGTTCCTGCCTGCCGTATGGCAAGCCCCGCCGACGTTTACATCTGCATTGGCGTTCCTGCCTGCCGTATGGCAAGCCCCCGCTGTCCGCCTCTTACTGCAGGAGCTGCAGTATCTGCTGCGGCAAGTCGTTCGCCTGCGCCAGCACGGACGTCGACGCCTGGGTCAGGACGTTGTATTTCGTATACTCCGTCATTTCCCCCGCCATATCCACGTCCTCGATCCGGGACATCGCCTGCGTCATGTTCAAGTCCGCTTCCTCCAGGCTGCTCACCGCGTAATCCAGTCGGTTGGAATACGCGCCGATCCGAGAGCGCACCTCGCTGACTTTGGAGATCGCGTAATCCAGGCTGCTGATCGCCCTCCCGGCCCCGTTGACCGTGCATACGTCCAGCTTGTCGATATAAAGCGTCTTCGAGGAAACCTCCGGGATCCTCACGTCCACGATCTGGTTCTCATTCGCCCCGATCTGGAGCGTCAGCATCCCGATATCCGTCACATCCAGCGTCACGGACGCCGGAGCCGTCCCCGGAGTCACCTCAAACTTGAGTTCAAACCCGCCGCGCCCGGAAACCGTCACATAATTGCCGTCCGTCGAGATGGTCCTCTGCGTCGGGAAGTTGTTCTCCTGCGTCGTGCCGTCTTCCGCGCGGTAAGTATTTGGGATCGAGATCTCCACGTCCGCCCCCGTCGTCTGGCTCTTCGTCTGGATGCCCAAAAAGCTTGCCAGGCTGTCGTTGTCGCATTCGATCGACAGCTCCGCGGAACTGCCATAATCGTCCGATATGAATGCCAGCCTGCCGCCCGCGTCCACGGTAGACGGGATATATCCGGCGTTTTCCGGCGTGCCGCCCGCCGCGTTGCTCCCCACGAGGATCAGGTTCGTCTCCCCGATCTCCGCGGCGTCGCGCAGCTTCGCATATACGGCCTCAAATGTCTCTCCCGCGTCGATCTTGACTTCCACCCCGTTGATCACGACCTTCCCGGACGCGTCTTCCGGAACGGTGGCCCCGGCCGACAATGTCTGCGTCCCAAGCGTTATGGCGTGGGCGGCGTCCTGCCCTACCTCGATCGCATACATATCCGACACCACGGAATCGGAGATTGAGATCCGCGTAATGCCCCGGTTATTCGGATAAACGCGCTGGTCGAGATTCCCGTCCAAAAGCGCCTGCGTATTGAACTCCGTGTCCCGGGAGACGCGGTCGATCTCTTCCCGCAAGGATGAGATCTCGTCCTGGATCGCCTCCACGTCGTCCTGCGTATTCGTCTGGTTCGCCGCCTGGACGGACAGCTCGCGCATCCTCTGGAGCATATTATGCACTTCTGAGAGCGCGCCGTCCGCCGTATCCAGGACGGAAGTCCCGTCCATCGCGTTCCGGTTCGCCTGCTCCAAGCCCCGGATCTGCGCGCGCAGCTTCGTCGCGATCGCCATCCCAGCGGCGTCGTCTGACGCTCGGTTGATCCGAAGCCCTGTTGACAGCCGCTCGATGGAGCCAGACAGGCTGTTGTCATTCCGAAGCAAATTCTTATTGGCGATCATTGACGACATATTGTGATTAATTTTCATCTTGCACACCTCTCCATATTTTTCCGCGTCGGCCCAGATTCCGGCCGCCCGTGCGTTTCTTTCCTGTAACTGTTCCGTACCTTCCCAGTTACAGTGCAAAAATGCATGAAAAATCGCTTTGCGATGGCATTTTTGCACTCCTGAATCAGATTCTTACGGTCTCAGCAGCAAGTGCTTCGACCTGTTCTGAACAGTTACGCTCTGCTTTTTATTATATCGGCTCTTCCGCCCGATTTATTAAGCCGCCGTCGGGCGTTCCGCGTCGCCAAGCCGCTTGACCTCTTCCAAAAACGCTTTCGCGACGCCGTACAGCTCCCTTGTCTGCGCCCGGTACTCTTCTTCCGTCTGCCCCTCTTTTTCCGTCTTCCCCTTCTCCAGGAAGGAAAGGCGCGAAACATCCAGATCCTTGCGGCAGGACACGTCCATGCCCCATTCCTTTTCCTCTGCGCCCATGCCGTTTCGCAGCTCTTCCTCGCGGCTTTTCAGCGCCTCTAAGAGTTCCTCGGAATCGGAGATCAGGCTGCCCCGGATGGAATCCTCCCGCACCTGGAAACTCGCTTCCAGCTTTCCGAAGCGCGGCGAGTCGAAGATCACGTCCACGCGCCCATGCTCCCGTTTCCCGCGGACGATCTTGAGCTGGACGTTCATCATCTCGTCGACGACCATCACCGGAACCGCGTAATTCTCCTCCTTCGCCATCTGGGCGCCAAGCGCGATCTGCTGGCGCATGATCCGCATCTCGCGGACGTCCACATTCCGCACGTCCTCGGACTGGATCATAGTTTTCATCACGTTTTCCGCGATGTCCGCGAGCTTTTCCTGCGCCTCGGCCATGGCCTCCGGCGTCTTGACGGCCTCTCCGAAATCCTTGAGGATCTCCGTCTTCACTTCCTCAAAGTCGATCTCCCCGTCCATGTCCTCATGGTCAAACAGCGTCCGGAACACGCCGTTGCGGTTCGCCGCCATCTGGCTCGCGGCCATGATGTTGTAGGACGTCACGGGCATATCGTACCCGGACAGGATCCGCATCACCTCGGCTTCCGCCTCTTTCGCATAGGAGAGATCCTGCATCTGCTGCCTGTAATATTCCTCTTCCTGGCCCTGATCCACCTCTGCCTGCTTAAGCCGCCACAAAAGCTCCTCCGGCGTCATCCCGCCGATCTCCCCCTGCGCGGCCGCCTGCTGCAGCCCTTCCGGGGTCGCCATCCGATAAGCCGCCTTCGCGCAGTCCGTCTGGTACGCAGCCTCGATCTGCTCGGAAATGCTAAGCCCCTTCGTCCGCACTTCCCGCACCTCTCCGAAGCTGTCGTCCACCGACACATTGACGCCCGCGTTCCGCCTCGTGCGGACCGCCGACAACAGGTTCCGCACCGTCAGCTCCGCGCCCTGCCCGACCAGCGCGCCGACCGCCGCGCCGTCCGTCCTGCCGATCTGGCCCAACAGGCGGTAAATCCCGATGTAGCTCTCGCGCTCTTCCGGCGCGATCTCATGGTTCTGCTCAAGCTTCCAGAGATATTTGCTGAATTTTTCCCCGCTCTCATCTTCTAAGCGATCCTGGATCTCCTCCGCCTTGGCGTTCAGCTCGTCCACGCTCATTTCCAGGGGGTTCGCGCCCTCCCGGATCATTTCCAGCACGACACGCGGGGAAAGGTTGCGCACCATGTCCTGCGTCTTCTGGTCCGCCGCCTTGATCTGCGCGATCGAGTCCGGAGTGATCTCCATCCGGTTATAGGCCAAAATGCGGACGGCGCGCTGGTTCGGCTCGGTCGCTTCCATCCCCAGGCCCTCCAAAATGTCCCCCACGTTCCGGAACGCCTTCTGGATGGAATCTCCCATATCCGCGCGCGGTGCCGTCATCAGCGCCTCGTAAGCCTCGCCCGCCTGCTCCAGCCTCGCCTTCTCCGCCATGCCCGCGCGATGCGCCGTGTCGATCGTGTCGACGTCCGTCCGGATCCGGCCCACCACATAAGCCGGGGCGTCGGCAAGCTCCCTCGCCTTTCCGACCGTCTCCGCGAAGGCCTCCACGTTCCCTTCCGTCGCCGGGACGCCGTTTTGGGACAGCAGGCTCTTGTAATAATCCGCTTCCAGGCTCTTTAGCCGCTCCACGACCTCCTCTAACGGCTTCGTCTCAAGGGAAAAGCCGCGCCTTAGCAGCGCGTAATTCGCCTGCGCCGTCATGACAAGACGCGTCTCTTCCAACTGCCGCTTCGCCGTGAGGAAGCGCGCGTCCTCTTTCGCATAGTCCGGAACGTCTTTTCTCTGCGCGCCGTCTTGTCCGCGCTGCCGCGCGCTGTCCTGGCCCGCCTGATTCTGGTTCGCCTGGTTCTGTTCCGCTTCTAAATTCTGAACCGTGAGCGGCAGCCCTTTCTCCACCACGCCCCAGACGTCCGCGTCCGTCGCCTTTTCCACCGTCTCCGCGGCCTGCTCCGCGCGCGCCGCGTTGCCGTATCCTTCCAGCGCCATGGCGTCCTGCGGGCGCTTCCCCTCGGAAACAGCCTCCAGCATCGCCTGCGCGACCTGCTCCGCTGGCGGCGGGAATTTCGCCCCGCTCAAGTCTACGGCATATTTTATATTTTCCTCCGTGACGGGGATGTCGTTCTCGATCATCCACTGGCCGTACGCAAGCGTCCCTTCCGTGACTGGAAGCCCCGCACGCGCAACCACCTGCTCCACCTGGGACCTGATCTTCCCGTCGAGGACGCCCGCCGCGTCCGTTTCCTCGTTCGGAGCGGTTTTCGCATCCATGTTATTTTTCGCATTTGAGGCGGTTTTCACACCCATGTTATGTTTCGCATTCGAGGCAGTTTTCATATCCGCGCTATTTTTTGCGTCCGCGCCGTTCCGCGTCCTGCCCGCGCCCGCCGTCTCCTGCGTGCCAACGCCTGCCGCCCCCTGCGCGCCAACGCCTGCCGCCCCCTGCGCGCCAACGCTGTGCTGCGCCTTATAGAGGTTTCCCACCGTCGGCTGCAGCTCGTTCTCCAGCATATACTTCACGGTCTCTTTGCCGCACGATGTAAGGGACTGCGCCATTTCCAGAGCCTTCCCGCAATCTGAGACATTTTCCTGCGTCGCCGGGAGGCCCGCCTTCTCGATCGCGGACCCGAGCTGGCGCGCCAACGCCTCGCTCCCGGCCATCTCCTCAAGCTGCCCCTCGCTCAGCTCGTCCCCGAATATGCTGATGTCCACGCCCGCTTTCGCCAGCTCCATCTTGATCTTGTCCATTTCCGTGACGATCGTCCCCACGTCCGTGTCGTTCACCGGAAACCCGTCCTCCGCCATCTCCCCGCAGTCTTTTGCGGACATGGCGTTGACGGCCGCCGCAAGCTCTCTTTGAGGCCCTTCCGCTTCCTGCTGACGCGCCTCCTGCCGGATCTTGTCAAGCTGCGATTCCCCGGGAGCCAGCGGGACGTCCACCGTCGTCTTCCGAATGGGAAATGACAGCCCGACGCCTGTCTCCGCCTTGCCCGGCGCCTCTTTTTGCCGCAATGCGGCGGCGTCCTCTTTTTCCCCGGCCGCGGCGCCCGGCCGTACGATCTCCATCCCGTTCGTATTGTCTACTCTTATGTTCATATCCGTTCCCCATTCCTTCCGTTCTTTTCCCTGTCTCATATTTCGGCAATCCGCAAAAAAACTTGAGAGAAACGCGCGCGAAAGCTCCCCCGCGTCAGCGGCGGCCTCTGCCGTCATTCCAGATCATCTTCGGCGGGGACGGAGCCGAAGGCTGAACTGTTACCCGTTGTTCTGTTAAAAACCGCTGTCATCCACTGCCAAAAAACTGGAAACAGATTGATAATTTATGGAAAATATGCTAATATGACGGAGTAACGGTTCTATTAATTCTTATATGGAAATGCCTGAGGAATTGCCGGATTATAATCGGAAAGGAGGGAAACCGTGATGCCTGGCAGGAAAAAAACAAATGCGGCCCTTGTGCTGGCCTTATGCCTGTGCCTTGTCTTTTCCGCGCTGCCCCCGATGCAGTCCAAAGCGGAGATCATAACGAAGTATAGATGGCATGGCTTTATCTACAACAAGACAAATCGTATTGTGATCGAAAATTATACGGGGAACGCCGAGACGCTGAGGATCCCCGTTAAGATTAAGGGGGAAGAGGTTCATGGCGTCTTGCGTCTGAGCAAGGCAAAGAGATTAAAGAAGCTGATCGTCCCCGACGGTATCCAGTTTTATCACGCCGTGGCTTCTTGCAAAACCTTGAAAAAGATCCAGATCTCGAAGACAAATTCCCGCTACAAAATGAAGAACAGTCTTCTCTTGAATAAAAAAGGGAACATACTCCGGGGCTGCCCGGGAGGGATCAAAAATCCGAAGATGCCGAACAGCGTCACGATCGTCGGGTATTTTGCATTTCGCGATTCCGATATTGAGGAGGTCAAGCTTGGGAAGAATGTCCGGTATATAAGCAATTATGCGTTTACCGGATGCAAAAAGCTGAAGAAGATCAAATGGAACAAGAACATAAGGCGGATCGGTAGCTGTGCATTTAAAAATTGCAGATCCCTCACGGAGATTGCGATCCCGAAAAGCGTCAGGCGGATTGGACATTATGTATTTGACGGATGCACGAATCTGAAAAAGGTCATGGTCGGGCCAAATGTCAAGAAAATCGAAGAGTGGGCATTCCCGGAGCAAGCGACCATTTATGGGAAAAAGGGGAGCGCGGTGGAAAAATATGCGAAGAGGTATAAGCTGAAATTTGTTCCGGTTTAGACGACTATAGTTCATCTTAGGGCTTTGCGTTTGGCGCAAAGCCCGTAAGGAGATGACGGTTCAGCCAAAGGGGAATCCGCAAGGCTGAGCTGTCACCCCTGTTTGGGAAAACAATAAAAAACAGCATTTACAACTTCTTTTCTTTTTGCTACAATAACTATAATAAGCAAATGTTTCTACGAACAGAAAGCGAGGAAGTATCGATGAGATTAGTGACACGTTCTGATTTTGACGGCTTGGCCTGCGGCGCGCTGCTCCTGGAAGCGGGCATTATTGACAGTTGGAAATTCGCGCATCCCAAAGACCTGCAGGACGGCCTGGTGGAAGTAGATGAAAATGACTGCCTTGCCAACGTTCCTTTTGTGGAAGGGTGCGGCCTGTGGTTCGACCACCATTCCAGCGAGCATGAACGGCAGCAATTGGAAGGCAAGTACAAGGGGGAGAGCCGGATCACCCCTTCCTGCGCGAGGATCATATATGAATATTATGGCGGGAAGGAACGTTTCCCGCAGTTCGACGAAATGATGGCAGCCGTTGACAAGGTGGACTCCGGGGACTTGACGATCGACGAGGTCATGAACCCGCAGGGTTGGATCCTGGTCGGCTTCCTCATGGATCCCAGGACGGGGCTTGGGCGGTGGCGCCAATTCTCCATCTCCAACTACCAGCTTATGGAAAATCTCATGCGCTCTTGCCGCACTATGAGTACGGACGAGATCCTCGCTCTGCCGGACGTCCAGGAACGCATCGAGGTCTATAACAACCAGACGGAGAACTTCAAGCAGATGGTCGCAGAGCATACGCGGACGGAGGGCAACGTCATCATAACGGATCTAAGGGGCGTTTCCCCCATCTATACCTGCAACCGCTTCATGATCTACAGCATGTACCCGGAGCAGAACATCTCCGCCTGGATCGTGAGCGGGCGCGGCGGCTTAGGCTGCTCCGCGGCGGTCGGGTACAGCATCTTAAATAAGACTTCCACAGTCAACGTCGGGAGCCTGATGTTAAAGTACAACGGCGGCGGCCACAAGAAGGTCGGCACCTGCCAGTTCAACGACGAGGACATGGAAACCGAGCTTCCCAAAATGCTCCGCGAGCTTTGCGAATTGGCGAACGCCTGACGAAAGACATGACAAGGGGAAGCCGCTTTGCGAACAAGTCCTGCATCGCGAAGCGGCTTCCCTTTTTTATGGCTGAAAACGGCTTCCTGCCTCGATTATGACAAGGCAGGAAGCCGTTTCCGATTGATTTCCGGCAAAACCTTCGTATCCTTACAGACTTTGCAGCAAGTGCAAAGTCCCGGGCCAAACGGTTACGATCTTTGCGATTTACCACTGATCTTCCTTAATGGCCAACCCGGTCAGACCACGACGTCCACGCTCCCGCCTTCCGCCGGGGCAGGCTGCGCTCCCGCCTCGACCGGGACTGCTGCCCCGCCCAGCTCAAGCGAGATCCCGGCGGGCGCCTGCTGCCCGGCCGAAGAGCCGGACGACTGGCTGCCAGATCCGGACTGCCCGGCGGACGCCTTCTCGCGCTCAAGCCGCTGGAACAGCGCCTTGAGATATTTCATGTCCGCGTCCACGATCTCGCGCATCTCATCCGTGCGGTGCTTCCGCTTCAGCCGCTGCAAGTCCATTCCTTCGTCAAGCCCCTCTTCGACCGAATCCGCCAGGTCTTCGTTCGACGGCGACTCCACATACTCCCCGGATTCCATCTCTTCCATGGTCTGCTCCAATTCCTCAAGGAGCGCCTTGAGTTCTTCCTCGCCCATGCCCATGAGGGCCTCCATGTCGATCCCTTCCGCGTCCATGTCTTCCATCAGCGTGTCCGATCCCGGCGGAGCCTCGCCGCCGCGCTGCATCGCCTCTTCCTGCGCCAGGTGCTTCATCTTCTTGCGCGCGATGCGTTCCATGCGTTTCGCGTGCAGGAGCGCGCTCTCCACCTCATCCTGGTCGTACTCGCTGTTCTCTAAGTTCCGCGCCAGCCGCGCGATCTCCCGCCTCGCGGAAGAAACCGCCTTGCGCGCCCCGTCGGTCGTCTTGGCCCGCAAGATCTGGTTGGACAGCAGCTTAAACTTATAATTCAGGCGTTTTTTCTTCAAGCTGGCCGATGTGGAAGAAGTCTTCTTCGCGCTCGCCCTTGAGACGGACATGGACGCGATCACCTGCCCGCTGAACGGATCCCGGATCAGAATGCGCCGCTTGTTCGCGCCCTGCCCGCCCATGCCTCCGTAAAGGCTTCCATAAGAATTCGAATTCCCATAAGGAGTTACCTGTCCTGCCGCCATCGCCCCACCTTCCTTCTTTTTTGCGGCGGTCCCGCCTTTCGCGCCCGAACCGCCGCAATCGCTTAACCTTTGGCTCTCTTCCCCTATGTGTATATATCGGCTTCTTGCGCCCATTCCTAAACTTCCATCTGAAAAAAGGTAACAGTTTCTCGTTATAAATATCCTAAAAAGAGGTTTCCGGCATTCCCGAACAGGTCGTTGCTGTCCAAAAGCCCCATTTTGCGGGCCTCGTTGCTGTCCGGGTCGTACAAAATGGCGTTATGCTCATCGTAGCCCACGATCAGGTACGCCTTCCCGTCCGCGAGCGCAAGCACGGGCGTCCCCAAGCTCACATAATACAAAGCCTCGTCCAGGCTGCATCCGGCCAGATCCAGAACCTTCCGGTCCGGCAATGCTTTTTCCATGATCTGCCCCGGCGTCTTCCCGTCCGCAAGCAGGTTGTCCACATCCACGCTGGCTCCCTCCGTATGCAGGAGATAAGAAAGGCAGCGCGCGACGGGATCCTCGCTGACCCCGGCCAAGTCCGCCGTCCCGTCCCCGATCGTCGGCTGGCTCGCGCTCTTTCCCCTGCGCCAGATGTATTCCTGCCCGCTTCCGACAGCCACGCCCATGTTCTCATCGGCGCAGCGGATGGCCTCAGCCAGGGAAGACGTGGCCAGCAAGATCCTGCCTTTCTCGTACACATAATAATTTTCCTGCTTTTTCCCGGTATCCAGCCTCACCGTGCGCTTTTCCTTCAAAACGACTGACTTCGGCACGACGACGCGCGGGCGGCCGCCGTCCTCCTGCGTTCCCGTGCGCAGGGCGAGGTACACCTGGCGCTGCTTTTTCTCCGTCTGGGAAGTCGCGATCTCCGCCATGCGCCCCGCTTCAAGCTGCTGGCTCTTGATCGTGTCCTGCTCCGCGCCGACATATCCGGCTTCCGTCCTCACCGCCCGGTCGAGGAAGATCGTCTCGTCCTCTACGTAGGCGTTCGGGATATAATATCCGTCCTTCTGATACGTCTTGATCTCCTTAGAATTTTTATCCACGATCGTCACTTTGTACATCGGGAGGCTCGCATTCCCCATGCTGTCCGTCTCGGCGTCCCCTTCCCGCGCCGTCCCGTAGACGAAATCGCTCTCCACGAACCCGATGGGCTTTAAGCGTTCCCCGGGCGCGCCCTCGATCGAATGCTCCTGCTCCCCTTCCAAGTCCAGCACCTTCAGTATCGGCGCGCCGCCGTCCTCTTCCTCGGGCTGCCACGCCAAAAACCTGCCGTCCTCCGAAACCGCGTAGCCGCCCCTCGGCAGCCCTTCCACGATCCGGCTCGTCTCCATCGCGGTCAGGTCGATCCGGTACAGCGAGTCTTCCGCTAACAGATAAAAGATATTTTCCTTGCTGATATAAAACAGGTTCCCCCAATCCACGCCGAGCCGGTCGAAGGACTTGTCCGAAGGCAGGAAAAGCTCCTCCTCCACCGTCTTGCCGACGTTGTCGTAATGGAACACGTTGATCCCGCTCCGCCCCTCGTGGGCGCCCCGGTTCATGTAGCCGTATACGACGAAATCAATGCTCCCCGTCTCGTCCACGCGCATGATCTTGATCTGGTGGCTGTCGTTGTTTTCCCGGCTGGAAATCCCTTCCGGGCTTCGGAAGCTGTACACCTGCGAGAACTCATTTCCGGCGCTCTCATAGCTCCAAAGCTCCCCTTCCTGGACAAACGCGACTACGTCCCCCTTCTCGTTTCCCTTGTACTCCACGTCTTCCGAGCGGATCCCAAGCAAAAGCCCTTCTCCGTCAACCGTCCCGTTCTCCCCGCGGAAGATCTGATCCATCGTGCGCTCGTAATTCAGCAGGTACATCCGGCTGTTCTGGCTGTTGTAGCGGACACGGTAATATTCCTCCACGTTATAATATTCCACCTCGCCGCCTTCCCCAGCGGAAGTCAGGACATAGCGCAGCGTCAGCGCATTGGAATAAGCCCCCATTTCCTTGATGGAGATCATCGGCTTTTCCAGCCGCTCCCCCTCAAACCCCGCCCAGCAGATCTGGTTCAGGCTGGAATGGATGCTTACCCGGCTTAACGTGTCGTTGTCTTCTAAGTTGTCCGGCTCCAAATACGTGGCAAGGCTGTCCGCATTTTCCCGGTCAAACGTCAGCTCATGGAAATTCATCGCAAAATCGAGGGATTCCTTCACATAGCTCCCCGTGTCGCGGGCGATCCTGGTGTAATAATAGACCGGATTCTCCCCGCATTCTACCGAAAGGACCAGCACGTACTCCATCCCTTCTTCTAAGATGTTCTGGAAACGGAGCGTGAACGCGATCTCCCCTTTCTCTTCCGTAAGCCGCCCCACGCTGCCATTCGCGATCAGCCGCTCCATGTCCAGGGTGCGCACCTCGTAAGAAATTTTTTCCACCTGGTTCTGATAAGGCTTCACGACCACCGGAAGGGACAGATCCTCTCGTAGGGGAGTGATGGAATCGCGCATTGCCGTGCCGTCCATCTTGGAACGGTACCCGTACAGCTCGTTGATCTTATAGCCGTCCCGCTGCATAGAAACGACGGGCAGCGTGGCCTGGGCCATCTCCGAGGTCAGATCCATATTGTTCTGCTGCCCCATGAGCTGCATCACCGCCACGGTAGCCCAAAAAACTACCAGCAATACCACTGTCTTTATGATGTTCTTCCGCATCCTGCCGTCTCCCTTCCTTGTCCCATTTCCTTCCGCGCGCCGCCTCCGCCGCCCTGCGGGCTTTGCGGCAAACGCATCTTGAAGCCGGGGCGCTGACGCGCCCTCTGCGCTTCCTACGTTTTTCTCCGCGCGTTGGCGCGCCCCGGCGTCTCGCATTTTTCTCCGCGCGCTGACGTGCCCTCTGCGGCTTCCCGATTCTTGCGTCAGCCGCTGGCGCGCCCGGCTTCCCGCGTTTTGCTCCGTGCGCTGGCGCGCCCCGGCTTTTTCGCCCTGATCCGCCTACCACCAGCGGCTGCAGCGTTTATGGCGGCACCTGCGCTGGTACATCTCGTCGTACAGCAGCGCCTCGATCAAGTTGCGCAGGCCGTCTTTTTGCTCTCCATGAGGCGGCTTCGGCTTCCAGCCTCCCGGCGGACGTCCGCCCGGGCCGCCCCGCCGCGACACCATCCTGCCTTCCAACGGCAGCTCTTCCGCCTGCATATCATTCTCATACTGTTCCGCTTCATACTGGCCCCGCGCGTCCCGCTCCGGCTCTGCCCCGCCGATCCGGCAGGCGTTCGGATCTCCGCCGTAAGCCTCCGCCCCCGGCGCAAGGATCTCCATCCCGGCCGACAGCTCCCCGGCGCCCAGCCCCTCGGCGGACGCGCCGTCGTAAATCCGCCTCACGATCTTTTCGAGCATCACTTTGTCCGGATACTCGTCGAACATCAGGCTTCCGTCATATTCCATTTTATCGCATTCATCCTCCACCATCCGCTGGATGGCGCGGACTTCCTTCGGACACAGGTCTTTTAATTTCTGCCTGTCCCTCTCATATTCCAGTTCTTCCAGATAGGCTGTCTGCATTGGGTACGCCATGTAAAAAGGCATCTTGGGCATGCCTTCCTGGCCGGGCATCCGGTAAAACATCTTCTGCTTATAGTCCACTGCTCTGCTCCCATTTTTTCTGTCCCTATACTATATGCCCCTCTTCCCATTATGCTACACAAATCCCCCGCTTATGTATCGCAACATAGGCGGGGGATGCAGCCGCTGTTCCAGTCCCGGGCAACAGTTCCGCCTTGCGGATTCCCTCCCGGCGGAACCTTCGTACCCCTGCGGACTTTGCGGCAAGCGCAAAGCCCTGGGCCGGACGTTTCTGGTCCCGGCATTATTTCTTCTGTACGTCCTGATATAAAAATACTGCCACGCCAAACGCCGGAAGCGGATATGCAAAAGAATATGGCCGATTGTCGCATTCCTGCTTCTGCGCCTTGTAGACCTGCGGGCGTTCCGCGCCCGTGCCGCCGTATTTCTTATCGTCGCTGTTGAAGATCAGCTTGTACTGCTTCTTCACGGGTACGCCCACACGGTAATCCTCGCGCGGCACAGGGGTGAAGCTGCACACGAACAGCAGGTTGTTCTTGCCGTCTTTGCTCTTGCGGATAAAGCTGAAAATGCTGCGGAAATTGTCGTCCGCATTGATCCACTCAAAGCAGTCCCACTGATCCTCCGCCTCGTACATGGCCGGATATTTCGTGTAGATATGGAGCAGATCCTTGAAATACTCCTGAAGCTGGCGGTGTTCCGGCTTTTCCAGCAAGTACCAGTCCAGCTCCCGCTCCTCGCTCCATTCCCGGAGCTGGCCAAATTCCTGCCCCATGAACAGCAGCTTCTTGCCCGGATGCCCGATCATGAAGCCGTATCCCGCCTTTAAATTGGCGAACTTATCCAGCCCCTCGCCCGGCATCTTATTGATCATGGAACACTTCAAATGCACGACCTCGTCATGGGAAAGCACGAGGATGTAATGCTCCGCCCCGTTGTAGCTCATGGCGAACGTCATCTTATTGTGGTTGTCCTTCCGGAAATACGGATCCAGCTTCATATAATCCAAAAAGTCATGCATCCAGCCCATGTTCCATTTATAGCTGAAATTCAGCCCGCCGTCTTCCACGCGCCCCGTCACCTTCGGCCACGCGGTGGATTCCTCCGCGATCATGACCGCGCCGGGGTTCCTGCCCAGGATCAGCGTGTTGATATGCTTGAAGAACTCGATCGCCTCAAGGTTCTTGTTCTCGCCGTATTCGTTCGCGACCCACTGGCCGTCCTGCTTGCCGTAATCCAAATACAGCATGGAAGCCACGGCGTCGACGCGGCGGCCGTCCACATGATAATGCTCCACCCACATCAGCGCGCTCCCGATCAGGAAATTCTTGACCTCGTTCTTGCCGTAATCAAAGATCTTCGTCCCCCAGTCCGGATGCTCCCCCTTGCGCGGGTCGGCGTATTCGTAGAGGCACGTCCCGTCAAATTCCGCAAGCCCATGGGCGTCGCGCGGGAAATGCGCCGGAACCCAGTCCAAAATGACGCCGATGCCTTTTTTGTGCATATAATTGACAAAATACGCAAAGTCCTCCGGCGTGCCGTACCGCGACGTGGGCGCGTAATACCCGCTCACCTGGTAGCCCCAGGAGCCGTCGAACGGGTACTCGGATATCCCCATCATCTCCACATGGGTATACCCCATCTCCTTCACATATTTCGCAAGGCTCACCGCAAGCTCGCGGTAATTGTAAAAGCCCTCGTCCTCCCGGCCCGGATGGCGCATCCAGGAACCCGGATGCACCTCATAGATCGCGATCGGCTGGGCGTACACGTCCCCGCCCGCCCTGCGCTTCTCCATCCATTTCTCATCCGACCATTTGAACGTATTGATATCCACGATCCGGGAAGCGTTCCCCGGCCTCAGCTCCGCGTAATTCGCATATGGATCCGCCTTGTAGAGCATCTCCCCGTCCTTCGTCTCGATCAGGTATTTGTACAGATCCCCGACTTTCGCCTTCGGCACGAAAGCCTCGTAGATCCCCATCGGCTCCAGCCGCTTCATCTCGTTCACGCCGCCCTGCCAGTCGTTGAACGTCCCGACGACGGAGACGCTTTTCGCGTTCGGCGCCCATACCGCGAAATAGATCCCTTTCTTCCCCTTTTCCGCAACAGGATGCGCGCCCAGCTTCTTATAAATGTCATAATGCGTCGCATGCCCAAAATAGTACATATCCAACTTTGAAAAATGTTCCATGGTCTTCCACTCCCGTTCCTTAAATTTTAATCCTCAAAATCCTTCTCCCGCAAGTACAGGTATCCGTCCGGGCTGAACTTATTCCTGCTGAATAATTTTTTCAGCCCGCCGTGTTCCGCGCTGTCGATCGCGTCGTCCACGATCTCCTTCACCTCTTCCAGCGTGGTAGCCTCGTCCAGCTTCTGGATATTGCTGATGCGGTTGTACAGCGCAAGCACCGCCATGTCGTCGATCTCGCATTCCTGCTCCGCCGCGTACGCCTTCGCGAACTGCACCAGTTCGTCGCTGGTAAATACCGGTATCTTAATCCGTTCCGTGAATTTTTTTGCAAAATTCATGTCCTGGCTTAAAACCTTCTTCATGCCCATCCTGGTGTCTTCCAGGATCACCAGCATCCCGGCCGTGTCCTGATCCATCAGCAGGCCCAGGGCCGACGCCGTCTCCCTGGACACCTCGCCCGCGTTCTCAATGATCAGACAGCCGCCCCTTAACATTTCCAGCAATTGCCCCAGATCCTTCTGGTTCAGGGAACCCCCGTTGATCTTCCCGACTTTCCCGGGGAGGCTGACGCCGCTTTTCTGGAGCGCCTTGATCAGGTCTGTCGCAAGCACGGTCTTCCCGCTGCCATGCCCGCCCGTGATCAGGATATTCCCGGCGGAGGACGTGCGCCCATGGCGCTGCAGGACGCCTTCTAACACCTGACAGAGCTGCTTTTCCATCCCTGTCACCGGGACGAAATAGGAAAAGATCTCCTTCTGCTCCGGACTCAGCTTCGTGACCAGCCCCTCGTCCGATTCCAGCCTTACGCGCGGGATGGCCTCCTTTTCTTTCTCTTTCCTGGAGACGTTCGCCGCGCGGAACACGGATTCCAGATACTGCTCCGCATCCTTGTCTCCGCTGTCCTCGTATTCCTGCGCCGCTTCCTGCTCGATCAGCTCTTCCAACGGCTTCCCGGCCTTTTTTGGCCCTTCGTCCGGCCACTCGCCCGCCGCCTCGGCTTCATCCGGCCACTCGCCCGCCGCCTCGGCTTCATCCGGCCATTCGCCTGCCGCCTCGGCTTCGTCCGGCCATTCGCCCACCGCTCCGGCCTCGTCCGGCCCTTCGCCCGCCGCCCCGGCTTCGTCCG
>CANQTH010000041.1 GCA_947626795.1 uncultured Lachnospiraceae bacterium
GGGATCGATACCTTGATCTGTTTGCGCTTCGCGATATATCCGCTCCCATGGCAGTCCGGGCATTTCTCCCGGATGATCTTCCCTGTGCCGCGGCACTCCGGGCAGGTCTGGACGTTCTGCACCATGCCCAGGAAGGACTGCTGCGTATAGACCACTTTGCCCTTTCCGCCGCACTTAGAACACGTCTCAGGGCTGGTGCCAGGCTTCGCGCCCGTCGCATGGCAGGTCGCGCATTCGTCCTTTAAGGTGATCTCGATCTCCTTCTCGCACCCGAACGCCGCCTCCTCAAAGCTGATCCGTACCGCCGCCCGCAGGTTCGCGCCTTTCATCGGCCCATTGCTCGCGGAACGCCGCCTTGAGCCTCCGCCAAACAGATCCCCGAAGATATCCCCAAAGATATCTCCCATGTCCATGCCTGAAAAATCAAAGCCGCCCCCGCCGCCCATGCCGCCTTCAAAGGCGGCGTGGCCGAACTGGTCATATTGGCGTTTCTTGTCCGGGTCGCTTAGGACCGCGTAGGCTTCGGACGCCTCTTTAAATTTTCTCTCTGCTTCCGCGTCCCCCGGGTTCATGTCAGGATGGTACTTTTTCGCCAGCTTGCGATAGGCCTTCTTGATCGTGTCCTCGTCCGCATTCCTGTCAACCCCAAGGACCTCGTAATAATCTCTCTTCTGCTCTGCCATGGCTTATTCTCACACTTCTTTATAATCTGCGTCTACCACGTCGTCGTCCGCGCTGCTGTAAGCCGCGCCTCCCATATCCGGGCCCGCGCCCTGCTGGCCCTGCGCGCCCTGCGCCGCCTGCGCATTCTCATACATCTTCGCGAACACCTTCTGCGCGCTCTCCATCAGCTTCTCTTTCGCCGCCTTCATCTCGCCCACCTGGTCGTCCGTCATCTCTTCCGCGTTCTGATGCGCTTCCACCAGAGATTTCAACGCGTTTAAATCAGCCTCTACCGCCGCCTTGTCGCTCGCGTCAATGCTGCCGCCGACCTCTTCTAACGCCTTCTCCGTCTGGAATACGAAGGAATCCGCGTCGTTCCTGGTATCGATCGCTTCCTTGCGCTTCTTGTCCTGCGCCTCAAATTCCTTCGCCTCTTTCACGGCCTTCTCAATGTCCTCATCGGACATATTGGAGCCTGCCGTGATCGTGATATGCTGCTCTTTCCCGGTCCCCAAGTCTTTCGCGGACACGTTCACGATGCCGTTCGCGTCAATATCAAACGTGACTTCGATCTGCGGAACGCCGCGCCTTGCAGGCGGGATCCCATCGAGACGGAACTGCCCTAACGACTTGTTGTCGCGCACGAACTGGCGCTCGCCCTGTACGACGTTGATGTCAACTGCCGTCTGGTTGTCCGCCGCCGTCGAGAAGATCTGGCTCTTCTTCGTCGGGATCGTCGTGTTCCTCTCGATCAGCCTTGTCGCGATGCCGCCCATCGTCTCAATGGATAAGGACAGCGGGGTCACGTCTAAGAGCAGGATATCCCCTGCGCCCGCGTCCCCGGCCAGCTTGCCGCCCTGGATGGAAGCGCCGAGCGCCACGCACTCGTCCGGGTTCAAGGACTTGCTCGGCTCTTTCCCGGTCAACTGCCTTACTTTCTCCTGCACGGCCGGAACGCGCGTCGAGCCGCCTACCAACAGGACCTGGCCCAAGTCGGAAGAGGTCAGGCCCGCGTCCTTCAGCGCGTTCTGCACCGGAACGGTCGTCCGCTCTACCAGATCGTGCGTCAATTCATCGAATTTCGCCCTTGTCAGGTTCATGTCGAAATGCTTCGGCCCTTCCGCCGTCGCCGTGATGAACGGAAGGTTGATGTTCGTCGTCGTCGCGGAAGACAATTCCTTCTTGGCCTTTTCCGCCGCTTCCTTCAGCCTCTGGAGCGCCATCTTGTCGCCGGAGAGGTCGATGCCTTCCGTCCGCTTAAACTCGGACAGCATATAATCCGTGATCTTCTGGTCGAAATCGTCACCGCCCAGGCGGTTGTCGCCGGAAGTGGACAATACCTCGATGACGCCCTCCCCGATCTCAATGATGGAGACGTCGAACGTGCCGCCGCCCAGGTCGTATACCATGATCTTCTGCTCTTTCTCATTATCCAGGCCATATGCCAGCGCAGCGGCCGTCGGCTCGTTGATGATACGCTTTACGTCAAGCCCAGCGATCTTCCCCGCGTCCTTTGTCGCCTGACGCTGCGCGTCGTTGAAATACGCCGGGACGGTAATGACCGCTTCCGTCACCTTTTCTCCCAGGTAATTCTCCGCGTCCGCCTTTAATTTTTGAAGGATCATCGCCGAAATCTCCTGCGGGGAGTATTTCTTGTCGTCGATCGTGCGCTTGTGATCCGTCCCCATCTCCCTTTTAATGGAAGAAACCGTCTTCTCCGCATTTGTCACCGCCTGGCGTTTCGCCGGCTCCCCGACTAAGCGCTCGCCCGTTTTTGTAAACGCGACGACGGACGGTGTCGTCCTCGCGCCTTCCGTATTGGCGATCACGACCGGCTTGCCGCCTTCCATAACTGCCACGCAACTATTTGTTGTCCCTAAGTCAATCCCAATAATCTTGCTCATAACCATGTCCTCCTATTCCATATATGAAATATTTCTAAGGAAACGCTGAACCATTCATCATTTCCTTATATGCTACGTAAGATGCGCGACCGCTACTGCGCGACCGCCACCATGCTGTGCCGCACGACGCTGTCCCGGTACAGATAGCCTTTCTGCAGCTCCTGCGCCACGACGCCGGACTCAAACTCCTCGCTCTCCACCTGCATCACCGCGTTGTGGAACTCCGGATTGAACTCTTCCCCAACGGCCTCGATCGGCTTCACTTCCAGGTTCTCCAGCTCCGTCAAAAGCTGCTTGTAGATCTTATCCATCCCCTGCACGAACGGATCGTCCTTCGCGTCTTCCGGGACTGCCGCCAGTCCCCGCTCAAAATTATCGACCACAGGAAGGATCTTCTCAATGACGCTCTTGGCTCCTACCTCGAACATCTGGGCCTTTTCCTTCTCCGTCCGCTTGCGGAAATTATCAAATTCCGCCATCTGCCGCTGCACCCGGTCGGTCAGCTCCGCGATCTTCTCCTCCTGCTTGTTCTTCTTTTCCTTCTTCTTAAAGAAGCCCTTCTTTCCTTCGCCTTTTGGATTGCCTTCCTGGCCTTCTCCTTCCGGCGCGGCTTCTTCCTCGTCTTCCTCCTGGCCTTCTCCTTCCGGCGCGGCTTCCTCCCGGCCTTCCGTCCCGTCCTGGCCTAAGCCTTCTTCCTGCCCGCCCGCTTCCTGCGCCTCTTCTGCGCCTTCCGCTTCCAGGCCTTCCGGCGCGGCTTCTTCCGACGCGCTGTTTTCCAGCTCCTTATCTTCCGCTTCCATCTCTTCTGTTTCCATCTCTTCTTCTCCCGTCTCCCGGCCTTGGACCGGCTGCTCAGCTTCAGCCGCCCCGCCGCCTGCTTTCTCTTCTTTCATGCGCTCCCCTCCCTACGTTTGTTTTTTAAAAATCTTATCCAGATTCCGCTTCAATGTCTTCAAATTGTCAACCACATTCTCATAATCCATCCGCTTCGGCCCGATGATGCCGATCGTCCCCTGCATCCCCTCGCCTAACTGGTACGTCGCCGTCACCACGCTGCAGTCCCTCATGTTGCGGATCGGCGATTCCTCGCCGATATAGACCTGTATCCCCGTCTCCCCGCCTCCGGACAGCGTGTCGTTCACAAGGCTTAAAAGCTGCTGCTTTTCCTCGAAGGCGTTGAGCAGCTCGCTCGCTTTCTCCGAATCCCGCAATTCCGGATACTTCAGGATATTCGTCGTCCCGCTCGTGTAAACCTCAAGCTCCTCGTCCTCCTGGATGGCCTCCGCCAGAGCGTCCAGGACGTCCCCCACGATATCGCTGTGGATGCCCGCCTGCTCCTTGAGCTTCGCGATCGTGCCTAAGTTGATCTCCTCCACGGAAAGCCCGTTCAAGCTGGTATTCAGCAAAATGTTCAGCTTCAGCAGCTTCTCACTGTCTAATGCTTCCCGCGTGCGGATCATCTTATTCTTGACCAGGTTGCCCTCCAATACGATGACGGCCAAAAGCTGCTCTTCATCCATCTGGGAAAGCTGCAGGAACTTTACCTTATTATGATGGTACGAAGGCGCCGTGATCATGGCCGTATAATTCGTGTTGTTCGCAAGAAGCTTCGCCATCTGCTTGAGCACCCGTTCCATCCGTTCCGTATGCTCGATCATGAATTCCTTCATCTGGGACACTTCCTGGCTCTTCTCCTGCATCAGGTTGTCTACGTAAAAACGGTAGCCTTTGTCTGAGGGGATCCGGCCCGCCGAAGTATGCGGCTGCAAGATATAGCCCAATTCCTCCAGGTCCGACATCTCGTTGCGGATCGTCGCGGAACTTAAGTTCAGGTCTGAATACTTCGAGATCGTCCGAGAGCCTACCGGCTCACCCGTATCCAGGTAATTGCGGATGATCGCGTTTAAGATTTTTCGCTTTCTCTCATCCAACTCCTGCATCTTACTCCCTCCTATCCCAACAGATGGCCCAGGCGTTCTGTTAGCACTCAACTTGTAAGAGTGCTAACATCTATGTATTAAAATAGCACGAACGTTTTTCCTTGTCAATAGGATTTTGAGAATTTATAATTTCTTTATAATTATTATTTTTCAGGCGCGCTTTTCCAGGCAAGATTTCCAAAAAACTCTTTCCTGGCGCAAAAAAAGAGCCGCCGCTTCCATAGATGATATCGCTCATCCGCTTTGCGGCAGCCCTTTCCTTCGTCTGTTTTCTTATAACAGTTCCGCCCAGTCCTATCCTACAGCCACTTATCCAGCATTTCCAGGATCTTCGCCATCTCGATCGGCTTTGTCATATGGTCGCTCATCCCGGCGTCCATGGCGTCCTTGACGTCGTCCCGGAAGGCGTTCGCCGTCATTGCGATGATCGGGAGCTTCTTCACGTCCTCCCGATCCAGGCCACGGATGCTGCGCGTCGCCTCGTACCCGTTCATCACAGGCATCTGGACGTCCATGAATACCAGCCCATAATAGCTCGGGGGAGACTGTCTCACCTTTTCCAGCGCATCCTTCCCGTCTACCGCCAGATCCACAAAAAGCCCGGCCGCGCTTAGCAGCTCATATCCGATCTCCCGGTTCACCTCGATATCCTCCACCAGAAGCACGCGCCGCCCCTGATGCCTGCCTGTCCCGGCCTCTTCCGTCTCTACGGCCCCGCCTGGCGCGCCATGCCCCAGCGCGGACCGGAGCACATAGACAAGCCTGGAACGGAACAGCGGCTTCTCGACGAACGCCCGGACGCCCGCTTCCTTCGCCTCTTCCTCGATCTCCGTCCAATCATAGGCGGACAGGATGACGATCGGGACTTCGTCCCCCGCCTCGTCCCGGATCCCGCGCGCCGTCTGGACGCCGTCCCTGCCCGGCATCTTCCAATCCAGGATCACCGCGTCGAAGCCCTTCCCGGCGGAGCGCGCCTCCAATACGCGCCGCACGGCCTCGTCCCCGCTTAACGCCCATTCCGCCGACATCCCGATATTTTCCAGGATGCCGCAGGCACTGACGCAGGCTTCTTTGGAATCATCCGCGACCAGGATGCGAAGGCCCGCCAGGTCCTGCGCGTCCTCCGCGCCAGGCTCCTGCAGCTTTAGCTGCACCTGGACGGTGAACCGCGAGCCTTCCCCTAATCTGCTCTCTACCTTAATGTCCCCTTCCATCATGCGCACGATGTTATATGTGATCGACATCCCAAGCCCCGTGCCTTCGATGTTCTGCTTGACGGAATTTTGGGCGCGGCTAAAAGGCGCGAAGATCGTCTTGATGTATTCCTCGTCCATCCCCATCCCGGTATCTTCGCAGACGAACTCGTAACACGCCTTGCCCCGGACGCGCGGCTCAAGCTCCCGGATGGAAAAGGAGATCTTCCCCTTCTCCGGAGTGAACTTCACCGCGTTCCCCAGGATATTCACAAAGATCTGGCGGAGCCGCAGCGTATCCCCGATCACGTCCTCATGGACGATATCCGAGATCCGCACTTCCAGCTCCTGGCGCTTGCCGTTCACCTGCGCGCGGATGATCGTGACGACGCTGTCCACCAGATCCGCGATGCCAAACGGCTCTTCCGCCAGCGTCACCTTGCCGCTCTCGATCTTGGACATATCAAGCACGTCGTTGATCAGCGCCAAAAGGTGGCGGCTGGAGACCGTGATCTTGTCCAGGCAGTCCGACAGCCGTTCCCTGTCGTCCAAATGCATGGCCGCCACGGCCGTCATTCCCATGATGGCGTTCATCGGCGTGCGTATGTCGTGGGACATCCGCGCCAAAAATTCCGATTTTGCGTGGTTGGCGGCCTCAGCGGCCTCCGACGCGCTCTTTAACGCGAGCCGGATCTCCTGCTCCTGCTCCTTGATGGCCGTGACGTCCTGGATCGCGAACAGGACCTTGATGGGATTCCCATCCTCCCGCTGCAGGCACAAAATGGACATATTCTCCCAGCGTAAGTCGCCCAGGTTGATCTGGTACTCATACTGCAGGTAAGGCACGTCCTCCTTTAAATTGTCCCACACGCTTTCCTTTCGGATCAAGTTTCCCATGTCCTGGCCGCCCTCGTCCCCTTCGACATACTGCCTGCTCATGTCTCGGGCCAGATCCGTATACCTCCCCCGCTCCAGTGCGCCCCCTTTTCTCCTGTCCATATATTCATATGTATCGTTCTTGAAATCTACGATAGCGAAACGGGCAAAAAGCTGCGGCACGACGTCCACGATCCGGGACACCTCCTGCTTTTCCACGATCAACTGCCGCTTCTGCAGCCAGTTTTTCAAAAACAAATACGCGATGTACGCAAAAAAGGCGGCCGCCAGCTTGGTTTCCAGCAAGATCCCGGCGGAATTGGCCTTCTCCGTCATCGTCTTCGTCAGCTGCGACGGAAAGCTCTGCACGAGCAGCCATTCCCCGTCCTCCAAAGGCGTCACGTAAGCGCTTCCCTCTCCGCTCGTCCCCTTGTAATTGAAGCTCATGGCGCTCCCATCGCGGAAAGCCCTTTCCAGCTTCTTCCAGCCGCTGTCGTCGATCTTGTTCTGCTGCTTGAGCTTCTTCAAAAGATTTTCCGACCACTCCCCGGTCCCGGAATAGAGGATCACGTTCCCGTCGCGCTCTAACAGGTAGCTGCTCCCCTGCACGCCAAAATACTCGGCGGTCAGCAGCCCGTACACCCGGTCGCCCCGCAGGATTCCGCTCAGCACGCCGATGATCTCGTCCTCATAATAAAACGGCGTGTAAAAGATCAGCAGCGTCTCGTTCGTGATCCTGGAATTATAAACGACGCATTTCCCGGTCTTTCCCTGCATCCCAAGCTGGAAATATTCCCGGTCGGACAGATCCGCCGTCCGCCCGTCCGCCGTCAGGTCCATCCCGTCCGCCGAGATGAACTCCACGTAATCAAACGAGGAGCGTTCCGTCATGTCGCCCAGCAATTCCGCGCTCACCTCCGGCTCCTCCATCACGGAACCGTAGAGATGCGCCATCATCTCGATGTTCCTCTGGGAAACGTCTACCAGGTCGTCGATCCGCCTGGCGGACTGCCTGGCGGCCGCTTCAATGAACCTGTCGTTCTGCTCCAGGATCCGCTTGTTGTTGTCCTTCGCGAAGGTAAGGAAGGACGCGATGATAAACAGCGCCAACGCGCCAATGAACACGATCTCAAAAATGATGCCCCTGTTTTCCTTCTTCATCCAAACGTCTAGCCCTCCTCGTCCAAATGGCTTAGCCGCATCGCCTGGTCCGCGGCTATGCACGCGTCGATGATCTCCTGGATGTCCCCATCCATTACCTTATCCAACTTGTAAAGCGTCAGGTTGATCCTGTGGTCCGTCACGCGCCCCTGCGGGAAATTATACGTCCGGATCTTCTCAGAGCGGTCCCCCGTCCCGATCTGGCTTCGGCGCGCCTCCGCCTCCGCATCGTGCTGCTTCTGGAGTTCCAGGTCATAGAGCTTCGTGCGGAGCAGCGCGAACGCTTTTTCCTTGTTCTGGAGCTGCGACTTCTCCGTCTGGCTGTAAATGACGATCCCAGTGGGATAATGGGTCAGCCGCACGGCGGAATCCGTCGTGTTGACGCACTGCCCGCCGTTCCCGGACGCACGCATGACGTCAATGCGGATGTCCTTCTCGTCGATCACGACGTCCACATCCTCCGCTTCCGGCATGACCGCGACCGTGACCGTGGACGTATGGATGCGCCCGCCGGACTCCGTCTCCGGCACCCGCTGCACCCGATGCACGCCCGACTCATACTTCAAAACGGAATACGCGCCCTGCCCCGTGACCATGAACGTCACATTCTTCATCCCGCCGATGCCGATCTCCTCGCACTCCAGCGTCTCCACGCGCCAACGCCTGCTTTCCGCATAATGCACGTACATACGGTAGATCTCCGCCGCGAAAAGCGCGGCCTCGTCCCCGCCCGCCCCGGCGCGGATCTCGACGATCACGTTCTTGTCGTCGCTCGGGTCCTTGGGCAGGAGGAGGATCTTCAGCCGCTCCTCCAGCTCCTCCACCCTCGCCTTCAAGCTGCCAAGCTCCTCTTTCGCCAGTTCGCGCATCTCCTCGTCGCTTTCCTCTTCCAATATGGCGAGGGAATCCTCGATCCCCTGTTTGGCCTGCTTGTATTCCTTATACGACTCCACGACCGGGGCCAGGTCGCTCTGCTCCTTCATCAGCTTGCGGAAACGGGCCGTGTCCCCGGCCACGTCAGGCTCGCTTAGCTGGTTCATGATCTCCTCAAACCGGAGCAGGATATCCTCTAACTTGTCAAACATCTCTCTCTTCCTTTCCTCATGCGGCGCATGCTATCGGACGGACGGCAGGTTGCCGCAGACTACCCTTCCATTCCCCGCCAGGTCTTTTACCACCTTCACGTTGCGGAACCCGTTCTCCTCCATCAGGAAGGCGACGCGCCTCCCCTGGTCATGCCCGACTTCAAAATACAGGTAGCCGTTGGATTTCAAGAAATCCCGCCCCTTATGTACGATCTCCCGGTAAAAATACATCCCGTCTTCCTTCCCGTCCAGCGCCTCCCTCGGCTCAAAATCCTTTACCTCCGGCATCAGCGTCCCGATCGCCCCGGTTGGGACGTAAGGCGGGTTGGAGACGATCATGTCGTACTTCCCCTCCAGGTTCTGGAACAGATCGCTCCGCACCAGGTTCACCTCCACCTGGTTCTTCTTCGCGTTCTCCTTCGCGAGCAGGACGGCCTTTTTCGAGATATCGCTCGCCGTCCCGAAGATCTCCTTCCCGGCGTGCCGCATCAGGCTGATGATGATGCAGCCGGATCCCGTGCATAAGTCCAGGATCTCCATGCCGGGCTCCAAGACCTTCAACGCCTCCTCCACGAGCGTCTCCGTATCCTGCCTCGGGATCAGCACATGGGAATTTACCTTAAATTCCAGCCCCATGAACTCCTGGCTCCCGGTAATGTACTGCAGCGGCACGCGTTCGCACCGTTTCTTCAACAGCAGCCCGTATTCCTGGAACGCCGTCTCCGCCATATCCTCCTGCGCATGGAGGTAATAATAGCTCCTGTCTATCTTGCAGGCATATTCCATGAGATACCAGGCGTCCAGCCTGAAATCGGGGACGTCGGCGCCTTTCAGCGTCCGCTTCCCATATCGCAACGCATCCTCAAATGTCATCTTTTTCTTTCTCCCGGACTTTTGCCACAAATTCCTTCCAATCAAACACTGCCTCCACCGAGGCGATCCCCACCGCGATCATTTCCTCATCCGGCTCTTTCGTCGTCAATCTCTGCAGCCAGAGGCCCGGCTTGCCCAAAAGGCCCACGAGCGCGTTGTCCGTCCTGCCCGCCAGCCGGATCAGCTCAAACGAGACTCCCGCCACGACGGGTACGATGGCGATCCGCAGCGTAAGCTTCAAAAGCCCGGAATCCACCCGGATAAACATCGTGGCCACAATCGTGACGAGGATCACAAAAAACAAAAAGCTCGTCCCGCACCGCTTATGTTCCCTGGAGCTTTTCTTCACATTCTCCACCGTAAGGTCTAAGCCATGCTCCACGCAATTGATGCATTTATGCTCCGCCCCATGGTACATAAACACGCGCTTGATGTCTTCCATCCTGGAAATGAGCAGGATGTAGCCGATGAAGATCCCGATCCGTATGAGGCCTTCCAACAGGATCACGGCCGTCTCCGAGGCGAGAACCTTCCGAAAAAGCTGGGAAGCGAAAAACGGCAGCGCGACAAAGACCGCCAGCGCAAGGACGACCGACAAACATAAGATCAGCCCCATCTCCGCTTTTTCCGATCTTTCATCCTGCCGCTTTTCCTCCTCCCCCTCCTCCTCAAAAAAAGAAGCGGAAAACGTAAGCGCGGACATCCCGAGCATCAGCGACTCAACCAGGCTGATCACGCCCCGCACGAAAATAAGGTCGCGCGCCGCAAAATGAGGGAGAATTCCGCGAAACTCCCGCTTTTCCACCACGATCTCATGATCCGGCCTGCGCACCGCCACCGCATAGACGTCCTTGTTCCGCATCATGACGCCTTCCATAACGGCCTGCCCGCCAATCCCAGAATACGCCAACCTTCCCACCTCCCAAAACATCCGCCAACGCCCGCAAAAGGCCTCCCGCCCCGCCGCAGCGCGGCCCCTGCCCGGCCTTCCGCAAACGGAGCCTTATAACTCAAAAGAGAGGATGCCTCCCTAGACATCCTCTTTTTGCCTGCATTGTTCTAAAAAACCGACATGGCAGATTTTCCATCCATCGTCCCTTACTGATTGTTAATGCCGTATTTCTTATTGAACTTGTCAATACGTCCACGGGCCTGGGCTGACTTCTGCTGCCCGGTATAAAACGGATGGCATTTTGAACAGATCTCAACGTGGATGTCTTGTTTCGTGGAACCTGTGACAAATGTGTTCCCACAGTTGCAGGTCACGGTTGCCTCGTAATAATCCGGATGGATTCCCTCTTTCATGATCTCACCTCTTCATTCTATGGTTAAACCTTATTAATTTTCTGTTCCTTACGCAACATCTAGGAGATTGTACCATAGTTTTTCACTATATGCAAGTTCTAAATTTAAAAAACATCCCAATTTTTTATACAAGCCTCGTATTTTTCACCATCTGGCAGAACTCCCGGTTGCTGCCCGTGCGCACGAACAGGTTCAGTATGCTCTCCACCGCCTCGTCCGCCTTCATGCCGTTGATCGCGCGGCGCATGACCTCCACGGCCTCCCGCTCCTCCCGGTTTAAGAGCAGGTCCTCCCGCCTGGTGCCGGACTTCACGATATCCACGGCCGGGAACACCCGCCGCTCAGACAGCTTCCGGTCTAAGATCAGCTCCATGTTGCCCGTCCCCTTGAACTCCTCGTATACCACGTCGTCCATGCGGCTCCCGGTATCCACGAGCGCCGTCGCGAGGATCGTGATGCTGCCGCCTTCCCGGATATTGCGCGCCGCCCCGAAAAACCGCTTGGGCATATGCAGCGCCGCGGGGTCAAGGCCGCCGGAAAGCGTGCGCCCGCTCGGCGGCACGATCAGGTTATAGGCCCGCGCCAGGCGCGTGATGCTGTCGAGCAGGATCATGACGTCCTTCTTATGCTCCACTAAGCGCCTTGCGCGCTCGATCACCATTTCCGACACGCGCTTGTGGTGTTCCGGAAGCTCGTCGAAGGTCGAGTAGATCACTTCCACGTTCTTCCCCTCGATCGCTTCCTTGATGTCCGTCACTTCCTCCGGCCGCTCGTCGATCAGAAGGATGATCAGGTGCATCTCCGGGTTCTTCCGGCTGACCGCCTTCGCCACCTGCTTGAGCAGCGTGGTCTTCCCGGCCTTCGGCGGCGAGACGATCATGCCGCGCTGCCCCTTCCCGATCGGGGACACCACGTCCATGATCCGCATCGCGATGGCCGACTTATCTGTCTCAAGCCGTATCCTCTCATTGGGGAAGATTGGCGTCAAGTCCTCGAAATTCGGACGCTTTAAGATCTCCGACGGATGGTATCCGTTGATGCTCCTGATATACAGAAGCGCGCTGAACTTCTCCTGCTGGGTCCGGATCCTGGTATTCCCTAAGATAATGTCCCCCGTCTTTAAGCGGAACTTCCGGATCTGGGACGGGGACACGTAGACGTCCTGGTCCCCCGGAAGGTAATTCTCACAGCGGATGAACCCGTATCCGTCCGGCATGACCTCCAGGATCCCGTTCGCGCTGATGCCGCTGTCCAGCTCCGGGTTGTCGATCTCGATCCCGTCCGCCGTCACGACGCGCCTGCCCTTTGCCTCCGCCTGGCCCTGCTTCTCTTCTGTTCTTTCTGGTTTCTTTTCATTGGCAGCCTTTTCCTTCTCGTCCTCTTTAAGCATCAGCTCCACCAATTCTTTTTTCTTCAATCCCGAAAGATTCTTCAATCCCCTTGTTTTCGCCACATCCCTCAACACTGTTACTGATAAGCTCTCATATTTTTCTCTCATATTCCTCTCCTTTTGCCGCTATTCTTGGGAATCCTGTCAGACCAGACATTGACTTTGATCCAGATCAGATACGAAACGCATGCTTAATGTGTTCCATTATACACTATCTTTTTTCAAATAGGAAGTCCTTTTTTCTTGATTTGTTTTTTTTTTCATGATATGCTAACAGATAGAATTTATCAAAAAGGAGCTGGGATATATGACAATCGACGAAAAAGCGCTTTTTCTACATAAAGAATGGAACGGCAAGCTGGAGACGACGCCGAAGGCCCCGGTAAAGACGCGGGAAGACCTCGCCATCGCCTACACGCCCGGCGTGGCCGAGCCGTGCCGGAAGATCGCCAAAGATCCGGAGGACGCCTACGTCTACACGATGAAGGCGAACACCATCGCCGTCGTCTCCGACGGGAGTGCCGTGCTGGGCTTAGGGAACATCGGCCCGTATGCCGCAATGCCCGTCATGGAGGGCAAGTGCGTCCTGTTCAAAGAATTCGGCGGCGTCAACGCCGTGCCGATCTGCCTGGATACGCAGGACACGGATGAGATCGTCAAGGCCGTCACCTACCTCGCTCCCGCGTTCGGCGGCATCAACTTAGAGGACATCTCGGCCCCCCGCTGCTTTGAGATCGAGCAGCGGCTGAACGACGCGCTCCCCATCCCCGTCTTCCATGACGACCAGCATGGGACGGCCATCGTCGTGCTTGCCGGGACCATCAACGCCCTTCAAGTCGTCGGGAAGGAAAAAGAAGCCTGCCGCGTCGCGATAAACGGCGCAGGGTCGGCCGGCATCGCGATCGCGCGCCTTCTGCTCTCCTACGGCTTTACGGACATCGTCTTGTGCAATCGGCGCGGCATCCTCGCGAAGGGCGACCCCGCTTTAAACAGCGCGCAGCAAAAAATAGCCGCGGACACGAACCCCAGGAACCTGTCCGGCTCCCTTGCGGACGCGCTGAAAGGGGCCGACATCTTCATCGGCGTCTCCGGCCCCAACACCGTCACGGCGGAAATGGCCGCTTCCATGAACCACGACGCGATCCTGTTCGCGATGGCGAACCCGATCCCTGAGATCATGCCGGACGTCGCCAAGGCGGCCGGGGCGCGGGTCGTCGGAACGGGCCGCAGCGATTTCCCGAACCAGGTCAACAACGTCATCGCGTTCCCCGGCATCTTCAAAGGGGCGTTGGAAGGGCGCGCCTCCCGCATCACGGAAGAGATGAAGCTGGCGGCGGCGAAGGCCATCGCGGGGCTTGTCCCGAAAGAGCAGCTTTGCGAGGACTTCATCCTGCCGGAGCCGTTCGACCCAAGGATCGCGCAGGCCGTAAGCCAGGCGGTCAAGGCGCACATCCCAAATGAGGATTAAGATTAAGGCAACGGCGATATCCATCTTCACCTTGGCGGAGCAGGCCGCCAAGGCGCACATCCCAAATGAGGATTAAGGTAACGGCGATTTAAAATGGACGGATTCCGTAACATGGAAACCGGAAGGCGGAACTGTGACGGATCAAGGGGGAGTGTGACTCAAATGGCGGACGCATTGACGCAATACAAATTGATCGTGCTTTATATGCTGGATCGTGTGGATTTCCCACTGTCGAACACCCAGATCACGAATTTCATGCAGGGGAAAGACTACACGTCGTACTTCACCGTACAGCAGACGCTCAGCGAGCTGCTTGAAGCCGGGCTGATCCGAATGGAGTCCGACCGCAGCCGCACGCGCTATTACATCACGGAGGAAGGCAGGCAGACGCTCTCTTATTTCCCGGACAAGATCTCCCCTGCCATCAAATCCGACATCCGTACTTATTTTGAAGAAAATAAAATGCAATTACGGAAGGAGATCTCCGTAATTGCAGATTATGATAAGACGACGGCCCAAGACTACGCCGTCCGCTGCCAGCTCAAGGAACGGGAACGGACGTTTCTTGACTTAACGCTCACGGTCCGTTCCGCCGAACAGGCGGAGGCCGTCTGCGCCAACTGGAAAGCCCGTCAGGAAGACGTCTACGCCTGCCTGATGGACCTGCTCCTGCAATAGCCTTATGGCTGCTTCATTTTCTCCCGGAATGAAGAATCATCCTCTAAGAAGCGCATCCGGCTCTCTTCCGAAGACTCTTTCTTCTCAGCCGGGGCGTATCCCGTCCTCGCCTGGAACTTCTCACGATAACACTTCTGACAGAGATTCCCAAACGCGATCGGCTCTCCGCATTTGGTACACCGCGCGCTGATGATCGCCTTATCGCGTTCCTTATATTCGATCCGCCCTTCCGCGATCCACCGCTTCACTTTGGCGCGCGAGATATTGAACTCCCTTGCCACGTCATACTCGTTCACGTCGTTGGCGCGGATAAAATCCTTCACCCTGCTGAACAACTGATTCTCCTCGCAGGTCGGGCATAATTCGCCTTCGTAATTCTCTGGCAAGGTCGTATGGCAAATGGGACATAATCTGAGGTTCTCAAACAATGATGACATTTCCATTCCAATCACTTCCTTTTCTTTATCCCCTGCAAGGGCTATTGGGCGGATCCGGACTTTTCCTGCAGCGTCAGCATCAACGCCGGGATCAACTGCTTCTTCCGGGACACTACGCCCTCCAGCCAAAGATTATCCCCCCTGTCCACGGCATGCCCGTGGAATGCCTCCGCCGCAAGCTCTTTTGCGGATTCCCCGACAAAAATAAGCTCCGTATCCTCTTCTAAGATATTCGTAAGCATCACATAGATCATGTCGAGCTTCCGCTCTTGCTGCACCTGCGCGATGTACGGCAGCAGCTTTTCCTTCACCTCTTCTAACTCCTCTTCGTCCATGGAGCTAAGCTGGGCGACGGCAAAATCCTTCCCTTCCGTATGGAACGACTTGAAATCCTGGTACAGGATCTCTTCCGCCGATTTCGACTTGAAATTACTGCCCGCCCGGAACATCCGCCGTGCATGGTCCTCGATGCGGATCTCCGCGATCTGCGCCAGGGCCTCCGCGGAACGGCGGTCCGTCTCCGTACAAGTCGGGGAGCGGAACATCAGCGTGTCCGAAAGGATCGCGGAACACAACAATCCCGCGATCTGCCGCGGGATCTCCACGCCGTTTTCCAGATACATCTGGTAAATGATCGTGGACGTGCAGCCTAACGGCTGGTTGCGGAAAAATACCGGGGAGATCGTCTCCAGGCTCCCAAGCCTGTGATGGTCGATGATCTCTAAGATCTCCGCCTCGTCGATCCCGCCCACGGCCTGGCTCTTCTCATTGTGATCCACCAGGATCACCCGCTTCCGGTTCATGTTCAGCAAATTCCTGCGGGAGATCATCCCCACATACGTCCCGTCTTCCTCCAGGACCGGGAAATCACGGTGGCGTTCCTTCGACATGACTTCCCGCACGTCGTCCACATATTCCTCCGTCTCAAACGTGACCAGGCTCTCCCGGCGCATGAACTGCTTCACCGGCATGCTCTGGTTCACCAGCCTCGCCACCGTATACGTGTCGTAAGGCGTCGTGATGATCACGCAGCCCCTCTCTTCCGCCAGCTTCTGGATCGTCCTGGACACCTTCGCGCCGGAACAGACGATGATGCAGCTCGCGTTCATCTCGATCGCGCAAAGCTGGACTTCATAACGGTTGCCTAAGATCACAAGGTCGTCGTCCTCGATATATTCTTCCATGACCTCGGGGCTTTCCGTGGCCGCCGCCACCTTCCCATTCACAAAATGCCCGTGGGCGTTCCCGACCAGGACTTCCCCTTCCAGCGTCTCCGCGATATTCTTATACTGCGTCCGGGCCTTCGCTAAAATCCGGTTGTCATACACATCCATATAAGAAGTCGCGATGTCCCCCGTGATGATCAGCCCTTCCAAAAGGCCGTTCCGGTTCGTGATCGGAAGCGTCACCACGTTCTGCTCCTTCATCATCTCCCATGCCTTTTTCAGCGAGACATGGCTGCTGATGCCCTTCGTCCTGCGGATGGCGATGTCCTTGACCTGCGCGCCGACGTCCTCGACATACTCCGGGGACGGGACGCCAAAATATTCCAGGACATACTTGCTCTCTTCGTTCAACTGGCCTGCGCGCTTCGCCTCGTAGCTGTCCCCGCTGATCTTATTCTTCAGATCCGCATAGGCGATCGCCGCGCAGATCGAATCTGTGTCCGGGTTCTTATGCCCGATCACCCATACGCTCTTTTCCTGTTCCATGCATACCCTCTTATTTTTATCGGATGGGAAAAAACTCCCGCCTTTATCGTAACCGTTCAGCCTTCGGCTTCCTTGTTACGGAATCCTCTTACTTTCAGACCGCCTTCGGCGAGGGGCGGATCCCCTCTGGCAGACGTTCCGCGAGGACGCGCCTGATCCCCTAGAACGAGCTGATCAGATAAGTCGCGATCCCGGCGATCCCCAGCAGGTTGGCCACCGCAAGCACGGCGATGGCGCGGAAATATCCCCGCATTCCCTTGGAGCTGTCCGCCCCGGCCTCGATCGTCTCGATCCGCTGCTCTAATTCCTCGATCGCCGCCTGGATATTCCGATAGCATTTCACGTTCTCGCTATGCACCTTCTCGCTAAGCTCTGTCTTCACGCCGTCAAGCTTATCCGAGATCTCCTTGCGCGTCGTCTCCGGGAGCTTCCCAACCGCTTCTCCGATCTCTGATAACTGGCCGGCCAGCTCGGACTGATCCGCCTGCGGCGCGTCCGCGATCTCGCCCCGGATGGCCTCTAAGCTCCCGGAAAGCCCCGCGACCGTCTCCTGCAGCCGCTCCGCCTGCTCCTGCGACCCCTGCGCCAAAGCGTCCGGGAACTCCTCAAGCTTCTGCTCTAACTCGCGCACGCCCTGCCCAAGCTCGCGCACGCCCTGCCCAAGCTCGCGCAGCTCCTGGCAGATCTCTTCCAATTCCTGCTTCGAATTGCCCTCGATCAGCTCCGGGATGCCCCGGATGGTCTGCCCAAGCTCTTCCATCCCCTGCCTGGAATTGTTGTTGAACTCGCTGACCTGCTCGGAGATCCGCTCGTTTAACGTATTGATCTCGCAGCCTATCGTCTCGTCCATGACTTTGAGCTGCGTGTCCACCCGGACGATCATGTCGTCGATCTGGTCGCAGATCTCCTCCGCAATCCGGTCCGACTCCACCTGGCGCGCATCCAGCATATTCTGGTAATGGCGCACCCGGCCTTCCCGCTCCTCTAAGGCGTCCTCAAGCTCTTCCGTCCTGTCCTGGCGCGCGTCGATGATCTCCTGGAGCTGTCTTGCCTTTTCCTTAAACTCGTCGATCTGCCGCAGCAGATAATCGTCTTTCTGCGCCCGATACCGCCGCTCCCGATCCATCTCCGGCTCCCGCGTCCGGTATCCCGGCTTCTGCAGCCTATCCATAAATGTTCCCATGTTATGCCTCCTTTATCTTTATGCAGAATTTCCCCTGTCGTCCCATTTCCATTTATTGTAACATTTCATTGCCCCTTTTGCAATGGCTTTTCCGCCCGACTTTGAACCGCTTCACCAGCCCGTCGAGCTTGTCCGCCTGCATCGAGAGCGTCTCGATCGAAGCCGCCGTCTCCTGGGCCGTCGCGATATTAGACTGCACGACGTCCGATATCGTGACGATCTCGCTCCGGATGCCCTCCGAGCTGTCGGCCTGCCGCGCCGTGTCGTCCGCGATGGCGCAGAACGCCTCTGAAATATCCTTGGAATCCTCCACGATCTCGCCAAGGAACTGGTACGTCTTTTCCGCCGACTCCCTGCTCTTGCTGATATAGGCAAGGCAGGTGTCGAGCAGTTCCGCCGTCTTTTTGGATTCCTCGCCGCACTTGGAGGCAAGGTTCCTCACTTCCTCCGCGACGACGGCGAATCCCTTGCCGTTCTCCCCGGCCCGCGCCGCCTCCACGGAAGCGTTTAGGGCAAGCACGTTCGTCTGGAAGGCGATGGATTCGATCGCCCCCACGACCTTACGGATATCGGACGACATCTGCTCGATCGCCTCTATGACATGGAACAGCTCCGTCATCTCGTCGTTCCCGCTGCCGATCAGCTCGTTCAGCCTTTCGATCTTCTGGCCGACCATCTCGCAGTGACCGGAATTGCTGTGGATCTTCTGGACGACTTCCTCCACGTCGTCCTCCAGTTTCCGGATGGAATCCGACTGCGCCATCGTCCCCGCCGAAAGGGCGTCCGCCGCCCCTTTCAACTGGCCGGATCCCGCCAATACGCCAGCCGCGGACTCCTGCACTTCTAAAAGCAGCCCGCTCAAGTTGGACTTGATCGCGTTGACAGAACCGGAAAGCTCGTTGAAATCGCCCGGGTAATCCCCCATGTCCTCCGCCGTGAGGTCCCCTTTCGCGATCCCGCCCAAAATGTGGTTGGCGTCGCCGACGATATGGAACAGCGTGTCCACCAGCCGCGCGCTCGCATCCTTCAGGATGCCGATCTCATCCCTGCCCCTGCCTTTCCGCTTATCCTGCTTTACCTTGACGTTGAAATCGCCCTCGGAAATATGCACGACCGCCTCCTGGATGTTGGAAACGGGTTTAAGCAAAGACTGCACCAGAGCGAACAGCAGCACGACCGAGATCAGCATCAGGATCATGCTCACGATAATGATCCCGGACATCGCCCGGACGCTCTGCTCCAGGATAACCTGCGTCTTCCGCGTCACGCCGATCTTCCACTGCGTGGCCTCTACCGTCCGGACGGCCGCATATTTCTCGCTGCCGTCGTAATCCATGAATTTGGAGATCCCCTCGGACTCCAGATCCAGATTCACCTCGTCCGCCAGCACGGTGTTCCCCTCTTCCGTGGGCAGGAACGCCTCGTTGGCGTGCGTCAGGACGCTCCCGTCGGACGCCAGCAGAAACGCCTGCGTGCTGTTGTCGTCGCTGATCCCATTCACCATCTCAACCAGGCGGTCGATCGTAATGTCCGCCAGCACGACAGCCTGCTTCCCGCCGATCTTGCAGGGCGTGGCTATGCTCACGATCATCTGCCCGGTCGCGAAATCCACATACGGATCCGTATATACCAGATGCCCGGCCGCCATCGCCTCCTTCCACCAGCCCCTCTCCGTCGGGTCTAAGTCCAGCGTGGAATGGTCCGCCGGCAAAACGCTTTTGTCGTACTCAAAGCAGGTGTAGTACATCAAAGCGTCCTCGCTTTCCGCCAGGTTCTGCTCCAGGTAATCCATGATCCGCTCATGGTCCGTGTCCCCCATGAACACGAGGCTGTCCCTGATCGTCGTCAGGATGTCCGCCTGCTTTTCCATCCACTCGCTGATCGTGCGGGCGTTCTCCTCTGCATAGACCCCAAGCTCCTCCTTGCTGTCCTGCGTCAGGAGATTGTTCACCACAACGCTGCTGCAAACCTGGAACACCAGGATGATGATCAGGATGCATATCGTAACGAAGACGGATACTTTCCCTTTCACCGTCTGTTTCCTCTTTAAAGTTTTTAAAGCCATCTGCCGCCCTCCTATCCTCAAAAAAAGAACTGCTCCCGACAGTCCCCCGCTGAACAGTTGCCCTCTCTTTCCCCTTGCCGACATGATCCGCGCTTTTCTCGCTATGTTAGGTGGATTATAACATCTTTTCCCTGATTTGGCAATGGTTTTCCGATGAGTTCGCGGCGGGAAAATAATTTCCAAAAGATATTGACAACAAATTTAGAATATAGTATATTAGACAAGTCGGCGGGGAAATCCCCACCTGACGGATGCTGCTGTGGCTCAGTCGGTAGAGCGTCGCATTGGTAGTGCGGAGGTCACGGGTTCGATTCCCGTCAGCAGCTTTTTTTCGACCCTAAATTCAGGCGGCGCCGCTCGGCGTCCCTGTCCTGGCTCACTGCCCGCGCGGGCGGCGGGCCATCTTCCCGCGGATGCGCTGAAGCGCGTTGTCGATCGATTTCGGATCCTTGTGCAGGCGTTTCGCGATCTGGCGGTAATCCATCCCCCAGAGGGAAAGGCGCAGCACTTCCCGTTCCATCTTGCTAAGCTCCCGTTCCATCTGCTCGCTGGCTTCCCTGGCTTCTTCCCGGCTGATCAAAAGCTGCTCCGGGTTGCTGTCCTCTGTCCTGTCCCGAAGATCCAAAAACGCGCCCGCCCCTTCTTTCCCATCTCCCGCGTTCAGGGAGACGTAGCCGTTGAGCGGCTGGTGCTTCTTCCGCTGGGACGCTTCCACCGCATGGTAGATCTGCCGGGTAACGCAAAGATCCGCGAACCGGAAAAACGACGCCTCTTTCCCGGGACGGTAGTCGCGGATCGCCTTGAACAGCCCGATCATGCCCTCCTGGATCAAGTCGTCCGTATCCCCTCCGACTAAAAACATGGCGTTCGCGCGTTTCCGCACCAGGTACTTGTACTTCTCCAATATGTAATCCATGACGTCCGGCTGCCCGTCCCGCAATTTCTCGATCAGCGCCTCGTCCGTCTGATCCTGATACCCTTCGCGCATAATTCCCCTTTCCGGCAAAGCCCCTTTTCCGTCTGCGCCTCGTCCGTCTGATCCTGATACCCTTCGCGCATAATTCCCCTTTCCGGCAAAGCCTCTTTTCCGTCTGCGCCTCGTCCGCCCGCTGCGGACGCCCTGCGCACAAGATCCTTTCCGGCAAAGCCTCCTGCGCCCTAGCGCCCCATCCTCTGCCTTACGATCTCATAAGCCAGCACGCCCGTTGCCACGGACGCGTTCAGGGAATCAATGTCCCCCGCCATGGGGATCGACGCGATCAGGTCGCAGTTTTCCTTTACCAGACGGCTGACGCCTTCGCCTTCCCCGCCGACGACAAGCCCGATCGGGCCTTTCAAGTCCAGGTCGTACATCTGCGTGCCGTCCATGTCGGCGCAGACAAACCACAGCCCTTTCTCCTTCAGCTCCTTGATCGTGGCGGAAAGGTTCGTCACCTTCGCCACCGGGGTATAATTAAGCGCGCCCGCGGAAGCCTTCGCGACGGCTGCCGTAAGGCCCGCCGCGCGGCGCTTGGGGATAATGACTCCATGCGCTCCCGCCAGGTTCGCCGTCCGGATGACCGCGCCTAAGTTATGAGGGTCTTCCAGGCTGTCCAAAAGGATCAAAAACGGCTGCTCGCCTTTTGCCTCCGCGGCCGCCAGCATATCCTCCACGCTGGCGTATTCATAGGCCGCAAGGTAAGCCGCCACGCCCTGGTGCTTTTTCGTCCCGGCGATCTGGTCCAAACGCTCCTTCGCCACATGGCTCACAATGGTGTCCTGCTTTTTCGCCTCCTGCAGGATGGCCTTGACAGGCCCGTCCTGGCAATGCTCCAGCACAAACAGCTTATCCACCGTCTTCCCGGAGCGGAACGCCTCCAATACCGCGTTCCTCCCCGCTATCGTCAACTCCTCGTAACGCATCTGCCTCTCCTTCCTCTCATGCTTCCTCGCCCTGCCCGCGCAGCTTCCCTAGCCCCTGTAAGATCAATTCCATCATCCGGTCCATCCGGTCTTCCAGGTACAGATATCCCATCAGCGCCTCGAACCCCGTCGCCTGGCGGTAATCGGACACCGTCGCGTTTTTCGCCATGGTGTGCGGGTTCGCGTTCCTGCCGCGCCGATAGACGGCCTGCTCCTCCTCCGTCAGGCTGTCCATCAGGATATGCGCCATCTCCGCCTGCGCATGAGCCTTCACCAGCCTGCTTGTCCTGCGGTGCAGCTCATTGACATGGGCGTTCCCCTTCCCAACCATCATCGAGCGGATGACCAGGTCGTAGATCGCGTCCCCGATATACGCCAGGACCAGCGGGGAATACGTGCGGACGTCCGCCTGCTCCATGCCGAATTTTCCTAAAATATACTCATTTATGCCTTTTTCCATTTTACCCCTTCTCTTGTGTCCTCCAGAAGGATCCCCTTTTCCAATAATATGCCGCGGATCTCGTCCGCGCGGGCAAAATTCTTCTCTTTCCGCGCCGCCTGGCGTTCCGCGATCAGACGCTCGATCTCCTCGTCCAGGATCTCCTCTTTCCGCTCTACGCAGATCCCAAGGACGCCGCAAAGCTCTGCAAGCCGCCCGTAGAGCTTTTCCGCCAGCTCTTTTGAGGACGCGACGCCCGTATGGATGTTCGCATACTTCACAAGCTCGAACACGGCCGCGATCCCGTCCGCCGTATTGAAGTCGTCGTCCATCGCCGCCTCGAATTTTTCCACGAACGCGCCGCTCCCGCGCCAGATCTCTTCTTCCTGCGGCGACATGGCCGCCGCGTTTGCGCCGGACGATAAGCTCCTTAAGCTGTCCGCCCCGTTCACGATGCGTTCAAGCCCGCTTTTCGCCGCCTCCATCAGCTCCCCGCTGAAATTCAGAGGGCTTCTGTAATGGGCGCTCAGCATGAAAAAGCGCAGAACCTGAAGGTCGTATTTTTCCCCGATCTCCCGGACCGTGAAAAAGTTCCCCTCGGATTTTGACATCTTCCTGTTGTCGATGTTCAAAAACCCGTTGTGCAGCCAGTACCGCGCGAAAGGCTTCCCGCTGCACGCCTCGCTCTGCGCGATCTCGTTCTCGTGATGCGGGAAGATCAGATCCTCTCCCCCGGCATGGATGTCGATCTCCTCGCCCAGGTATTTTTTCGCCATGACGGAGCATTCGATATGCCAGCCCGGCCTCCCGTCGCACCACGGGGACTCCCAGTAAGGCTCGCCTTCCTTTTTCGGCTTCCACAGCACGAAATCCAGCGGATCCTCCTTCCCGTCCCCCGTCACCTGGATCTCGCGGTGCCCCGCCTGCAGGTCGTCCAGGTTCTTGTGGGAAAGCTTGCCATACCCCTCGAATTTCCTCGTGCGGAAATAGACCGTCCCGTCTTTTGCGGGATACGCGTAGCCCTTCCCGATCAAGGCGGAGATCATGTCCAGCATCCCGCCGATCTCCTCGGTCGCCAGCGGATGCACCGTCGCAGGCTTGACGTTCAGGGCCTCCATGTCCTTCTTGCATTCCGCGATGTACCGCTGGGAGATCTCCTGCGCCGAGACGCCTTCCTCCATCGCCTTTTTGATGATCTTATCGTCCACATCCGTAAAATTGGAGACGTACTCCACCTCGTACCCCTTGTATTCCATGTACCGCCTCGCCGTGTCGAAGACGATCATGGGCCTCGCGTTCCCGATGTGGATCAGGTTATATACCGTCGGGCCGCAGACATACATCTTCACTTTCCCCTCTTCTAACGGGACAAATTCTTCTTTTTTCCTGCTCAATGTGTTGTATACCTTCATAGCTCTTCCTCCTGCTTCGCGCGCAGCAAGCGCACCTCGTTCTCCAAGTCGATGATGCGGTTGCAGAGCGCGGAATTTTCATGCTTCAGCACGGTGATGTCCTCCATGACGGGGTCCGGCAGATGGATCTGGTCCATATCGCTCCTTGGGACTTTTATATTGTCCCGCTTCACGACCCGCCCCGGGACGCCCACCACGGTGCAGTTCGGCGGGACTTCTTCCAGCACCACGCTCCCCGCGCCCACCTTGCTGTTCTCCCCGATCGTAAAAGAGCCGATGACCTTGGCCCCCGCGCTCACCATCACATTGTCGCAAAGCGTCGGGTGGCGCTTCCCCGTCTCTTTGCCTGTGCCGCCGAGCGTCACGCCCTGATAGAGCGTCACATTGTCCCCGATGACCGTCGTCTCCCCGATGATCACGCCGCTCCCATGGTCGATGAAAAAACCTTTCCCGATCACGGCACCCGGATGGATCTCGATCCCGGTCTTGCGCGCCGCTTTCTGCGAGATCCTCCTGGCCCGGAAATAATGGCCTTTCAGATACTGCTTATGCGCCTTCCGATAACTCAACATCACCTTAAAGCTGGGATAAAGCAGCACTTCCAGCGGGGATTTGATCGAAGGGTCGCGTTCTTTGATGACCTCAAATTCCTCTTTTATATGCTTCCAGAACCCCATTCCACAACTTCCTTTCCAAGAGTGGCGCGCATGAATTTCCATGTCTGAAAAGCAAGAACTCCGCCTCTAAATCATTAGAGACGAAGTCATCCTCGGTTCCACTCTAAGTTAAATGCCGCATGGCATTTCGCCGCTTTCTATAGTTTATGCAGAAATCCCCGATTTGTCAATAGCATTGAGAAAAAATCCGCGGCATACATTTTCTCATCTTAGGACACACGGCCAATGCTCCATGCAATATTCGAGGATCCCCATGGCCGCCGCGAAGCACGCCATCAAAAATACCAGGCATACCGCGCCCTTGTCGTACCGCAGGGCTTCCCCGCCTTCCGTCCCCTTCCCGTTCGACACGAGCATCTCCCCGCCGAGCAGGATCAGGATCAGCGGCCACAGCTTTAAGATCATCCGAAACGACAGCGCGGGAAAGAACATATGGACCAGGAACAAGATCCCGAAAAATACCATGGCAAGCCCGCAGGTTATGCTCCCAACTCTTCTCGTCCTCATTTCCACTCACCCTGCCCTTCCCCGGTCTTTTCCATCCCGTCTTCCATCTTCTCCTGCCCGTCCTCGGTCTTTTCCTGCCCGTCCTCGGTCTTTTCCATCCCGTCCTCCATCTTTTCCTGCCCGTCCAGCTCCTTTTTCTTGCCCCGGATCAAACAGATCCCGCAGAGGATCAAAAGGACGCCGAAAACGATCTGCGGCACGCTGTCTAAGAGAATCCATACCGCCTCGTCCGGCAGGATCCAATACAGATACCCCCGCGCGTTGCTCCATAACAGGCAGGCCCCGACAAAGATCAGGATCCCGGCCACGACGCCGCTCTGCGCTTTCCCCCATTTCTCCATCGGCAGCACGCGGCTCAGATGGAAGGCGTAATCATCTTCCTGCGCATAAAATTCCTCGTCCGGCAGTCCGCGCAGGTTGTGGACGTTGAAAAAACTATAGCACCACAAGAGCGGGATAAAAAACAGCAGCGGCCCGATATCCAAAAACGTCGTCAGGGCGAGCAGCAGCCAAAACGCCGCCATGATGCTGATCCCCTGCTTCATGAACCCCATATACATTTCCCCGGCGCCCGGCACCAGAGAAAAGCAGAACGTCAAAAACCCATTTTTCTTCTTTATCATCCTATTCCCTCCTGATCTTTCATAACGGCCCGGCGCTCTCTGTTACGGGACCCGCCCATTCCAGGCCGCCTTTTGCGGCGGCGGATCCCCTTTCCGCCAGACCTTCGCATCTTTACGGACTCTGCGGCAAACGCTCCCTTAAAACCAGTTCCCGAGCGCCCCGCGGCTTATCTCGTCCAAC
>CANQTH010000042.1 GCA_947626795.1 uncultured Lachnospiraceae bacterium
ACAAAAAAGAGACAATCGTCTCTTTTTTTGTTGACATAATTTTTAAAACCGATCATCCGATATCCCGCCTCTAACTGCCTCTGATAAGCGGTCGTGTCCACCAGCGCGTAAGAAATGTCGTCAAACCGCTCCGTCTCGCTCTTGACGATCCCGGAGGCGATCGGATCCGCCGCCAGCAGCACCATATAGGGGTTCTTTTTCTCATTTTCGCGGAAATACGTGCCGGGGGCCGTCCCCATGACAAGCGTAAGATCCACGTCGTCCCGGTTCACCATCTCGCCGTACTGGTCCTCCGGCATCAGGTCCATGTCCGAAAACGCCTCTTCGACGAACTGGTACGTCGCGCCCTCCACATTGTTCGCGCAAATATCCTTCCACAGCTCCACGGTATCTCCCGCGCGGAATTCGCTGTCATAATCCACACCTTCGTACTTCTTGGAAAATCCCTCCCGGATGCTCCCTTCCTTCTCCAACTGCTCCGCTAAGACCAGAAGCTGCTGGGCATAAGAAGAATATTCATCCGACTGGGCATATCCGATCCGGATCGGCGCGGGCTTGGACTCCACCGCCTGGATCCCTATGGCAGATGCGCAAAAGACTGCTCCGGCCACCGCGGTCAGCAGGACGGCCCGCCACCATTTTCTCTCTTTTTTCTTTCTCATGCTCTCACCCCTTCACTTTCCTCGTCTTCTCTTTTATTCCAGTCAAAGTGTCTAACGCCAGATACAGCGCGACGCCAGCCAAAAGGATCAGGACGATCGTTCCCGTCGCCCCGGCCGCGCCCTGCGACAAGTTCGCCGTCACAAGGATCGGGCCGACCACCACGCCAGCTTTCCCAAATATCATCTGAAGCAGGGTATTCTGCTCCCCGGTCGTGCCTTCCACATCGTCCAGCACCGAATCGATCACCACCATGCCGAAGCAGTCCCAGAGGCTCGTAAGTACCAGGGCCAGGATCGCCGACCACGCCGTCCGGAAGAATACGAACTGCCCGATGCTTGCCGCCTGCAGCAGCACGTAGATCACGATCGCCTTCCGCGGGCGGATCCACTTATTGACCCACTCGGAAATCGGGTCGGTCAGGTAAGCGATGATCAGGAAATTGAGCATCAGGCAGCCTGACACGAGCGAATTGGAAAATCCGATCTCATCGCCAAACAGCGGGAACGTATATTCCACGAACATCGGCGCGATATAGATCGGGACGACCAAAAACAGCATGAAGATGAATACCCTGCGGTACCGCATCTGGCGGATCGCCCCGGTAAAGCTCATCCGGCTTCCGCCCTTCTGATCGCTGAATCCGGAAAATCCAATGAAAAACAGGCACACGATGCCAAGCAGCGCCCCTAAGCAGAATACGATCGTATAACTCGACACATCCGCCACAAGCCCGCCGATCACGACGCTGCAGCAGATCCCTAAATTGATCGCGGCGAAATACGTCACCAGTATCTTATTATGCATTTCCGGGTCTTCCTGTGAAGACGCGTAAAGGCGGATCGTATTGATCACAAGCCCGTCGCAGAACCCGAATACGAACCGCGCGGCGATAAAGATCGGCAGACTTACCGAAAATGCGCACAGCACGTACCCGACGACGCCCATCCCGACCCCGAGCAGGAGCGTTTTCCTCGTGCCGAGGCGCGAGATGAAAAAGCCGCATCCGAACAGCCCCAGCACGACCGAGAGCGACTGCAGCGTATTGGGCATACCGCTTAAGAACGACATGGAATCCGGCAGGTTCATCTGCTCGTAAAGCTGCCTGCTGAATACCGATACAAAGCCGCTGTCCAGCGAAAAGGCGACGCCCGATACGAAGACGAACAGGCGGAACCCCGGGAAATAGATTTCCCCCGCTTTCCTCTTCTTGCGTTCCTTTAAATGGTCGGTAATGAATACGATGATCTCCAGGCTGACAAAGATCGACACCATGATGATGATGACCGTGTCGATGATATGGTTGAGCATTTTATTCCTTACCATCTCCCGGTTCGTAACGGCGCTCAGGCTTACCGCCCCCGCTGATTCATCCTGCAAAGAGAGCGGGTAAGAATCCAGCTCCTCCCCATCCGCCGGATCGCCTTCCGCAAGTTCCATATGGGAAAGTTCCTGGATCTCGCCGCACAGATTATCCAGGTATTCGTCCATCTTCTTTAGCTCCGAATACCGCATCCCCTTATCCAGAACCTCATTGATGTCCGCCTGCACGACCCGGACGGCCGCCTCTTCGATCTGCTTGACGGAATTCTGATACGAAATGGCGTCGTAAACTGTCGCATAAGCGCCCATCACGATCTGCCCCCCGACGAGAAGGACCAGGCTTAACACCCGCATCTGCTTTAAGCTCGCCTGGCTTTTCCGCCCGAGCAGATAATAGACCAGTAGTACTGCCGCGATCACCGCCAGGATGCCCGCGAACATTTCCACCATCCGGATGATGTACAGCTTCACATCCTGGTCCAGCTCGGCGCGGTCTAAGCGCAGCACGATCTGCCCCTCGTCAAAATCGACAAAAGAATAGATGCCGTCCTCTTCGATCCGGTAATCTTCTCCCTCGCTGCTCTGCCGGATCTTAGAACCCATGTCCCCGGCGCTGATCATGGAATTTCCCTCCAGGTCCAGCACTTCCGCCGCCAAAATATGGTCCGACAGCTCCATCGCGTGATCCAGCAAAAGATCCAGGCCATAAAACTTCTCAAGCGGCTTGCCAAAGCCGATCGCATAGTCCAATTTCCTCACAATGCCGACCGTATTCAGGTTTTCCGCATGCACATATACCTCCGCGCGCATCCTTCGGTGCGCCATGCAGTTGAGCGCAGCGGAAAATATGAGCAGCAGCGCGCTGACTGTCAATACGATCCGAACGATCTTTGATCTCTTCATAACATCCTCCATTCCTCAACTCTATTAATTATAGAAGCTGGAACTTTGCCAGATCATAAAATCTGCCTTTTCGTTCCATCAATTCCTCATAAGTCCCTTCTTCCGCCACGCGCCCGCCGTCTAAGCAGATGATCCGATCGCAGTCCATGATGGTGGACAGTCGGTGGGCGATCACGATCCGCGTGACCTTCTTTTGCGCCAGCGTCTCCATCACCGTCCGCTGCGTCACATTGTCCAACGCGCTGGTAGCCTCGTCAAACAGCAGGATATCCGGCTTCATCGCCAGCGCCCGCGCAATGAGGATCCTCTGCTTCTGCCCGCCGGAAATCCCGCCCGCCCCGTCGGACACCATCGTGAACATCCCCATCGGCATATCTTCGATATCCTTGGCGCACCCGGCCTCCCTTGCGACCTCCCACGCCTCTTCCATCGGCATCTGCGGCGCGCACAGCGTGATATTGGAATAAATATCGCCCGCAAACAGGCTTCCGTCCTGCAGCACCGTGCCGATCCGGCGGCGCACCGACTGGCAGTCCAGCTCCTCTAAGTCCATCCCGTCGTAATAAACCGCGCCACGGTTCGGATGCTCAAACCCGAGCAAAAGGCGGATCAGCGTCGATTTGCCGCAGCCGGAAGGCCCGACCACCGCCACGTATTCCCCCGGTTTCACGGAAAAGGAAAAATCCTTCAGGATATCCCCCGACGCCTCGTTGTACCGGAAATACAAATGGCTGATCTCGATCCGCCCCTCAAGCGACTCCACGCGCTTGCGGCCTGTGACCTTTTCCGGCTTCTCCTCAAAAAACGGCATGAACATCTGCATCGCCGATTTTACGTAAGCCGCCAGCGACACGACGCTCGACACTTTCCCCACCGCGGCGGTGAGGAACGAAAATGCCACCTGGAACGAGATAAAAGCGGACGGGCTCACATCGCTCTCCCAGACGACCCGGTAGATCAGGATAGTCCCTAAAAAGAGAAGCACGGTCTGGATGGCGTCGGCAAATTTTTCAAGGAAGTGCGGGAGGATCCGGAGCTTCTCGCTGTAACGCCCCGCCCATTTCGAATAGGCGCGTACTTCCGCGCCGTTCGCCTTGATCGTCCCCACCGCCTGGAACAATTGGTAAGAAAAGCCCGATAAAAGCATGGAAACCGCATTCTGCTTCCGGTTTGACCGAACCATGAGAAAACCCGCCGCAAAGGAAAATCCAAACATACAGATCAGGATTCCCGCGACCGGAATGAGCAGGCTCGCGGAAAAACCGCCGATCTGCCCCACGTATACAAAGGATGTAAGGAGCGTTAAAAACGTCGGCACGATCGACATCGTCACGGCGTCGCACACCTCGCCCAGCGCCATCGCGCGCTCGGCCAGGTCGCCGGAATCTTTCCCCTGGAAAAACTTCACCGGAAGATTCAGGATGCGGTTCCACAAGCCGATCTCCGCTAAGTTCCGCACCTTATCCCCGACCCTCGCCGACCACACGGCGCGAAGCAGAGAAAACAGGGCGGAGGATAAGACGACCCCGAACAGCAGCGTGAACACGAACGGGATATCGGTCTTTTCTCCCGATGGGATGACGAACTGGAACACATATTCATTTACGGCAGGTATGATCATGCCAAGGAGCGCCACCAAAAGCGTCGTCCCCGCCAAAAATACGTAATCGGAAGCGGGCAGCGCTTTCATAAGGAAGCGCGCCAGCCCGAACGGCGTCATCGCCGTCTCCGGAAACGGCGGCGAAAAGCATACCGCCTCCGGCTCAAACCGCGCTGCCTCCGCAGCCCGCACCCGGATCCTGCGCCCGCTCTCCTCATCCTGGAAGAACAATCCGCCGAACTTCCCGGGCGTCAGAACCCGCTGCTTCCCGCTTTCCTTTTCCTGGCACCACAGCGGCATGGCGTCGTTCTTCCACCAATGCCCCGTCAACTGGACCGCGCGCCCCATCGCGCCGGAGGACTCCAGAAGGGACTCCATCCCCTCCCGGTCCGGGATCTCCCCGGCCGCGTCGCATAAGCTGCGCAAAGACGCGGCATACTGCGTGCGGTCGCTCTGCTTTCTGTTTTTGATCTTTTCGCTGATATCCACGGTATCCCTCCTCTACTCGCTCTTTACCAGTGCCGCATACGCCCCGTTTTCCGCCATGAGGCTGTCGTGCGTGCCTGTCTCTGCAATATGCCCGTGTTCCAGCATGATGATCTGGTCCGCATGCCGTACCGTGGACAGCCGATGGGCAATAAGGATGCTCGTGATCCGTCTTTTCTTCAGCGCGTCCATCACTTTCTTCTCCGTCACCGGATCTAAGGCGCTGGTCGCCTCGTCGAGGATAAGCACCGACGGCATCTTGATCAGCGCCCTGGCGATCTCCAGCCGCTGCCGCTGCCCGCCGGAAAGGTTCTTCCCGCCCTCGGTCAGCATATAGTCCAGCCCCTCCGGTTTTTGCATGATATCGTCAAAGATCTCCGCTAAACGGCACGCCTCCACGATATCCTTCTCTTCCACGCTGTCGTCCCACAGCGTCAGGTTATTCCGTATCGTGTCGTTAAAAAGGGAGATCGTCTGGTTCACAAGCCCTACGCTCTGGGTAAAGACGTAGCGGTCAATGTCCGTCCGCTCCCGGCCGTCGAATAAGATCCGGCCGCTGCGCTGGACATAGATCCCGGTGATCAGGCTGGCGAGCGTCGATTTTCCGCTCCCGCTCCCGCCCACGAGCGCGACCGTCTGGCCCGGCTCGATCACGAGGTTGAAATTCTCAATAAACAGCGGGCTCAGCCGCCCATAGGCAAAACACACGTCGCAAAACTCCACGCGCCCTTCCAGCCTCTCGTATGTCTCCTCCCGCTCCCATTCCATCTCTTCCGAGACGTCCGCCGGATAATTCAGCACGTCGTCGATCCGCTCCAGCTTCGCCGTCACCTGCTGCATCTCGCTCCCCATCTCCATAAACGCGCCGACCGGGGCGAGGAACTGGCCGAAGAAGCCCTGGAACGCCAAAAGGAGGCCGATCGTGATCTGCCCGTCCAGGATATAATAGATCCCCATGATCAGGATCAGCGAATCGCAGACGTTCGACAAAAGCTCCGGCAGAAAGTCCGTCACCAGCATCCGCATCTTGAACGCCGTCTTTGAATTGTTATATTTCGCCAGATATCCCGTGATCTTCTGGAAATAGCCTTCCTCGGAACCGCTCGCCTTGATCGTCTCGATCATCGAGATGCCCGACACCGCCGCCCCCGCGTATTTCCCTTCGTCCCGGGAGATCTTCTTGCTCTCCATCCGGTTCCGGTCCGCCATCCGGCGCATGACCGCGAACTGCAGGACCACGGCCGCCAGCGCGACCAGCGCCATCGGCAGGTTCAAAAGCGCCAGGACGGCAAAATACAGCGCCGCCATCAGGACGTTCACCGCCGTCGGCGCGATCTTCCGGAACAAAAGGTCGGTCACGGCCTCATTGTCCGCCTGCCGCCCGCTGACGTCCCCCGGCGACCTCTGCCCGAAAAATTCCACGGGAAGATGCAGCGCGTGCCACATGAACCTGGCGTTCATCTGCATCCCCACCGCGCGCCCGGCGCGGAAGATCACCGCCGTCTGGATCATATGGAGCAGCAGAAGAACCGCCGCCACGGCCAGCATCCCGCCCATGAGGTAAGGCATCCACTCCGACGCCTGCTGCAATAATATGTAATCCATGAAGATCCTCGAAAAGACCGGCGTCAGGACGCCGAGCAGCGTGATCAGCAGGCTGCACAGAAGAATGAAGAAAATGCTCTTCTTATACTTTCCGATATATTTCCCAAGAAAATCCCATACGTTTTTCTTTTTCCCGCAGCGTTCGAACTGCTCTCCCGGCTTCATCACCAGCGCGATCCCTGTAAAGGACTGCTCAAATTCCTCCATCGGAACTTCCACCACGCCGCCCGCCGGATCGTTGATCACCGCCTTGTCGCCGTGAAACCCGTCCAGCACGACAAAATGGTTGAAATTCCAGTGGATGATGATCGGGAACTCCGTCCGCTTCCTCAGCGCCTCCACCGAATAGCGGTAGCCCTTCGCTTCCATCCCATGGAATTTGGCCGCCGCCAGGACGTTGCTGGCCTTGCTGCCGTCCCGCGACACCCCGCAGTCTATGCGGAGCTGCTCCAACGGGATATATCTGCCATAATATGCCAAAACCATCGCCAGCGACGCCGCCCCGCACTCCAACGCCTCCATCTGCAGTATGACCGGTACTTTTTTGTACGTCCGCACGATATCTTGCCCTCTCTCACTCTATAAAATGTATTTTCACAGACCTTAGAACAAAAGGTCGATCGGTTTCTCTTTCTCTACTACCGCCTGTATGTCGCATACGGTCCCAACTTCTACCGCGACGGTCTCGCCCTTTACATTGGACCAGCGGAACTGGTTTTCCGAATTCTCATCCATCTGGATGCTGATCAGGATCTCCACGCAGCTCTGCGACGGGAGGATATCCGAGACATATTCCAGATTGCCATAGTAACTGCGCAGGCTCTCCTCCGTGACCGGGACTTCCCCGATCGACGACACATAGCCCTCCATGTAGCCGTATTCCTCCCGGCTTAGGTAGGACGGGCAGATCTGCATCTCCATCCCGAGCGTCAGCCGCTTCGCGACCGACAGCGGCACGTACGCGGCGATCTGGCGGTTATTGGAATACTGGCTGTTCACGAGGATGTTCGCCACCTCGTCCCCTTCTCCCAGCATCTCCCCGGCCTGCACGATATTCTGGATCGTCCCGGACGTCTCGGCGCAGATGACCGAATGGCTCTCATAATCGGAATACAGCTCCTCAAGCTCTTCTTCCAGCTCCGCCTTCTTCGCCGCCGGGGCCACGGCGATCTCGTCCTGCTTCTTCTCGATCTCCGCCAGGCATTCCTCATCCGGCACCACAGCCAGGATGTCGCCCTGCTCTACCGTCTCCCCGATGCCGTACAGGACATTCTGCACCGCCCCCGGGCTCTGGCAGATGACCTGCTGCACGCCCGCCTTGGGGAAGACCAGGCCCTGCATCTGGATCGTGCTGTTGATATTGCCAAACACGCCCCAGATGATGACGCCCGTCACCAAAAGGACCGCGCCAAGCACGCCGATCCAGTGGAACGGCTTGACGATCCTCACCTGCTGGTCTAACTGCTCCGGGCTTGCTATGCTGTTTAAGGCTTCTTTCCGAAATAATTTACTCATAGCTCTCCTCCATGACAAACGCGCCGTTGTGGACGCAATAGTATTCGATCGTAGAACGGATCTTGCCCGCCTCGGAATAAGAAAGGGCGCCGCTGACGCCGTCGTAGCCGCCGTCCGCCTTGAAGAAATCGCGGACCGCCACGCCGTCTGCCTTCCCATCCTTATTATTTAAGAGCGCAAGCTCCACCATCTGCGTCATGTCGTATCCCTGGTAAGCGCCGTCGCCCACCGGAAGCATATCCGGGTAAAGCTCGGCATACCTGCTCTCAAATTCCTCGGTCTTTTCTCCTTCCGTGACAGAATACGGCCGCGGGTACACCGTCCCTTCCATGTACTCCCCATATTTTTCAAGATATTCCGGGCCGTTCAGGGAATAGTCGCCCAGAACCAGGAAATCCGGATCCCGCTCCTTGATATATTGGATCATGCGGAAGATCCAGTCCTTCTCGTTTTCCGTCTCCGTATATTTGCACAGGAAAAGCGCCTGCGCCCCCAAGCTCTTCCAGCGCTGGTACGCCCGCTCAAGGCTGTTGGACGAATCCAGCCCTACCTGGATGTCCGTGACCGTCATCCCCTCGGCCTGCGCCTCCGAGCAAAATCCCTTGACCTCGTCTTTTTCAAACGTCGTGTCCGTATGGCAGCACGCGACGCGCTCGATCCCTTTCTGTGCGCAGTACCTGGCCGCGGCCGCCCCCATGTCCTTCGAGCTTACATAGGAGGAGAATACGAACTTGAGTTCCTTCTCCAACGTCTTTTCGTAACAGCCCTGGATGGCGATCAGCGGCTTCTCCGCTTCTTCAAAATAAGACGCTTCGGCGTCGATGACCTCAAAATCCTGGAAGCTGAATACAGCCACCACTTCGTCCTTTTTCGTCAATTCCTGCGCCATCAGCAGGCCCTTGTCATAATTCCCCTCATCGTTGTAATACTTCACCCGGATCGGAACGCGCGAGTCCCACTCCTTCAGCGCCATTTCCATTCCGTTGATAAAATCCTGGTTCCCCTCTACGTACTCATCCCATCCTAAGATCGCGATCTCTTTTTCCTGTGCCTCGCCATCTGCCGAAGCCGACGGCTGCGTGCCGCAGGCCGACAGCAGCGTCATCACCGCAGACAGGCAAAGAGCGAAAAACGCTCTGGCAGTCGTTTTTTTACACAACACCCGATGTCCTCCTCATACAGATTTTTGCGGCAGTCCAGCCCTGCGCCTATGCCCGGAGGGCATGGGCAAAGGGAACCTGCCTGTGCCGGGCGGATCCCGCCCCGGTATCCTTTGGCCGTAACAGTTCAGCCTTCCGGCTTCACAGTTACGGACTTTGCAGCAAGTGCAAAGTCCTGGGCTGAACTGTTGCCCTTTGACCTTCCGGTCCTTCCGTTTCCCTGCATATTTTCCACGTTCCTTCTGGAGTTCGGAACACCCCCTTCTGCTTCTTCATGATATGACAGAAATTTCTCTTTTAAGTTTAATTCTACATTTTTCGACTTTCAAGCGATTTGCGCGAAATGCCTTCCCTCGGCGCAAGTGGAACTTTTACCTGTTGACAACGAAGCCCGCGCCACGGTATGATAGACAAAGGCAAGCGTCCGGACGGCGTCCGGGCGCCAAAACGATCGGAAGGAGGCGGCTGCTTTATGGTTTCTTATGTTCTGCACGGGTTTTTCGGATATCTGCTGCAGCTCCTCCCCTGCACGTTTTTCTGCCTCTATCCTTTTTGGGACAAGTTCCGCTATCAAAAGAAAAGCGTCCTCGCCGCCATCGGCGCCGTCCTTGCGGCCGCAGCCTCCCTGTTCGCTTATATCTACGCCGCAAAATATCAGCCGGAGATGGGCAGCTTTTTCCGCACGGCCCTTACCCTGCTGTTCTTGCTGTCGCTCGTTTTTTTGCTGGCCATCTACCTGTTTGCCATCGACGCGCCTGGCTCGCATAAGTTTTTTATCTTCTCCCTGATCCTGAATTATGGTTTCCTCCTGACGGAATCCGTGTCTTTCCTGGGCAGCCTGGTCGGCGGTTCCTACCTGTACGACACGCAGTATCTGATATTCCATGTGCTGCTCAATGCCGTCTTGTTCTATCCTATGCGGCATCTCCTGCTGCGTGCCAGGTATGCGTTCCAAAGCCAGATCAACACGGACATCTGGATGCGGATCGCCCTGATCCCGTTCCTGTTCTTCCTGGGGCTTTTGCTCTTTGACGAGTTCCCGAAAAACATGGGTATCTCCGACCATCAGATCCTGGGCATTTTTACCAGGGCCATGGAATTTTTGATGTTTTTCCTGTATTCCATCATCTTAAGCATCTTAGACCGGATCCAGCGCCTGGCTTCCGAGCGGATCTCCTTAAAAGCCGCTGTCCGGAATTATAAATTCGCCGCAGCGGCCGCGGAAAAGGACCGGGAGACCCGGCATGAGTTCCAGCACCATATCACGGCCTTACGCATCCTGCTGTCCAACCAGGATTATGCGGGCGCAGGATCCTACCTGGAAAAGCTCTCCAAGGATACCGCCCTTGCCGCCGTCCACGCCTACACTCCGCATATCCTGTTGAACGCCATGCTCTCCGAGTATGAAAAACAGTTTGCCGCCTCGCAGATCTCGTCGAGATACTCAATCTCCGTGTCCGCGTCGCTCACGATCGAGGATCTGGACCTGTGCCAGTTTTTATCCAACCTCTTAGATAACGCCCTGGAGGCCAGCCTGCACCTTCCCACGGAGATGCGCCAGATTTCCCTGACCATCCGCCAGACCGGGAATTTCCTGTTCTTTTCCTGCGAGAATCCCTATGACCCCGCGTGGCTTTCCCCGACGGAGCATGGGTTTAACACGAGCAAGGCGAACGGCTCCCCGCACGGCTACGGCATCTCGATCATGAAGCGGATCGCCGAGAAATACAATGGCATTTTCCGCGCTTACACCCAGAACGGCATATTTACGGCCACGGCGAACCTATGCGTCCCCGCCGTTCTACCCCCCCCCTACAGAATTAAGTGAAACCCCCAAGATTCCGGTGCTTTCCGCCGATCTAACCAAAAAACAGGAGGAGCTGACCTAAGATGTACTGTATTGGAATTTGTGATGATGAGCCGATCTTTTTAGAATCTATCATGCGTGCCATGAAAGAAATCCTGGATGAAATGAGGATCGAATACGATATCCGCCTGTTTCATGACACCGGGGAGTTTACGGCCTACCTTGGCCGGTCCGACGCCTCGCTGGATCTTCTGCTGCTCGACATCCTGATGGAGGGGCAGACGGGACTCGAACTGGCGAAGGAGCTTCGGGCCTCGAACAATCCCCTGCCTATTATCTTTATCACATCCACGATGGATTTCGCGCTGGAGGGATATACGGTAGAACCGCTCGGCTACCTCTTAAAGCCCGTGCGGCCCGACGCGTTAAAGGAGGCCTTCCTCCGCGCGTGGAACCGCCGCCAAAGCCAGCGGATCGTGCTGAATTCCCCGTCGCGCTCCATCAGCTTCCACCTGAGCGACGTCCTCTATCTGGAGATCTACGACAAGGAACTCCACATCCACTTAACGGACGGCGAGGTGCCGCGCATCTCCGTCTCGCTCCATGCCGCCATGGCCAAGCTGCCGCAGCAGCAATTCGTCCAATGCCACCGGAGCTATCTCGTCTCCCTTCCGATGGTGACGTCGATCTGGCGTTATGGCATCGAGCTGAAGAACCATGAGAAGATCCCGATCAGCAAGACTTACTACAATTCTGTCCAGGACGCCCTGCTCAACTGGGCGTCGCTCCTCTGAAAGGGACGCCGCTTTCCGAAACGGCGTCCCCTGGCTTCTTCCCGCTATCCCCGCATCGCGATCACCGGGCCGCCCGTGTTCTCAATATATGCGCGGGTGATCGTCACCATGCCGATATTATCGTCCTTGGGGATCTCGTACATGATGTCCAGCATGAATTCCTCGATGATGGCGCGCAAAGCGCGCGCGCCAATCTCCTTCTCTTTCGCTTTCTTCGCAATGGCGCGCAGCGCACCGTCCTCAAATTCCAGCTTCACCTCGTCCATGCCAAGCAGCTTCTGGTACTGCTTGACAATAGCGTTCTTCGGCTCTGTCAGGATCCGCACGAGCATATCCTCAGAGAGCGCGTCCAGCGCGAACACCACTGGGAGCCGCCCCAAGAATTCCGGGATCATGCCGTATTTGCGAATGTCCTCCACTTCCACATGGCGCAGGATATTCTCCTCCTTGTCGTACTTGTCCTTCAAGTCCGCATGGAAGCCCATGGCGGACTGCTTGTTCAGCCGTTCCTTGATGATATTTTCCAGATCCGGGAACGCCCCGCCGCAAATAAAGAGGATGTTCCGCGTATTCACCGTGGCGAGCGGCACCATGGCGTTCTTGCTGTTCGCGCCGACCGGGACTTCGATCTCCGCGCCCTCTAAGAGCTTCAACATCCCCTGCTGCACGCTTTCCCCGCTGACGTCGCGCTGGTTCGTATTCCGCTTCTTCGCGATCTTGTCGATCTCGTCGATGAAGATGATCCCATGCTCCGCCCGCTCGACGTCATTGTCCGCCGCCGCGAGCAGCTTGGATACCACGCTCTCGATGTCGTCCCCGATATACCCGGCCTCCGTCAGGGACGTCGCGTCCGCGATCGCAAGCGGCACGTCCAATAATCTCGCGAGCGTCTTTACCATATACGTCTTGCCGCTTCCCGTCGGCCCGACCATCAGCATATTGGACTTCTCGATCTCCACCCCGTCCGCGCTGTCGCTGGCCACGCGCTTGTAGTGGTTGTAGACGGCCACCGCCATCACTTTTTTCGCGTGCTCCTGCCCCACCACATGCTCGTCTAAGCTTTCTTTTATCTTATGCGGGGCCGGGATCGACCGTATGTCGAACACAGGCTCCGGCTTCTTCTCTTCTTTCGCCTTCGCCTTTTTCTTTTTCAGCTTCTGGCTCTGGGGCATCACATTCATATTCTGCAGGTCCGACAGATTGATCATGCTGATATTAGGCATATTTCCAAAATTGCTCATATCCCCGATCGGAAACCCGGCGCGGTTCATGCTGTCGAAGGTCTTCTGCATGCAGTCCTGACAGATGCTCAGGCCGCTGGCGATCCGGATCATCTTCCCCGCCTTGCTCGCCGGACGCCTGCAGATGCAGCAGATGTCCTCGTATTCGCTGGCGTCCGCGTCCTGCGCGCCGTCCGATCCCTTCTTCTCTTCCGGCTTCTCTTCCCCGCCGTCTACTCTTTCTTGTTCATCCATGATAAAATCTCCTCTTCCCCTTTCTCCTTCCCGTGCGTAACCGTTTGGCCTTTGGCTTCACAGTTACTCTCGCTTCATGCTTCCCGTCTCCAATTATAATTCATCCTCGGGCGTCGCACAACGGTTATTTTCGATTCCCACCCGGCAAAATTTACACGTTCTTACAGATTTTGCAGCAAGCGCAAAGTCCCGGGCCAAACGGTCACGATTCATTCGTAAAAGTAATGGTATCCGCAGAACCGCTGGCTCATTGGGTCATAATAGACCCCGATCGTCATCGTTTCCCCCTGCATCAGCAGCAAGATCATGTCGCTCAACTCCACGATCTGATAGGAATTTTCCGGCATCTCCTCCGAAAGCCCCGGCCCGTCCTCCAGATCCTGCCCGCTTTCCGATATGCCAAATGCCTCTTCTTCCATGATCTGCTCGGCCTCGCGCCGCATCCCATAAGCCTCGATGCTGCGGATGGCCTCCTGGTTCCCCTCATACTCCAGGATCGGCCTGGCCGCGTCCTCCATGCCGCTCTCCTCCGGAGTTGTCCCGGCCGCGCCATTTTCCGCATACGCCGCCCCGGCCCCTTCGTCCGGCAGGACGGACTGGCTTTCCGCGCCTTCCTGCCCCTGCGCCGCCCGCCCGCCGTTTCCCAGCATCCCGTCCAGCCAGGCAAGCCCCTGCAGGCAGGCGTTGACGCATTTCTTCTCGTCGTTCCGGTACAGTTCATAGCAAAACGGCATCCGCTCAAAGGAGATCATCGCATATTCCCCCTTTTCCCAGCCGACGTCCAGTCCGATCTCCTGCAAGCCGAGCAGATAAGCGAAGCACTCCTCCAGCCCGCCGTCTGAGCGTTCCACGATATCCGCCAGCTTCTCCTTCCCTTCCTCCCAGCCTTCCCGGCTCCCTTTCTTCCCGTGGCTGTATTCCGCGCAGGTGAAGTTCAAGATGCCCCATTCGCTGCAGGCGATCCGCACCTGGTACTTCTTCCCGTCCAGCTCCAGGACGTCCTGGAAAAAATACAGGCACCCGTCCGCCCGGGTCTCTGCCATCTGCATATTCTGGATGATGCCGCCGCCCGGCCGCCCCTCGTAATGCTCCCAGACTTCCTTCGCGTCCGCGCCGCATTCATAGGCGATCATCTGCACAAAATACCAGTCCGCCGCATACGCCGCCTCTTTCCCATCGTCCGGCCCCATGCCCTCCGGAAGGACGCTCATCCGCTCCTCTAAAAAAAGCGACGGGACGCCCTTCTCCCCGCCCTGCTGCGGATAATAATTCCAGGGGAACAGCTCGATGTCCTCCTCGATCTTCCCGTAAAAGATATTGGAGCTTGTATTCTCGTAATCCAATTCCTCCAGCGTGCTGCCGCTCTTTAAGATCCGGCCGCCGCTTTCCCGGATGCCAAAGTATCCCGCGCCCAATATGACAAAGGCGAAAAATACCGTCAAAAGCATTGGCTTTGCCCGATTCATGGCTTCCCTCCTTCCGGGTCGGCGGGGATGGCGATCAAGACCCGCGTCCCTTCCCCCAGCCTGCTGAAAAATCTCATCGTCCCGTGGTGGAGGGAGACGATCTCCCGGCACAGCGCAAGACCCAGCCCCGCGCCGCCGTTCGCGCGGCTCCTCGCCTTGTCCACCATATAAAATGCCTGGACGATCTTCCCGATCTCCTCTTCCGGGATCCCCACGCCCTCGTCCTCCACTATGGCCTGGAACTGCCCGTCCGCGAAACGCCCCTCCACGCGGATGCTCCCGCCTTCCTCCGAAGCTTTCACCGCATTATCCACCAGGTTGTACAGGAGCGACTTGAACAGCTCGCGCTCAACGCGCAGCTCCCCCGGCTCTGAATGGCAGGAAAATGCGATCTTATGGCTGTCCGCGACCATTTTTAAAGACGCGCCGATCTCCTCAAAAAGCCGCCCCATGTCCTCCCTGCGGTATTCTAAGCTCGCCTGCCCGACCGTGATCAGCTCCATCAGCTTGCCCGAGAGCGCGCGCAGACGGGCGGCCTCCTCCTTGATGATCCCGGCGTACTCCATCCGGTGTTCCTCCGACACGTCCTTTTGGATCTGGAGCAGGTCTGCGAATCCCAGGATGGACGTCAGGGGCGTCTTCATCTCATGGGAAAGGTTGTCGATGAACTGCTTCCGGTTCTCGGCGACGTCCTCCAGCGCGCGGACGTTCGTCTCCACCGCCTCCGCCATCTGGTTCATGTTATGCGCAAGCTCGGAAAGCTCATCCTTCCCCGTTTCCGGGATGCGCTCCCGGTAGCTCCCCGCGGCGATCGCCCGCGTCCCCTCGTTGATCTTCTGCAGCGGATGCAGCAAGATCTTGACCAGGATCAGCAGCACGAACGCGATCCCCATCGCGCAGCCCATGCTGACCGCCAGGATCCGCTTGAGCATATCCTCGTGCATCGCCACGACTTCCGAGATGTCATGCCCTGTCACGACGTAATACGTCTTGCCCTCGATGCTCTCAGAGGAAGCCACGTACATCTGGTTCTGATAGACCTGCATATAGCTCTTCCCGCTCTTTCGCGCCGCGCCAAGCAGCCCTTCCGGGAAATCCATCCGCTTATTGGCATACACCTGCCCGCCGTCCGAATTGAAAAAGACGATCCCGCCGCCGCCTTCCTCGCCGAACGCCTCTTCCATGAACCCGGCCAGAGCCTTCTCGTCCAGCACCACGGCGTTCTCCTTCAGGCGTTCCGTCACCATCATGCTCTTGAATCCCGCCACCGCAAATTCATGCTCGTTGTAAACGCCCTGCTTCTTCTGGTCGAGCGCCATGGAAAAACTGTTTTTCAATAGCAAAATACTGGTCACGCCAACCGCAAGCATCACCAGTATCAGGGTATACAGAAATATCTTTTGCCATAATTTCATTGCTGCTCCTTCGCGCTTTCCAGCCGATAGCCCAGCTTGGGGATCGTCACCAGGCGGTTCTTTAAGTTCAGCTTCTTGCGGATCTGCTGGATATGGATATCGACCGTCCGGCTCTCGCCCTCGTACTCATAGCCCCAGACCGCCGCCAGCAGCCGTTCCCTGGAGACCGCCACGTCCTTATGCCGGATAAAGAACGACAGGACGTCAAATTCCTTGGGCGTCAAGTAGACCTCCTCCTCGCCGCGCCTGCAGCTATGCTCCTCCAGATTCACCGTAATGTCCCCGTACTGCAGCACATGGTCCGTCCGCTTTACCCGGCGCAGGACCACCTCGATCCTGGCCAGCAGCTCCATGGCCTCAAACGGCTTGACGATGTAATCGTCCGCCCCCAGCCGCAGCCCGCGAACCTTATCCGTCAGCTCCTGCCGCGCCGTGATGAAGATCACCGGGACGTCCGTCTTCGTGCGCCTGCGCATGATCTCGAACCCATCCATCCCGGGGAGCATCACGTCTAACAGGATCAGGCCGTAATCCCCATGCTCCATCCGCTCAAACGCTTCTTCCCCGTCGCTGCACACCTCGGCCTCATACCCTCCGATCGCCGCCGTCGCCTCCACCAGCTTCGCGATATTGGCGTCATCTTCCACGATTAATATCTTTATCATACTGTCCCTTCCTGCTGCATATATTTATCGATCGACGTAACCGTGCGCTTCAGCTCCGCCATGCGGTCTTTCACCTTCTCGGCCTGGACGCCCGTATCGCGCCCCAGCTCCACCGCCTGCTGCGTGTTGGCGAATACCTGCTGGCTGATCGCGGAGATCTGGTTGATGCTGTCCACGATCGCCTGGTTGGAAGTCAGGATCTCCTCGATCCTCCCGTAAATCTCGCGGACGTTCGCGTTTAAGCCGCCCATCCGCTCCCCGATGTCTGCGAACTGCTTTTCCGTGTCCTCGATCAGGGCGTGTTCCGTGCTGGCCGTCTCCATGACGTTGGCCACGGTGCTGCGCGCCGCGCCCGCGTTCGTGCGCAGCTCCGACACGATCCGCTGGATCTCCTCCGTCAGCTTCCGCGTCTCGTCGGCGAGCGTCCGGATCTCCTCCGCCACCACGGCGAACCCGCGCCCGGCCTCCCCGGCCCGCGCGCTCTCGATGGACGCATTGAGCGCGAGCAGGTTCGTCTGGCTGGAGATCGAGAAGATCTGCTCCGTGATCGCCTCCACTTCCTTCGCGTTCTCGATCAGGCTCTCCACGGACGACGCGACCTGCTCGTTCGCCTCCTTCGTCTTGCGGGACTGCCCCTGCAGGTCGTCCACGGACTTCTGCCCGCCGCTTACCGCCTCCCCGGACTGCCGAGCCAGCTCCAGCATCTCATCCGACATCTTCTTCGCTTCTAAGATCATGCCCTGGATGTTCCCGGTCATCTCCGTCTGCTTCCCTATGCTCTGCGCGTTGCTGCTGTTCCCCTGGGAGATCTCGCCCAGGGCCGCCTCTGTGGACATGATGTTCTCCGTCAGCGCGCGGATGTATTCCTCCGCGTCGGCGGAATTTTGCCTGACGGCCTTCACGACCTCCAAAACGTCCCCTAAAAGCCGCGCGCTCCGTTCCTTTTCCTCATTCAGCCCGGAAATGCGGATGCTGTTGTTCCGGTTCGAGATCCGCGTCGTCCCGCACAGCACGACCATGTACACGATGACCGTCGCCCCCTGCAGCAGAAAAGACGAGACGCCGACCGGATTCCCCGAATGCATCTGCCTGCGGATGAAGACCGTGGCAAAGAGGTCGGCCACGTTGATCAGGCTGAACACGGCCGCGATCCACACGATCAGACGGTAATCGTAATATAAAATATAGAGTACCGTCATCGGGAACACGATGGCGAATACCAGGTCGTTCTTCGCCCCAAATACGACGAGGGCGTACACCACCATGTACCCGACCACGGAAATATATTTAAAATACGGGCTGTCGTTCTGCCGCAGGTAGACGGCGTAAACGGCCGCCAGGGAAACGACCACCGAAAGATCCACCGCGAACGCGAACAGGAAGGAGATATGCCCCTGCAGATGGTCGTTCATATATCCAAAAAACAAGATCAGATCCATCAGCGTAACGATCGCGAGCACGAATCGGTTGACGGATCTCTCCCTATTATATTCTTTCTCTTCCGCGCGCATATCCCATCCTCCCAAGCCTCTTTTTTGCGTAACCTCCCAGCCTTCGGATCCTCTTTTGGCTGGATCTCCATATCCTTACAGGCTTCGCGGCAAGCGCAAAGCCTTTCGTTTCCCTCTAAAACGGCTGTATTTCGCCTGTTTATCATACCACATAATGTTCCGGCCTTCAATAAAATTCCCCTCGCAAAAACATTATTTTACAATTTTTAGAAAATTTTTATTTTTTAGCCGCCCGGCGTTTCCCGGCCTTCCCGCGCGCCGCGCGGACGCAGGCCCCGCAGGCGTATAAAAACGCGATCCCCAATAAGCCGCCCGCGCTGTCCACGCACACGTCCGTCACCTGCCCGGCGCGCCCCGGCACAAAGATCTGATGGAACTCATCGGTCGCCGCGTAGCACGCCGTAAGCGCAAACGCAAGCGCGGCCGCCTTCCCGCCGGAAAACGGGTAACAGCTCAAATGCAGCAGCGCCAGGGCCGCAAGGACCGCGTACTCGCACATATGCGCGCCCTTCCGGACGAAGAACTGCAGGCTCTCCGCCTGCGCGAGCAGCTCCTCTTCCGTCTTGCCCTGATGGAACACGCGGTTCTGCCAGCTTGCGATCCGATATCCCACCGTCTGGCTCACCTGGGCGGAATCCTCCGCCGTCTGCGCTGAAAACAGGAAAATGACGGCCATCCACGCAGCAAGGCAGATCCCTGTAAGATATTTTTTCACCATGACGTCCCCTTTTGCCGCAGGGCGGGACGCTCCCGCCCCGCCCGCCTTTCGCCACCCTTACGGCGGCGGCTCTTCTGATCCCGGCCCGGATCCGCTTCGTTTTGCCGCCCTTACGACAGCAGCTCTTTCAACAGCTCGTTTACCCGGCCCGGGTTCGCTTTCCCTTTTGTCGCCTTCATCACCTGGCCCACCAAAAAGCCGAGCGCCTTTTCCTTCCCGCCGCGGTAATCCTCCACGGACTGCGGGTTGTCCCGGATGGCCTGCTCCACCGTGCCGCGGAGCGCGTCCTCGTCGTTGACGGTCTTGAGCCCGTGTTCCTCCACGTACCGTTCCGGATCGATATCCTCGTCAAAGACTTGCGCAAAGACTTCCTTCGCGACCGTGCTGTTGACCGTTCCGTCCTCGGCAAGCGCCACGAGCTTCGCCAAGTTTACCGGGGAAAAACGGATCTCTTCCGGCTCCATGCCGCGCTCCTTTAAGAGGCGCATTGTCTCCCCCATCAGCCAGTTGCTCACCTTTTTCGGCTTCCCGCAAAGCTCCGCCGCCGCCTCAAACAGGTCCGCGAGGCGCTTCGACCCCGTGATGATCTCCGCGTCATAAGCCGGAAGCCCGTACTCCTCCTGGTAACGCTTCTGTTTTTCCGTGCGGAACTCCGGCTGGCGCGCCCGGATCTCCTCAAGCCATTCCTCGCTGATGGAGACGGGGACTAAGTCCGGCTCCGGAAAATAGCGGTAGTCCTGGGCGTCCTCCTTGCTGCGCATCGCGTAGGAATATCCCTTCTCATCGTCCCACCGCCTGGTTTCCTGGACGACTTCCTTCCCTTCCTCCAGCAGGTCGATCTGGCGCGCGCGCTCCGCCTCGATCGCCCGCGCGATCGCCTTGAAGGAATTTAAGTTCTTCATCTCCGTGCGCGTCCCCATCTCGCCGCTGCCCGCCTCCCGGACGGACAAGTTGACGTCGGCGCGCATGGAGCCTTCGTTCAGCTTGCAGTCCGAAGCCCCTAAGTACTGGATGATCAGCCTTAATTTTTCCAGATAGGCGACGACTTCCTCCCCGCTCCTCATGTCCGGATCGGAAACGATCTCAATGAGCGGCACGCCGGAACGGTTGAAGTCCACCAGGGAACAGTCTTCCCACTCGTCATGGATCAATTTGCCCGCGTCCTCCTCCATGTGGATCTCATGGATGCCGACCGTCTTTTTCCCGCCTTCCGTCTCGATCTCCACACCGCCGTTTCGGCAGATCGGCAGGTATAGCTGGGAAATCTGGTAATTCTGCGGATTGTCCGGGTAAAAATAATTTTTCCGGTCAAACTTGCAGCGCCGCGTGATCGAGCAGTTCGTCGCAAGCCCCACGGCTATGGCATACTCCACCACCTTTTTGTTCAGCACGGGCAGCGACCCCGGCATCCCGGTGCATACCGGGCAGGTATGCGTGTTGGGCGCACCCCCGAACGCCGTCGGGCAGGAGCAGAAAATCTTCGTTTTCGTCGCTAATTCAACATGGACCTCAAGCCCTATGACAGTTTCATATTCTTTGCTCATCATTTCCTCCTGACGCCGCAAAACTGCGGCAGATGTAACGGTTCCGCCTTGCGGATCCCCTCTTGGGCCGTTCTTTGTATCCATTCCATCACGGCGCAACAGTTCAGCCTTCCAGCTTCACAGTTACGGACTTTGCAGCAAGTGCAAAGTCCTGGGCTGAACTGTTACCCCTCCTCTTATGCCAGTGGGCTTTCCGGCGCCTGCCTCGTCTTCTCAAAGGCGTACGCCGCGCGCAAGATCTTCTTTTCCTGGAAGCAATCGCCGATCAGCTGCAGCCCGATCGGCAGTCCTTCGCTGCTCAGCCCGGCCGGAAGCGTCATGGCGGGGAGGCCCGCCAGGTTCACGGATACGGTGTAGATATCCCCAAGGTACATCTTGATCGGGTCGCCCAGGCTCTCTCCGATCTTCGGCGCAGTCGTCGGCGCGGCCGGCCCTAACACCACGTCGTATTTCGCGAACGCCTTGTCAAACGACTGCTTGATCAGCGCCTTGGTGCGCAGCGCCTTTAAGTAATACGCGTCGTAATAACCGGAGCTTAGCACGAACGAGCCTAACATGATCCGGCGCTTTACCTCCGGCCCGAAGCCTTCCGAGCGCGTCTTCTTATACATATGGTGCAGCCCCTCGCAGCCTTCGGCGCGGAAGCCGTATTTCACTCCGTCAAACCGCGCCAGGTTCGAGCTGGCCTCCGCGCAGGCGATGACATAATATGCCGGGATCGCGTATTCCACCAGGCTTAGTTCAAATTCTTCCACGGACGCGCCCTTTTCCTCTAAGGCCTTCGCCGCCGCCAGGACCGCCTGCCTTACTTCATCGTCCAACCCTTCCCCGAGGTAATCCCGCGGGATCCCGATCTTCAATCCTTCCACGTTGTCTTCCAGCGCGGATGTGAAGTCCAGGCCGTCACGCCGGATGGATGTGGAATCCTTCCTGTCATAAGAAGCGATCGCTTCCAGGACGGCGGCGCAGTCCGCCACATCCTTCGCGACCGGACCGATCTGGTCTAAGGACGAGCCGTAGGCGATCAGCCCGTAGCGCGACACCGTCCCATACGTGGGCTTTAAGCCCGTCACGCCGCAAAAGGAGCTTGGCTGGCGGATGGAGCCGCCCGTATCCGACCCCAGCGCGAAAAAGCACTCGTTGGCCGCCACAGCCGCGCAGCTCCCGCCGGAAGATCCGCCCGGCACGCGGCTTAGATCCCAGGGGTTCCTGGTCGCCCCGAACGCCGACGTCCGCCCCCGCCTTTTCCAAGTTTTCCACGGCCTGCGCCGTGTACGTCGGCACGAAATCGGACAAGATCTTCGAGCTGCACGTCGTGAGCAGCCCGGCGGTACACAGATTGTCCTTGACGGCTGCCGGGACGCCCGCCAGCGGCCCGTACAGCTCCCCGCTGTCGATCTTCGCCTGGACTTCTTCCGCGCGCCGATACGCCCCTTCCTCGTCCACCGTAACGTAGCTGCGCGTCTCGCTCTCCACGCTCTTGATCTGCCCCAGCACCGCCTGCACGGCTTCCTGGACGGTGATCTCTTTCGCTTTTATCTTTTCCGCAAGCTGCAACGCGGTCAATTTTCTTATCTCTGTCTTTTCCATGGGATTTCCTTTCTTTTTTCATTCCGCCCGGCTCTTTCCGCGCGGCCAAGCCGTCCTCCCGGCTTGCCGTCGGAAGCGGCAGCCCCTATGATCCGCCCATTTTTCAATCGACGGTTCTTGGCACTTTATAGCTTCCGTCCTTCTGCTCCGGGGCATTTTTTAGCATATTCTCCCGATCGTCCCCGTTTTCCACCACGTCTTCCCGGAAAACGTTTTCCACCGGGAACACATGGGACATCGGCTCCACGCCCGTGGTGTCCAGCTCGTTCAGCTTGTCGATGTAATCGAGCATCTCGCCCATGTCCTTCTTGGCGCGCTCCTTTTCCTCCCCGGACAGCTCCAGCTTCGCCAAGATCCCCACGTATTCGATCGTCTCGTCTGAGATCACATTTTTTGTCCCTGCCACGCTATTTCCCTCCTGTCCTTAGCTGCGCCTCGCCCGGCGCGCTTCTTATTTAATTGCGCGCTTTGATATGCGTCTCGCAAAGCTGCCGCTCCGTCGCCTCGCCCGGCGCGCTTTTCACTTAATCGCGTGCTTCTCTCTTAATCGCGCGCTTTGATATGCGTCTCGCAAAGCTGCCGCTCCGTCGCCTCGCCCGGCGCGCTTTTCACTTAATCGCGCACTTTGATATGCGTCTCGCGGAGCTGCTGCTCCGTTACCTCGCCCGGCGCGCCGCACATCAAGTCCTGCGCGTTCCCGTTCATCGGGTAGGCGATCACCTCACGGATATTCTCTTCCCCGCGCAGCAGCATGACCATGCGGTCGATCCCGGGCGCCATCCCCGCATGCGGCGGCGCGCCGAACTGGAACGCGTGGTAAAGCGCCCCGAACTTGCTCTTTAACGCCTCCTCATCATACCCGGCGATTTCAAACGCCTTGACCATGATCTGCATATCGTGGTTACGGACCGCTCCGGAGGACAGCTCCACGCCGTTGCACACGATATCGTACTGATATGCCAGGATATCCAGCGGGTCTTTCGTTTCCAGCGCCTCCAGCCCGCCCTGCGGCATGGAGAACGGGTTATGCGTGAACCCGATCTGCTTCGTCTGCGGGTCACGCTCGAACATCGGGAAATCGTTCACATAGCAGAAACGGTACGCGTCCTTTTCCAGCAGGCCCAGCTTCTCGCCCAGCTCCGTGCGCACCATGCCCGCAAAATACGCCGCACGCTCTTCCTTATCCGCCATGAAGAAGACCGTGTCGCCCGTTTCCAGCCCCGCGGCCTGGCGAAATTCCTCTTTCAGCCCGTCCGGGATGAATTTGTCGATCGGCCCTTTGAAGCTCCCGTCTTCCATCGCCTCCAAATATCCCAAGCCGCCCATGCCGATCCCGGTCGCGAACTTCAATAATTTCTCATGGAAGCCCTTGGACATCTTCTCCTTCACCCGGATCGCCCGCACCGTCTTGCCCAAGAACGGGCGGAACGTGCATTTCTGGAAAAATTCCGTCAGGTCGATGATGCGCAGCGGATTCCGGAGATCCGGCTTATCCGTCCCAAATTCCAGCATCGCCTGCTTGTAGCTGTAGACCGGGTACGGCGCCTTCGTCACCGCGCTCCCTTCCGGCGCGAATTTCTCAAACACGGCGGAAAGCACTTCCTCGCCCACGCGGAACACATCCTCCTGCGTCGCGAAGCTCATCTCAAAATCAAGCTGGTAAAACTCGCCCGGGGAGCGGTCCGCGCGCGCGTCCTCATCGCGGAAGCACGGCGCGATCTGGAAATACTTGTCAAAACCGGAGACCATCAAAAGCTGTTTATATTGCTGCGGTGCCTGCGGCAGCGCGTAAAATTTCCCCTTGTATTTCCGGGACGGGACGATGTAGTCCCTCGCCCCCTCCGGGGAAGAGGCGCATAAGATCGGGGTCTGGATCTCCAAAAACCCAAGCTCCGTCATTTTCTCGCGCAAAAACGAGATGACCTTGGAGCGGAACACGATGTTGTCCTTCACTTTCTGGTTCCGCAGATCCAGGTAACGGTATTTCAGCCGGACGTCCTCCCTCACTTCCCGGCTCGTCATGATCTCAAACGGGAGCGGCGCGTATACGTCGCCCAGGATCTGGATCTCTTTCGCCTCCAGCTCGATCGTCCCGGTCGGGATCTTCGGGTTGTACGTCTCCTCGTCCCTCTTCTCCACCAGCCCGCAGATGGAGACGGCCTGCTCCTTGCGGATGCCTTCCAGCAGCTTGCCGTCCCGGAGGACGATCTGCATCACGGCGTACATATCCCGCAAGTCCACGAACGACACGCCGCCATGGTCGCGGATGTTCTCCACCCAGCCCGCCACGCGGATCTCCTTCCCAATGTCGCCTTCGCCTACCTGGCTTAACGTCACATCCCTGTAAATGTTGCCCATCTTTCTCACTCCTTTTTTCAATTTGCCCCGCTCCCCGAAACACAGGGTCGCGCAGGGCTTTTCCAACCCATGAAAAACCCCGGGATACATATCGTATCCCGGGGCGAATAATCTTCTTATCCGCGGTACCACCCGCTTTTGGGACGCCGACCCCAGCCGGGCGGCCTCCTGTCTCTTATGCTTAACGCGCACAACGTATCGGCCTACTCCGCCGACGCCGTGCTGCGCCCGCCTGTTCAACCGATCTGCTCCGGAGTGTTCCCTTTGCCTTCTCTTCCAAATAGCGCTCTCAGTCGGTGACGCCATATTCCTGTCGGCCTCTGAAAACAAGAGTCTCCTTCTTCGCTTTTCCATATCTTTTTGCCAAAAGTTATGTTACCACAGAACGTTTCCTTTGGCAAGAGGCATTCTGAAAATTTTTTATTATTGAAAATTGAAATTTTAAATTCCACTCTCTAATCCTCTGATAGAATTTACTTCTGCATAAGTAGTATTTACCTCT
>CANQTH010000043.1 GCA_947626795.1 uncultured Lachnospiraceae bacterium
GAGCGCGGCTGCAAGCTGGTGGTTTATGTGGAATTTGTACCCGTAACAGAGGAAAGCAAGGAACTCGCGCCTGATGAAGCGGAGCGCACGATTTTGAAAGAAGGCATTGCACGGCTGCGTAAGGAATGTCAGGAAATGGTATTTGTGTCATTCCCCGGCGACGAGAAAGGAACCGACGGCTGTGTTCTGTATGAAAAGCGAGGTGCGGTTGAAGCGGTTCTGTCCGGGGGAGGCAAATAAGGAGGGAGATGTCCTTTATCGGCATTTCCTGCCATGTTTTCTGAGCCTCCCGTATCATCTGCTGTTTTTTCTGTTTTCTGCCCTTTTCTGGCAGAGGGGAATCAAATCCGATTTTTCGCATAATCATAAGATGATAAGGAAAAGCGAGCGTTCGGAGGCGCAGGAATGGCGGAAAATTTCAAGGAACTTCATCCTGAAATGCAGGAAAAGGCGGCACAGTTAAAGGAAATATGCAGGAAACGCGGCATCGGGATCTTATTCGGGGAATGCGTGAGGACAGTTGCGGAGCAGGATGCGCTGTATGCGCAGGGACGGGAACAGCCGGGGAGCATTGTGACGAACGCGAGGGGAACGAGTTATTCCAGCCAGCACCAGTGGGGCATCGCGGTGGATTTTTACTTGGACGCGGACGTTGACGGGGACGGCGCAAGATCGGACGACGCCTTCAACGACAAGACCGGATTGTTTGAGAAGGTGGGAGCGATCGCGAAATCCATCGGGCTGGGTTGGGGCGGCGACTGGGAGTCGATCAAAGATATGCCGCACCTTTATCTGCCGGGCTGGGGAAGCACGACGGAAGAATTGAAGCGGCAGTACGGAACGCCGGATAATTTTAAGAAGACATGGGGGAATGCGAAAACTCCGGCGCCTGGAGCGGCCCATGCGCCTTCTTATCGGGTCGGAGGCACATATACGCTGCAGACGGAGCTGCGGGTCAGGGAAGGGGCGGGGACGGGATTCCGCGCGAAGACGCACGGCGAGCTTACGCCCGATGGGAAAGCGCATGATCCGGACAAAGACGGGGCGCTGGAGAAAGGGACGCGGGTGACTTGCAAGGCGGTAAAAAGCGTCGGGGACGATATCTGGATCCAGGCGCCGTCCGGCTGGGTCGCGGCATATTATGAGGGGAAGACATACGTGAAGTAAAGGGGATGCTATGAGGGGAAGGCGTACGCGAGGGAAAGGGGATACAGGTTTCGATCGCACGCTTCTTTTTTTCGTATCATGAAGGGGAAGGCGTGCGTGGAGGAAAGGGAGCGGGCGGCTTACTCCCTGTCGCCCGCCCGGATCTCCTCTTGCAGCATATCCAGGAACAAGGCGGCTGGCTTTGTGAATACCTGATATTTTTTCCATACGACATCCAGGCCCACTTCGATCTGCGGCTGCAGCGGGCGGAAGCACAGCGGGCTGTTTTCGTATTCCGGCAGGATGCGGTCGAGGCACAGGGCGCACCCGACGTTTTCCTCCACCATGAGGGAAGCGTTATAGAGAAGGTTGTAAGTCGCGACGATGGGGAGGGAGTCGTATTGCCTGCCCAGCCAGCCGGACAATTCATTATGCGCGAGGGACTGGCGGGAGGCTATGAGGGGGATTTTTGACAGGTCTTCCGGCCGGATCCCGCTTTTTTTGGCGAAGGGATGGTCGCGGCGCATCAGCAGCCCCCATCTGCACTTTGCGGGAAGCTTGATGAAATCATATTTTTTCATGTCTGCAGGCTCGATCAGGACCCCAAGATCCAACAGCCCCTTGTCGAGCCGTTCCGTCACGTCTTGCGAATTTCCACTGAATAAATGATAAGATACGCCGGGGTATTTTAGGCGGAGTTTTTCTGCCGTCTTTGCGATCAGGCGGAATCCTTCCGTCTCCCCGCCGCCGATGTAGATCTCCCCGCGGACGTCTTCGCCGGAGGAGCTGACTTCGGCTTTTGCCTTTTCCATCAGGGCCACGATCTCTTCCGCGCGCTTTCGCAGGATCATCCCCTCCCCGGTCAGCGTTACCCTGCGGCTGCCGCGGATGAAAAGCTGCTTGCCAAGTTCCTCCTCAAGGTCTTTTAACTGCCGGGACAGCGGGGGCTGCGTCATATGCAGGGATTCCGCCGCTTTCGTTATGCTCGCCTCCCGCGCGACGGCAAGAAAATATTGCAAAGTCCGAATGTCCATAGGAGCCTCCTTGTCATGCCTGCGCCGCGTTCTGAGCGCAATCCCACTTCAAACCCAGATCCCTGTGTTTCCTGCGATCGTCGGAAGAAACCGGGATCTGCCTAACATTTCTACGAAAGATCATAGCATTTTTTGCGATACTTTTCAAGCATGAAAATACATTTAATATATGTATTTGATATTCGATGGCTTTCGTAGTAATATGAAGGAAGAAAGTAACCGTTCAGCCTGGGACTTTGCACTTGCTGCAAAATCCGTAAGAACGTGTAAATTTTGCCGAGTGGGGATCCGCCTCTTTGCCGAAGGCAGACTTGAAATGAGCCGGATCCCGTAACTGTGAGGCAAGGCTGAACTGTTACGGAAGAGAAAAGAAAAAGGAGTGAGGATATGACGGTACAGGATGTGATCGACGGTTTTCGGGAGGGCGCGGGAGAAGATGCGGAGCGCGACGCCTATGCGGCCGCGCTGTATCAGGAGGCGGTCCGCATAGGGATGGAGCTGAACTGCCAGTATCATACGCCGGAGGAGATCCGGGAGATCATGGGCAGGCTGACGGGGAAAAAGATAGAGGAAAGCTTCCGGCTGTTCCCGCCGTTTTACACGGATTTTGGAAAAAATATCACCATTGGAAAAGACGTTTTTGTCAATTCCGGCTGCCATTTCCAGGATCAGGGCGGGATCGTGATCGGGGACGGAACCCTGATCGGGCATAACGTCGTGCTGGCGACGATCAATCACGATCTAAGCCCATTGAAAAACAGGGAAAACCATTACGCGCCGATCGTGATCGGGGATCATGTCTGGATCGGCTCTAACGCCACGATCCTGCCGGGCGTCACGGTCGGCAGATGGTCGGTGGTAGCGGCGGGGGCCGTCGTTGCCAGGGATGTGGAGGCGTTTACGGTGGTCGGCGGCGTCCCGGCAAAGGAGATCCGGAAAGTGAGCCGGGGAGACGCAGAAAGCATTTCCGAGCCGATGCGAAACGCTGGCTGAGCATGGGAAAGCGGGCGAAGAATGGGAAAAGAGGGAAAAAGGAGGGCGGCATGGGAAAGATATGGAAATGCGCCGCGCTGTTTTTGGCGGCGGCTCTGGCGGTCGGCGCCGTCTCGCAGCAGCAGACGGCGAAGGGAGCGGAACGCGGGGTCGTATTGAAGATCGGCAAAAAAACGTATACGAAGAAAACCTTCCAAATGACGAAAGGGACGAAGGCGGCGCTTACGGTAAAAGCGAAAAATATGGGCGGGAAAAAGAAGGTAACATATGTTTCGTCCAAGCCGAAGGTCGTTTCCGTCAGCAAAAAAGGAACGATCCGTGCCAGGAAGGAAGGGACGGCAAAGATCCGGGTGGCCGTGAAGGCCGGGAAGAAGAAAGCGTCTTCCTGGGTGAAGATAAAAGTGGTGAAAAAAGCGAAGGCCTCGGTTTTCAATTTCAAGAAAAAGACGGTGAGGCTAAACAGCGGGTACGATATGCCGCTGAACGGGCTCGGCACGTACAGCCTGGAGGGCGACGTCTGCGTCACGTCGGTTTCCGAGGCGTTAAAGCGCGGCGTGCGCCTGATCGACACCGCCTATATGTATGACAACGAGCGGGAAGTCGGGAAAGCCATCCGGGAGTCCGGGATACCGCGGAGCGAGATCTTTGTCACGACGAAGCTGTACCCGAGCCAGTATGGCAATCCACAAAAGGCGATCGACGCCGCGCTGAAGCGGCTGGACGTCGGCTATATCGATCTTCTTTTACTGCATCATCCGGGCAAAAACGACGTCAAAGCGTACAAGGCGATGGAGAAAGCGGTAAGGCAGGGCAAGGTCCGTTCCATCGGGCTGTCCAACTGGTACGTGGAGGAGCTGGAGGAATTTCTGCCGCAGGTAAGCGTCACGCCCGCCGTGGTGCAGAATGAGATCCATCCGTATTATCAGGAAAACGATGTGATCCCCTATATCCAGAAGCTGGGCATCGTCGTGGAGGGCTGGTATCCGTTCGGCGGGCGTGGCTATACGGAGGAGCTGCTTTCCGATCAGACGATCACGAAGATCGCGAAGGCGCACGGAAGATCGGCGGCGCAGGTCATCCTGCGTTGGAATCTGCAGAAAGGCGTGGTCGTGATACCCGGATCGAGCAACCCCGACCACATACAGGAAAATACGGAAATTTATGATTTCAAGCTGTCCCCCAAAGAAATGAGGCGGATCAACGCGCTGGACCGGGGCGAGAAACACGACTGGTACTAAGAGGCGGAATCTGCGCGTCATGGAGGATGGATGCAGGAAGATCGTATGGAAAGAGAAGATTGCATGGAAAGAAGGGATTTTATGGGAAAGAAGGATCGCATGAGGAAAGCGAAGCGGTTTCGCTATGCGAAAGGGACGCTGGCGTTCCTGATCGCCATTTGCCTTGCGTTTACGGGAGTTTTGCCGGATACGATGGCCAAAAGCCCAAAGGTGCCGACGGTCAGGAGCGTGTCGTTAAAGATCGGAAAAAAGAACGTGACAAAAAAGACATATCAGATGAAGCAGGGAGAGAGGAAGAAGATCAAGGTCAGCGTTTCCCCGAAAAAAGGGAAAAACCTGATCCGGTTTGCCACAAGCAGCCAGAAGGTGGCGGCGGTTGGAAAAAACGGGACCGTCACGGCCAGGAAAGCCGGAACCGCAAAAATAAAAGTCACGGTCAGGAAACGGGTTTCTAAGAAAAAGGCCGGCACGTCCAAAAAGAAGACCGTATGGGTGAAGATAAAAGTGACCAGGAAGCCCGCCCAAAAGAAACCGGGGAAAACGCCGGAGACGCCGGGAGAAACGCCAGAGACGCCAAGTGAGACGCCGGAGACGCCGGGAGAAACGCCAGAGACGCCGGAGACGCCGGAAACGGAAGCGAAAAGCCTCATCGCGTATTTCTCCTGTACGGGAACGACGAAAAAGATCGCAGAATATATCCAGGAACTCACAGGGGCGGATCTTTACCGGATCGAGCCGGAAGAGCCGTATACGGCGGAGGATCTGGATTACGGGGATGCTTCCACAAGGGCGACAAGGGAGCAGAACGACCCGGCGGCCCGGCCGTCGATCGCGGGAAAAGTGGAGCAGATGTCCCAGTATCAGAATGTGGTGATCGCGTATCCCATCTGGTGGGGGCAGGCTCCAAGGATCATCAGTACATTTTTGGAGAGTTACGATTTCAGCGGCAAGGCCATTGTTCCGGTCTGCACTTCCCACAGCAGCGGGATCGGCTCCAGCGCCGCGAATCTGCACGCGTTGACAGACAGCACGGCGACATGGCACGAGGGCGCGCGCTTTTCTTCCGGAACGAGCAAAGAGGAAGTTGCGAAGTGGCTGCAGGATTCAGGGATACAGGAACTTCTCGCGGGGAGCGGTGAGGATATGAAAGAACGCGTATTTGATTTTGAAACAAAAACCGTCACGTTGAACAGCGGCTATCAAATGCCGCTCAACGGGCTGGGAACTTACAGCCTGACCGGGGATACCTGCGTGCAGTCGGTTTCCAAGGCGTTAAAGCGCGGCGTGCGCCTGATCGACACTGCCTATATGTACGGCAACGAGGCGGAAGTGGGAAAAGCCATCCGGGAATCCGGAATCCCCCGGGAGGAAATTTTCGTGATCACAAAACTTTACCCGAGCCAGTTTGACGAGCCGGAAAAGGCGATTGACGAAGCCCTGGAAAAGCTGGATATCGGCTACGTCGACCTGATGCTTTTGCACCATCCGGGAACGGGCGATGTCAAGGCGTACAAAGCGATGGAGCAGGCGGCGAAGGACGGGAAGATCCACTCGCTCGGGCTGTCCAACTGGTACGTGGAGGAGCTGGAGGAATTTCTGCCGCAGGTAAGCGTCGCCCCGGCTCTTGTGCAGAATGAGATCCATCCGTATTATCAGGAAAACGACGTGATCCCGTATATCCAGAGCCTTGGGATCGTCGTGCAGGGCTGGTACCCCTTGGGCGGGCGCGGGCATACGGCGGAGCTGCTTTCCGATGAGACGATTTCCGCGATCGCGAAAGCGCACGGAAAATCATCCGCGCAGGTCATCCTGCGTTGGAACCTGCAGAAAGGCGTGGTCGTGATACCAGGGTCGAGCAACCCCGACCACATACAGGAAAATACGGAAATTTATGATTTTGAGTTGACCGGGGAAGAAATGGAGCGGATCAACGCGCTGGACCGAGGCGAGAAACACGACTGGTATTAAGGGAAGGAAGGGCGCGGCATGGAGGATGTTGAACTGTCCCCAAAGAAATGAAGCGGATCAACGCGCTGGACCGGAACGAGAAACACGACTGGTATTAATGATGTGGAAAAAGCCGTTTGAGGCGGCGGAATGGAGGAAAAGATGAAAAAGAAGAAAAGCATGATCTGGATCAATCTGGCGCTGGTTTTTGCGCTGATCGCGGGGCTGGCGTTTCCGGCGTCTGACGTAAGCGCGGCAAGCAAGCCAAAACAGAAAAAGGTGTTGGTCGTTTATTTTTCGGCGACAGGGACGACAAAGGACGCCGCCCAGAAAGTGAAGAAGGCGACGGGCGGGAAATTGTATCGGATCCGGGCGGCCAAGCCGTATACGGAGGCGGATCTGGGCTATGAAAACGATGACTGTCGGGCGAATAAAGAGCAGAGTGATAAAAACGCCAGGCCAAAGATCAAAGGAAAAGTAAAAAATATCCGGAAATATGACGTGATCTTCATTGGCTATCCGATCTGGTGGAGCAAAGAGCCGAAGATCATCCGCACGTTTCTGGAATCCTATAATCTGAAAGGGAAAAAGATCGTGCCGTTCTGCACCAGCGGCGGGAGCGGGATTTCCGGCAGCATGAGAGAAGTGCGGGCGAGCGCGAAGGGAGCGAAGGTGGCAAAGGGAAAAGACCTGACGGACATGTCCTACAAGAGCGTGGCAAAATGGGCGAAGAAGCAGGTGAAATGATATGAGATTTTCATGAGATTTTCCGGCTTAAAAAATCGTAGATTTCTTCCCATTTGAGTGGTATAATAACGAGGAAAGCGCCGATGACGCTTGCGTCAAGAGGCATTTGACGAGTATCTCCATCGAGACGATAGTCGAGATGGTATAATGTCGACAGACATTATACCGCCCGGAGCGTGAGCGGAGTGGCATCCAGTGCCACATACCGTATCTGCGGAGCAGATATGGTATAATGTCGACAGACATTATACCGCCCGGAGCGTGAGCGGAGTGGCATCCAGCGCCACATACCGTATCTGCGGAGCAGATATGGTATAATGTCGACAGACATTATACCGCCCGGAGCGCGAGCGGAGTGGCATCCAGCGCCACATACCGTATCTGCGGAGCAGATATGGTACAATGAAAACAGCAAATCTCAGATGCAAATTGGAGAATGAAAATGAAAGCGTTTGATGAAAACTACAAATTGTTGGACGAGATGTACCGAGACGAATATTTCCCGGACTTTCTGGTAGACAAGGTAAAAGGCGAACTCCAAAAGGTAATTGCGCTGTTGGAAACGGGCGAAACAGATGTCGGGGTTATTCAGGAAAAGCTGGATGAGATGGTCTGTGCCATTAACGGTTTGCAAGAGGAATTTGATGAAAATGGCAGCGAAATTGAAACAGCGGCCCGCGACTGCATAGGAGAAAATGTAAGCTATGCGCTGGAATGGTTTGGCATTCCGATCGATGTGGAGGAAGCCATCCGAGAGCGGGATTGGTAAGTTAGTGCAATAAAAGCGGGGAATAACAAGTGAACAAGATGCTTGATTGTTTGAGGGAGGCGATGGAATGGGACAGTCTACGATTAGTGTACGTTTGGATGACGCCATTAAGAAACAGTTTGACAGTCTTTGCGCAGAGTTTGGGATGTCTGCATCCACAGCATTTAATATTTATGCACGGACTGTTGTCAGACAGAGAAAAATCCCTTTTGAGATTACGGCAGAAAATGATCCGTTCTATGGTGAATCCAATACAAAAATCCTAAAGGAATCCATAGAGCAGATGGAAAAGCGCCCGGAGAAGAATGTTGTAAGAACACTGGAAGAGTTGGAGAAACTTGCAGATGGCTGATATTTCATTTTCAGAGCGGGCGTGGGAAGAATTTCAATACTGGATGGGACAGGACAAAAAGACAGTCAAAAGGATAACCGCACTGTTAAAGGATATAAGCAGAAGTCCATTTGAGGGTATTGGGAAGCCGGAACCGCTGATTGGGGAAAAAGGAAAATGGAGCAGACGGATTAACGGAACAGACCGTTTGGTATATTCGGTAGATGCCCGGGGCATAAATGTATACCAGTGTAAGGGACATTATGATGATAAATAGGATACACGATATGCAGGAGTAAATGCTGCCTGTGCAGAGATAATTTCTACCAGGCAAAGAAACAGTAGAATTTACTTTTTTAATTTAGGGAGGAAAGTTTTTCAAAAACCCCCTTGACAAATACCCAAACGGGATTTATAATAATTTTTGTGAGTTTCATGCAGGAGTGGTGGAATTGGCAGACGCGCAGGCTTCAGGTGCCTGTGGTAGCAATACCGTGTGGGTTCAAGTCCCATCTCCTGCATTTTAAAAATCGCTTGGAACCCAAGAGAGGGTTTGAGCGATTTTTTGTCTTATCCGGAATTTCCGTGCGATCAGGCGGGCGTCACGCGGCTCGGTGCGGGCGTTTGACGAAAAAGGAGGAGGAAAGATGCTTTACAGGACAAATCCAAAAAACGGGGATTCCCTGTCCATCTTGGGGTACGGATGCCTGCGGTTCCCCAAGAAAGGGACGGGGATCGACCAGGCGAAGGCGGAGGAGGCGATGCGCCTCGCCATAGAGAGCGGCGTGAATTATTTTGACACGGCTTATATTTATGGGGGAAGCGAAGCCTGCCTGGGGAAGTTCCTCGCGAAAGGCTACCGGGACCGCGTGAAGATCGCGACGAAGCTGCCCCATTATTACATTAAGAAGCCCCAGGACATGGACAGGTATTTTGCGGAGCAGCTCGTGCGGCTGCAGACGGATCATGTGGAATACTACCTCATGCATATGCTCAACGACATTGCGGCGTGGGAGCGGCTCGGGGAATTGGGGATCAAGGAATGGATCGCGGCGAAGAAAGCAGCGGGGAAGATCGGGAATATCGGGTTTTCTTTCCATGGGAACACGGACAATTTCTTAAAGATCTTAGAGGCGTACGATTGGGATTTCTGCCAAATCCAATATAATTATATGGATGAAAATTCCCAGGCGGGCAGGCGCGGCCTTGCGCGCGCCCATGAGAAAGGCCTTCCGGTCATCATCATGGAGCCTTTGCGCGGCGGGCGGCTGGTGCAGGGGCTGCCAAAGGCGGCGGGAAAGATCTTCGAGCGGGAGGAGCCTTTGCGCAGCCCGGCGGAGTGGGGGCTGCGCTGGCTTTGGGACCAGCCGGAGACGACGGTCGTGCTGTCCGGGATGAGCGAGGCTTCCCAGGTGGAAGAGAACGTGCGGATCGCGGGGGAGGCCGAGCCGGGCTGCATGACGCCCCATGACCGGGAAGTGATCGAGAAAGTGAAGGCGGAGATCAACCGCTGCATGAAAGTCCCCTGCACCGGATGCGGGTACTGCATGCCATGCCCGGCGGGCGTAGATATACCGGGCTGCTTTTCCGCATATAATACCAGGTACACGGACAGTTGGTACGCGGGGATGAAGTCCTACGTGATGTGTACGACGATGCGCACGAACCACTCTAACGCGTCAAAATGCTTAAAATGCGGGAAATGCGAGAAAAAATGCTCGCAGGGGATCCCGATCCGCGGGCAGTTGGAGCAGGTGAAAAAGCATATGGAAGGCCCGATCTACAAGGCGGCGCGGGCCGTGATCGGGCGCATGGGGAAATATTAATGTAAAAACTTGGGGCTTTTTGTGAAAAAATAAAGGAAATGAAGAAGTTGCGCGGAATATATATCATGTAGAGGTGATATGCGATGCTCATAAGAGAAAAGATGGAATTGCTGGAACGCACGTATTTAAGCCCCTTCGCTATGCTGAGCGAAAATTCGCGCGGGAGGGACCGGGAAGAGCCTCAGTGCGATATCCGCCCGGTGTTCCAGCGGGACAGGGACAGGATCCTGCACAGCAAGGCGTTCCGGCGCCTGATGCACAAGACGCAGGTATTCCTCGCGCCGCGCGGGGACCATTACCGCACCAGGCTGACGCATACGCTCGAAGTGTCGCAGAACGCGCGCACCATCGCGAACGCGCTCCGGCTGAACGAGGAGCTGACGGAAGCGATCGCGCTTGGGCATGACCTTGGGCATACGCCTTTCGGGCATGCGGGGGAGCATATGCTCAATGCCATTTGCGGGGACGGCTTCCGGCATAATGAGCAAAGCGTGCGGATCGTGGAAAAGCTGGAGAAGGACGGGGAGGGGCTGAACCTCACCTGGGAAGTGCGGGACGGGATCTTGAACCACCAGACCCATCTGATGCCTTCCACGCTGGAGGGCAAGATCGTGCGGCTTTCCGATAAGATCGCGTATATCAATCACGACATCGACGACGCGATCCGGGCGAAAGTGCTGTCGGAAGACGACATCCCGAAGGAATACCGGGAGATCTTAGGCGACACGACGCGCAAGCGGTTGGACACGCTGATCCATAACATCGTGATGAACAGCCTGGGAAAAGACGATATCTGTATGTCGGAAGAGGTCGGGAACGCCATGCAGGGCCTTCGGAAATTCATGTTTGCCAACGTTTACCGGAATCCGGCGGCCAAAGGCGAGGAGAAGCGCGCAGAGGACGTGCTGAGCCGTTTGTTCAGCTATTATAAGGAACACATTGACAAGCTTCCCGTCCAGTATCTGGACATGATGGAGGAAGGGGAGACAGCGGAGCGCGTCATCTGCGATTACATTGCGGGGATGACGGACCGATATGCCATCGCCAAGTTTGAGGAGTATTTCATACCCAAGGCGTGGCAGGTGAACAGCCTGGGATGAAGCCCGCGCAGCCGATGGCTGTCCTTCGGGTCGTGGAAAACCGCGTTCCGCGCGGTGAACAGCCTGGGATGAAGCCCGTGCAGCCAGCCGGGCAGGAAGGAGGCATAGATGCCTTATTATTCAGAGCAGGTGATCGACGAGGTCCGCGCGGCCAATGACATCGTGGACGTGATCTCAAGCTGCGTGCGCCTGCAGAAAAAAGGCAGCCAGTATTTTGGGCTTTGCCCGTTCCACAACGAAAAGACGCCTTCGTTTTCGGTATCCCGGGACAAGCAGATGTATTACTGTTTTGGGTGCGGCGCGGGCGGGAACGTGATCACGTTCCAGATGCAGTACGAGAACAACACGTTCCAGGAGGCCGTGGAATCGCTGGCGGGCCGGGCGGGCATCACGCTCCCGCGGCGCGAGGCGTCGGGGCAGGAGCGGCGTGAGGCCGATCGGCGCGCGAAGATCATGCGGGTCAATAAGGAGGCCGCGAAATATTTTTACGCCCAGCTGCGGATGGAGCAGGGGAAGGCGGGCATGGAATATTTTACGGGGCGGGGCATAAGCCCCGAGACCATGCAGAAGTTCGGGCTTGGATATTCCACGAAATACAGCGGCAACTTGTACCAGTACCTGCGGGGAAAAGGCTTCGACGACGGCGTCCTTCGGGATTCCGGGGTCATATCCATCGACGGGCGCGGCGCGCACGACCGATTCTGGAACCGCGTCATCTTCCCGATCATGGACGTGGGCAGCCACGTCATCGGGTTTGGCGGGCGCGTCATGGGGAAGGGCGAGCCAAAGTATTTAAATTCCCCGGAGACGATGGTGTTCGACAAGAGCCGGAACCTTTACGGGCTGAACCTGGCGCGGATGTCGAGGCGGCCGTACCTTTTGCTGTGCGAAGGGTATATGGACGTCATCGCGCTGCACCAGGCGGGGTTCGACAACGCCGTGGCGTCATTAGGGACGGCTTTTACCCCGGGACACGCGAATCTTCTGAAACGCTATACGAAGGAGGTGTACTGCACGTTCGACAGCGACGGCGCGGGGGTGAAGGCTGCGCTCCGGGCCATCCCGATCCTGCGGGAGGCGGGGATCACATCAAAAGTCGTCAATATGGAGCCATACAAAGACCCGGATGAGTTTATCAAGGCGGAAGGCGCGGAACGTTACCAGGAGCGGATCGATTCGGCGCAGAACAGCTTCCTGTTTGAGATCGGCGCGCTGGAGCGGGAATACGACTTGAAGGACCCGGAGGGCAAGACGGCGTTTTTCCGTGCGGCGGCGGAAAAGATCCTGCGTTTCGAGGAAGAGTTGGAGCGCGACAATTACATCGAGGCAGTCGCGGAAAAATACCAGGTGGGGTACGAGAACCTGCGGAAGCTCGTGGGGAGCATCGGGAGCAGGGCAGGCATGGCGCGGCAGCCGCGCCCGTTAAAGTCCGGCGTCCGGGAGAAGAAAAAGAAGGAGGACGGCATGAAGCAGTCCCAGAAGCTGATGCTGGCATGGCTGGCGGACGACCCCGATCTGTTTGAAGCCATGAAGCCGTACATCCAGCCGGAGGATTTCGAGGACGGCCTGTACCGGAAAGTCGCGGAGGAGGTGTTCGCCCAATACCGGGACGGGCAGCCGGATCCGGCGAAGATCATCGGCCTGTTCACGGACGGGCAGCAGCAGAGCGAGGCGGCCGGGATCTTCCATGCAAGGCTTCCGGAAGTCACGACACGGGAAGAGAAAGCAAAGGCCTTAAAGGAGACAGTGATCCGCATCAAGGAGAACAGCATTGGCTGCAGGTCGCGGCAGTTGGAGCCGACAGACATGGAGGGCCTGCAGAAGCTGATCACGGACAAAAAAAATATGCAGAAGCTGCATGGGACAGATTTTTGCATATTTCTGCCAAATGAGGACAAAATAGAAACAACGAATGGAAGGATGAAATGAAATGGAAGAAGAAAAAAATGTGAAATTTAACGAAAAACTGCAGGAGCTGCTGGCGGTGGCGAAGAAAAAAAAGAATGTTTTGGAATATCAGGAGATCAACGATTTTTTCCATGACATGGAGCTGGACGCGGAGCAGTTTGAGAAGATCCTGGAATTTTTGGAGGCCAACAATATCGATGTGCTGCGGATCTCAGACGAGGACGACGACATCCTTATTGATGACGACGACGACGTGGAGGTGGAGAACATCGACCTCTCCGTCCCGGATGGAATTTCCATTGAAGACCCCGTTCGTATGTATTTGAAAGAAATTGGGAAAGTCCCGCTTTTGACGGCGGAAGAGGAGATCGAGCTGGCGAAGCGCATGGAGCTGGGCGACCAGGAGGCGAAGAAAAGGCTGGCGGAGGCGAACCTGCGTTTGGTGATCTCCATCGCCAAGCGCTACGTGGGGCGCGGGATGCTGTTTTTGGACTTGATCCAGGAGGGCAACTTAGGCCTGATCAAGGCGGTGGAGAAGTTTGATTACCGCAAGGGATATAAGTTCTCGACGTATGCGACCTGGTGGATCCGTCAGGCGATCACGCGCGCGATCGCGGACCAGGCCAGGACGATCCGCATCCCGGTCCATATGGTGGAGACGATCAACAAGCTGATCCGCGTTTCCCGGCAGCTCTTGCAGGAGCTTGGGCGCGAGCCGTCGCCGGAAGAGATCGCGGAGGAGATGAATATGCCCGTGGAGCGCGTGCGCGAGATCTTGAAGATCTCCCAGGAGCCGGTATCCCTGGAGACGCCGATCGGGGAAGAGGAGGACAGCCACCTGGGCGATTTTATCCAGGACGACAACGTGCCTGTGCCTGCCGACGCGGCGGCGTTCACGCTGTTAAAAGAGCAGCTTGTGGAGGTGCTTGGGACGCTGACGGAGCGCGAGCAGAAGGTGCTGCGCCTGCGCTTCGGCTTGGACGACGGGCGCGCGCGCACGTTAGAGGAGGTTGGCCGGGAATTTAGCGTCACCAGGGAGCGGATCCGCCAGATCGAGGCGAAGGCTTTGCGCAAGCTGCGCCATCCGAGCCGGAGCCGCAAGCTGAAGGACTATCTGGATTAAGCCATGGTACGCTTATCAAAGCGCCTGCAGGCAGTCGCGGGCCTGGTGGAGAGCTGCGGGACGGTTGCGGACATTGGGACGGACCATGGGTACATACCGATCTACCTATTGTCTGTGGGACGGGCAAAACGGGCGGTCGCCATGGACGTCAACGAGGGGCCGCTGCAGCGGGCGAGAGAGCATATCGCGCGGCATGGGCTGGAAGGGAAAGTCAGCCTGCGGCTTTCCGACGGGCTTGCGGCCCTTGCGCCCGGGGAGGCGGAAGTCCTGGTGGCCGCCGGGATGGGCGGCGCGCTCATAATGCGCATTCTGGAGCAGGGAAAAGAGACGGCACTCGCCGCGAAGTCCTTAGTCCTGCAGCCGCAGTCGGAAGTCCCGGCGGTCCGTCGGTTCTTGCAGGAAAACGGATATCGGATCGTGGCGGAGGATATGGTATTTGAGGACGGGAAATTTTATCCGATGCTCGCCGCGAGGCCCGTTAGGGCGAAAGGATGCGAGACGGACGAGAGGCGCGTTGCGGGCGTCTGCGGGGACGTATGCCGGGAGGCTACGGACGTCTGCGGGAACGTGGACCGGGCGTCTGCGGACGTCTGCGGGGACGCGGGCATTTTCTGGAAGTACGGCCCGCTGCTGCTGCGGCAGCAACATCCGGTCTTAGGGCAGTTCCTCTTGCGGCGGCGGAAGATCCAGGAGAAGATCCTGGCAAATCTCGATGCGAACGCCAGAGGGGACGTCGCGGGGCGGCGGGCGGAAGTCCGAAAAGAGCTTGCCGACATCGAGGCGGCGCTTTCGTATTATGGGAAAGACAGATCAGGGACAGGAAAATGAAGAATAAGAAGAAAAAGGCCGCGGCTGCGTTTCTCCTTGCGCTCTGCCTCGCTGCGGGCGCCTGGGCGTCCGGACAGTTTTTGGGCGCGCGGGACGGGGACGCAAGGCAGGCTGCGGGCGGGGAAGTAAAAAGCGCGGGGCGAAAGGACAGCCAGGCAAAAAGGACAGAGGGTGCAGGCGGCCAGGATTCAGGAAGCGGCCAGGATTCAGGAAGCGGCCAGGATTCAGGAGACGGCCAGACTCCGGGAGAAAAGGCCGGGAACGGCCAGGATGGGGAAACGGAAGAAGCGGGCGTCCGGGCCAGGGAAGGAGACGGCGAGGAGGAAGCGGAAGCCGAAGAGCCGGATCTGGGAAAGACGATCGAGGCCATCCTGAACACGGCGGAAAAAGGGTACATAGGCAATTATCTTGTCGATGAGTCGTTCCTTTTGTGGGCCGCCGGGGAATACGGGACGGACATTTTAGGCAAGCTGGCGGACGACGTGAGGAATGACCCGGACGACGCGGAGAGCTGGTACCGCGCCACGGGGAAGTCCATCCATGTCCTTTGGATGGAATATTGCAAGCGCACAGGCTTTCAGGACTATATGCTGGAAAAGGTATATGAAAAAGAGTGCGCAAAGCCGGATGAGGTGACGCTGGATTTCACCGGGGATATCAACCTGGCGGAGGGATGGAGTTCCACCGAATACCTGGACGCGCAGCCGGAAGGGATCCTGGATTGCATTTCCCCGCATCTGCTTGAGGAAATGCGGTCGGCGGACATCCTGATGGTCAACAATGAATTTACTTATAGCCAGCGGGGCGAGCCTCTGCCCGGCAAGGATTATACGTTCCGCGCGAGGCCGGACCGGATCGGCAGCATTTTGGAGCTTGGGACGGATATTTTGTCGCTTGCGAATAACCATGTGTATGATTTTGGGGAAGAGGCGCTCCTGGACACGATCGAGACGGTGGAGCAGGCGGGCGTCCCCTATGTGGGGGCCGGAAGGAACCTGGAAGAAGCCGGGAAGCCCGTTTATTTCATCGCGAACGGGCGCAAGATCGCCATCGTCGCCGCGACGCAGGTGGAGCGTTCCACGAATTATACGAAGGAAGCGACGGAAACGGCGGCCGGGGTGTTAAAGACATTAGATCCCGCGAAGTTTGCGGCGGTCATTGAAGAAGCCGCGAAAAGGAGCGATTACGTGGTCGCCTTTGTTCATTGGGGGACGGAAAATACCAACGATTACGACGGCAGCCAGGTGGAGTTAAAGCAGGCGATCATCGACGCCGGGGCGGACGCGGTCATCGGCGGCCATACCCACTGCCTCCAGGGGTTTGCCTATTACAAGGGGAAGCCTGTGATCTACAGCCTGGGCAATTTCTGGTTCAATGACCGGACGGTTGACACGGGGATCTCCCAGTTGGTGATCCATACGGACAGCAGCCAGATGGATTTCCGGTTTTTGCCCTGCATCCAGCGCGGCTGCGTCACGTCCCTTGTGGAGGAGCCGGGAGAAAAGGAGCGGATCTTAGACCTCATGCGGCGGGTGTCGGAACCCGGCGTTTCCGTGGATCCGGACGGGTATGTGACGGAGGATGGGGAGTAAACCGCAAGAAAAAGAATTGTATTTTTTTGCGGTTGTGATACAATGGATAACAAAAAGAAGGAAAGAGGAGAATCTTATGAGCAAAAAACCGACAGTATTGATGATCATGGATGGATTTGGGCTGAATGAAAGGCATGAGGCGAACGCCGTATATCAGGCGAATACGCCGAATATCGACAGGCTGATGAAGGAATGTCCGTTTGTTCACGGGAACGCCAGCGGGCTTGCTGTGGGGCTTCCGGACGGCCAGATGGGCAATTCGGAAGTGGGCCACTTGAACATGGGCGCGGGGCGGATCGTTTACCAGGAATTGACAAGGATCACCAAGGAGATCGAGGACGGGGATTTCTTCAAAAACGAGGCACTGAAGGCGGGCATGGAGAATGTGAAGGAGCATGGCTCTTCCCTGCATCTGTACGGGCTTTTGTCAGACGGCGGCGTACACAGCCACAACACGCACCTGTACGGGCTTCTTGAGATGGCGAAGCGCGAAGGCATAAAGAACGTATACGTGCATTGCTTTTTGGACGGGCGCGACACGGCCCCGACTTCGGGCAAGGGCTATATGCAGGAGCTGGAAAGCAAGATGAAGGAGATCGGCGTGGGCGAGATCGCTTCCGTCATGGGCCGTTATTACGCGATGGACCGTGATAACCGCTGGGAGCGGGTGGAGAAAGCGTACCAGGCCGTCGCGAACGGGGAAGGGAAGCGCGTGGCGGACGCAGTCGCGGCGGTCGCGGCTTCTTATGAAGAAGGCGTTACGGACGAGTTCGTCGTTCCGGCCGTAGTGGAGAAGGACGGGAAGCCGCTTGCGACGGTAAGCGACGGCGACACGATCATCTTCTACAATTTCCGCCCGGACCGCGCGCGGGAGATCACGCGGGCGTTCTGCATGGACGAGTTCGACGGGTTTGACCGGGGCGCGAGGAAAAAAGTGACGTACATATGCTTCACGGAGTACGACGTGACGATCCCGAACAAGCAGATCGCGTTCCACAAGGTGGAGCTGGAAAATACGTTCGGGCAGTTTTTGGCGGCGAACGGGCTGACTCAGGCGAGGATCGCGGAGACGGAGAAATACGCGCACGTCACGTTCTTCTTCAACGGCGGCGTGGAAGAGCCGAACAAGGGCGAGGACCGGATCCTTGTGAATTCCCCGAAGGTGGCGACGTACGACCTGAAGCCGGAAATGAGTGCGTACGAGGTGTGCGATAAGTTCGTTGAGGCGGTCGGTTCCGGAAAATACGACGTGATCATCATCAACTTCGCGAACCCGGACATGGTAGGGCATACCGGAGTGGAGGCCGCGGCGATCGCGGCTGTGGAGGCTGTGGACGCCTGCGTCGGGAAATCGGTGGAGGCCGTGAAAAAGGCTGGCGGGAGCATGTTCCTGTGCGCGGATCACGGCAATGCGGAGCAGTTGATCGATTACAGCACGGGCGAGAGCTTTACGGCGCACACGACCAATCCGGTGCCGTTTATCCTGATCAATTACGACGACAGCTATACGCTGCGCGAGGGCGGCTGCCTGGCGGACATCGCGCCGACCCTGATCGAGATGATGGGGTTAGAGCAGCCGAAGGAGATGACAGGGAAATCCCTGCTGGTGAAGCGGTAAGGCGACAGGGAAGCCGGAAGGCTGCGCTGTTATGAACCGCTGGAGGAGCGCGCCATCCGCTTGTCCAAAGTAAGGCGACAGGGAAGCCGGAAGGCTGCGCTGTTATGAGCCGCTGGAGGAGCGCGTCATCCGCTTGTCCAAAGTAAGGCGACAGAGAAGCCGGAAGGCTGCGCTGTTATGAGATAAGGGGCGGATACGGAACTGTGAGGTTCCGTATCCGCCCCTTTTGGATGGTGGGAAGTTCGCGCCGTGCGATCTTACTGCTTCCCGAGCGCAGTCTTTTGCGCGACTTCCGTCGTCTTTTCATAACAAGCGAACGCGTTCTCCGCCATTTTATTGCTTCCCGAGCGCAGTCTTTTGCGCGACTTCCGTCGTCTTTTCATAACAAGCGAACGCGTTCTCTACCATTTCCTTGTCCGGCTTCGGCGTGAACAGGCTCACGACCGGGACGATGACAAGCCCGGCCAGCATGGCGATCGCGCCGCAGTTGATCGGGGACTGCATGATCTTCGGGAAAGACGGGCCGAAGAAGATGTTCGCGACCATCAGCACGGAGCTGAAAATGAAGCAGGCCCAGCAGGACGCCTTCGTGACTTTTTTAGAGTAGAGCGAGTAGAGGAACGGCGCCAGGAAAGATCCGGCGAGCGCGCCCCAGGATATGCCCATGAGCTGCGCGATGAAAGTCACGGAACTCTTGTACTGGATCAGAGCCAGAACGGAAGAAAGCACGATGAACACCAGCACCAGGATCCGGATGGTAAGCACCTGTTTTTTCTCCTCCATTTTTTGGAAGAAAAGCTCCTTGAGGAAATCAATCGTCAGCGTGGAGCTGGAAGCGATCACCAGCGAGGACAGGGTGGACATGGAGGCGGAAAGCACCAGGATGACCACCAGCGAGATCAGCAGGGGCGACAGGCCGGAAAGCATCGTGGGGATAATGGAATCAAAGCCGTTGGCCTCCACGTCGATCTGGTCGGAGAACAGGCGTCCGAAGCCGCCTAAGAAATAGCATCCGCCCGCGACTACCAGCGCGAACAGGGTGGAAATGATCGTGCCTTTTTTGATCGCCTCCTCGTTTTTGATCGCGTAGAATTTCTGCACCATCTGCGGCAGGCCCCATGTGCCTAAGGAAGTCAGGATGACGACGAACATCAGGTTCAAAGGATCCGGGCCGAAGAAAGAAGAGAACGTGCCCGGCACCGTGGAGACGGTGTCGTCCGTGATCCGCGCGAGGCCGTCTAAGGCCGCCATGAACCCGCCCTTGCTCTTCAATACGGCCGCGATGATGGTCACGATGCCGAACAGCATGATGACGCCCTGGATGAAGTCGTTGATGGCGGTCGCCATATAGCCAGCCCCCGGCAATGACGTAGATTGCCGTTAAGACGGCCATTAAGATGATGCAGACCGAGTAGTCGATGTGAAAGGCCATGCCGAACAGCCTGGAAAGCCCGTTATACAGCGAGGCCGTGTATGGGATCAGGAAGATGAAGATGATGACGGACGCACCAATCTTCAGCGGCTTGCTGCCAAACCGCTCGCCAAAGAACTGAGGCATTGTGGCGGAATCCAGGTGCTGTGTCATGATGCGCGTCCTGCGCCCTAAGATGACCCATGCCAGCAGGGAGCCGATGATGGCGTTCCCGATGCCCGCCCAGGTGGCGGCGATGCCGTATTTCCAGCCGAACTGGCCTGCGTAGCCGACGAACACGACGGCTGAGAAATAAGAGGTGCCGTAGGCGAAGGCCGTCAGCCAGGGGCCGACCGAGCGTCCGCCCAGCACGAAGCCGTTGACGTCCGTGGCGTGTTTGCGGCAGTACAGGCCGATGCCGACCAGGACCGCAAAATAAATAACAAGTAATAAAACTTTCATGATACCCTCCTTTACTTTTTTGCATTGAAAGTTTACAGTGTTAAAGCGATTATACCATATGAGGGGAAGATAGGCAAATGTTAGTTGGAAAGAAACACTCCGGGAGGGAATTTCGTTGTTTGTAAATATTTTTTGGGTGGTGACATTCAAAGTTCAGTATTGGCCTAATATGTCGTGATGGCCCACATCGACTAGGATGATCAATTTGTCGCCTTCATAGTACCAGATGATGCGAATGTCCATGTTGACACTGCGCTCAAACAGATCTTTTGTACCCTGGATGCGTTTGGTGCGGAGGGATGGATGCATGGGATTTTCGGCAAGAAGGAGGAGCTTGTTTTGGAGTTGGTTCTTTTCCTGTGTATTCAGATTCTTAAAATGTTTTTGAAATCGTTTGGTAAAAGTGATTTGATACGCTATCAATCCATTTCCAGTTTCGCGAATAGAGCATCTACGCTGTCAAAAACGGGCTGTTCGCCGGAGGCAATCTTTTCTTTTACTTCCCCCAACTCACTGCGGAGTTCGTCGAGATATTTTTTCGGGTAAACGACGACCGGCAGCATACAGATCGTTCCATCCTTTTCGAAAATATCCAGTTTGTCGCCCTCGGAAAGCCCCAATTTGACAATGATTTCCTTTGGAATGGTGATTTGAGACTTCTGACGCAATTCAGCTAACATACAATCATCTCCTTTGCTCTGAGGTTGAAAATGTGAAATTCCAACTTTCTCACGGATAGTATATCCTGTTTTTTCAGATTATGCAAGGGAAGGAAAAAATTTAATCAGATATTCTGTTTCGCAGCGTTACAGTTCCCTGGTTGACCAGCGAAAAGCACATAATATGCTTAATATCTATGATAAACCATTCCATATAGATATTTGTTATCTTTGCGGGATGGCGTTATAATAAAAGCAAAAAACGGAGGGAAAAAGATGAAGATGAAAAAAGAAATCTGCCAGGAGTTTTTGACCGGAGAGCGCGCATTATTTGGCAGCGAGCATCTGCGCGTCAGAGATACGATTTTTGACGACGGCGAATCTCCGTTAAAAGAAAGCCGTGACATTGAGCTTGCGGGCTGTATGTTCAAGTGGAAGTATCCGCTGTGGTACTGCAGGGATATCGCGGTAAAAAACTGCACATGGTTTGAGATGGGGCGGGCGGGCGTCTGGTACACAAAACGCATCTGCGTGGAGGACAGCGCCATAGAAGCCCCGAAAAATTTCCGTCGGTGCGAGGATGTGACGCTTAAAAATGTCTCATTTCCCAATGCTGCGGAAACCCTGTGGAGCTGCGACCGGGTGGCTTTGGAGCGGGTTATGGCAAAAGGGGATTATTTTGCGATGAACAGCAGCAACATGAAAGTTTCCGATCTTACGCTGTATGGGAATTATTCCTTTGACGGGGCGAAAAATGTGGAAATACGCAGCTCGCGCCTGCTGTCCAAAGACGCGTTCTGGAACAGCGAGAATGTGACGGTTTATGATTCGTTTATTTCAGGGGAGTATCTGGGCTGGAACGCGAAAAACCTGACGCTTATTAATTGCACGGTCGAAAGCCTGCAGGGGATGTGCTACATTGATAATCTTGTGATGAAGAACTGCAAGCTCTTAAATACGACGCTTGCCTTTGAATATTCTACGGTCGATGCGGATATCATCGGAAAGATCGACAGCGTGCTGAATCCGTCGGGAGGGACCATCCGCGCGGACGAGATAGACGAACTGACGATTGAACGGGATAAGGTCGATCCGTCGAAAACCAGGGTGGTCTGCAGGCAGGCGGAACCGACGCCTGTCCGGATGTGCGTGTGATGAAGCCGGGGCGCGTTAGCGATGGAAAACGATCAGGCAATCGCAGAAGTAATAAAACAGGAAAGTCTTGCGGCTTCCCCTGTTACGGAATCCGCCCATAGGTGTTCGCCTGATCGGAACAATGAAGAAATGATTTTGAAAGAAATATAGGGGGCAGTCCTGTTTGTATTGTCCATGACAATGTTTACAACTGACATGACGGCAAATACCGCAAGCCCGAAAGCAGTTAAGACCATTAAGGTACGGGCAGACAAGAAAAATAGCATATAGAAATGTTAAAATATTCGCAAAGCTGAAAGAATCCGAGTGTGCGCTGCAAAAGAGAAGCGAACTTAAAGAATAGAGGTGTAAAGACAATGGAAATACGTGTGTTACAGTATTTTTTAGCAGTGGCGCGCGAAGAGAGCATCACAAAGGCGGCGGAGACGCTCCACATTACGCAGCCGACTTTAAGCCGCCAGTTAGCCCAGATGGAAGATGACTGAACGTCCTGTTTACAAGCAACCTGCCGTCAGGCAGCAATATTATGGCGCACAACCGCCTGGCATGTTCACTGATCATCAAAGGCTCCATTTCCTTTTGGGATGAAAGAAAGATCGCATACCGTCCTTTATCGCCAGAATTGAAAGCGAGCAGCGCACTGGCATGGAAAAGGCAGCAGCCGTTCAGCCTTGCGGCAACAAAATTTATAGAGCATATGAAAGCAGAGTTGGAGAAAAAAGAAAAACCAATGCCGTAAAAGCATATTTAAATATAAAATACAAGTGATCGCAGGATGAGGAAAAAGAAAAAATGATGCGGTTTACAAATAAAGACTTAAAAAATATGATCGTTCCGCTGTTTTTGGAACAGATGCTTGTCATGCTTGTAGGGATGGCGGACACTCTGGCGGTCAGTTATGCGGGAGAAGCGGCAGTTTCAGGCGTTTCGCTGGTCAATCAGTTTAATACGATATTTATTTATCTTTTTACCGCGCTTGCTTCCGGCGGAGCGGTCGTGATCAGCCAGTATATTGGCGGAAACGAGAATGACAGCGCCGGGAAATCTGCCAGCCAGCTACTGCTGTTTTCTGGATTATTTTCCATACTTGTTGCAGTTTTGGTTCTGATCGGAAAGAAAGGAATGCTTTGGCTGTTGTTCGGCAGGGTGGAGGATTCTGTCATGCAGGCGTGTCTTACCTACCTGAAAATTTCCGCGTATTCTTATCCTGCGCTGGCGGTCTATAATGCAGGGGCAGCCGTTTACCGCAGCCTTGGAAAGACCAGCACGACGATGTATTTGTCAGTTGCTTCCAACGTCATTAATGTAGTTGGAAATATCATCGGCGTGTTTGGCCTTCGCGCAGGCGTTGCGGGCGTGGCATGGCCGTCCCTGATTGCCCGGACATTTTCTGCCGTGGCGATCACGGCTCTTTGTTTTCAGAAGAAAAACCAAGCGGCTTACCGTGGCAAGTGGATATTTATGTGGGATGGGGACTTGATGAAGCGTATCTTAAGCATTGCGGTTCCAAACGGAATTGAGAATGGCATTTTCCAGTTGGTGAAGGTGGCGCTTGGCAGTATCGTGGCGCTTTTCGGGACATATCAGATTGCCGCGAACGGTGTGGCGCAGAGCATCTGGTCAATGGCGGCTTTGGCAGGGGTATCCATGGGGCCTGTGTTTATCACGGTGATCGGACAGTGCATGGGAAATAAAGATATTGTGGCGGCAGAGTATTATTTCAAAAAGCTTATGAAGATAACGCTGATGATCTCAGCGGCATGGAATCTTTTTATCTTCCTGCTGACTCCGGTTTTTATGAGATTTTATTTCCTGTCTCCGCAAACAAAGGATCTTGTGATCTGGCTGGTGTTGATCCACAATGTGTTCAATGCGGCAGCATTCCCATTTTCCGGGGCATTGAGCAATGGGCTGCGGGCGGCAGGCGATGTAAAATTTACGATGTACGTTTCAGTTGCCTCTACCATTTTCGGACGGTTGTTTTTATCGTATATTTTAGGAATCTGCCTGCATATGGGAGTCATCGGCATCGCTGTTGCAATGGTCTGTGACTGGTGCATCCGCGCAGTGATCTTTTTGTGGAGGCAAAAGTCCGGGAAATGGAAATCATTTCAGGTAATATAAGGAACAGAATAGAAGCAGCCGAAGGCTGAACTGCTACAAACGAATTGGAGGTCAAAACGTTGGAGTAAAGATTTTGTCAGTTGATTAAAAAAAATAAAAAGAGTATTGGTTCCTTGAGGTATAATGAGTTTA
>CANQTH010000044.1 GCA_947626795.1 uncultured Lachnospiraceae bacterium
CGTTGCGTGATAAGGCAGAGGCGCGCCGGGGAGGCGGCTCTGCGTGAGGCAGGGGGTGTTGTATGTGCGGAAGGGCGTTGCGTGATAAGGCAGAGGCGCGCCGGGGAGGCGGCTCTGCGTGAGGCAGGGGGTGTTGTATGTGCGGAAGGGCGGCTCGGAAAAGGAGGAAGAGGGATGGAACCGATTTTGGAAATGGAAGGAGCTTCAGCGGGGCGGGGGACGACCTTTTGCCTTCGGGACGTCTGCCTGGCGGTTGAGCCGGGGATGCTCATGGGCGTGATCGGCAGGAACGGCGCGGGGAAGACGACGCTTTTTCATATGGTTTGCGGGCTTTGCCGGGTCAGCAGCGGCAGCGTCCGCATCGATGGGGTAAGCGTGCGGCACGAGCCGGAGCGGTGCAAAAAAGAGATCGGGGTCGTTTTTGACGATGATTTTTTTCGGCTGGATCTTACGGTAAAGGCGGCGGGGGAAATTTACGGGATGTATTACGAGCGGTATTCTAAGCAGGATTTTCTGGGATACTGCAGGCAATTCGAGGTTGACGTCAGGCAGAACATACGCAAGCTCTCCAAGGGGAATTATATGAAGTTCCAGCTTGCGTTCGCGTTGGCGCATCATCCGAAGCTGCTTTTGCTGGACGAGCCGGACGCGGGGCTGGATCCGGTGTTCCGGAAGGAATGGATGGGGATATTGTATGACGTCCGCGAAGAAGGGTGCGGCGTCCTCTATGCTACGCATTTGACGGAGGGGCTGGAGCAGTATGCGGATGCGGTTACGATGCTTTCCAGGGGACGCCAGGTATTTTCCCTTACGATGCCGGAACTCTGGGAGCGGTACAAGATCGTGCGCGGGAGCAAGGCGCAGATGGACTATCTTCAGAAGCGGCTGGCCGGGCGGCGCAAAATGGAGCATTATGAGGAAGGGCTGTTCGTGGAGGACGGCAAGGAGCTTTGGGTGGAAGTCCAGACGGCGCGCCCGACGCTGGCGGATCTGATGTGCTATCTGGACCAGGAAGGCGGCCCGATAAATTACGCGCGGCCGCGTCCCGCGATCTAACGGCATGGAGGAAACCAGCGGCATACGGACAGGCGGCATGGCGGAAGGCAGAGGAAGGCGAAGGGAAGGAAGCCAGCGGCATACGGACAGGCGACATGGAGGAAGCAGAGGAAGGCGAAGGGAAGGAAACCAGCGGCTTGCGGACAGGCGGCATGGCGGAAGGCAGAGGAAGGCGAAGGGAAGGAAACCAGCGGCATACGGACAGGCGGCATGGCGGAAGGCAGAGGCGGAAAAGAAAGGAAGTCTGCGGCTTGCGGCGGGAATCTGGATACGTCAGGGAAAGGAATGGAAATGAAAGAAGCGATTCGGGGAAAAAGGCGTGCAGTTGGGCAGTTTTTCCATACGGGACGGGAACTGCTTGTGGAGGTGCGAAGCTCCCTTCATACGAAACGCGGGAAATGGGGATTACTCATTTGGGCGGCCGCGTTTTTGTGGGTGGCCTGGTTGGGAAGGGACGCCTGGGATGCCTGGGACGCCTGGGGCGGCTATGAGGCAGGCTATCCGATTTTATGGCTGTGGATGGGCATTGGCATGATGATGAGCCTGCAGGGGCATAAATTGGCATACTTGCTGCCGATCAGCAGGAAGGATTTCGCAATGGAGAAAGTTTGGAAAATGATCTGGATGGCGCTCGCGATCGCGGTCAGCGCGTCTTTTTGCTTTTGGTATGAGGGGATGGAAGGGAAGGAACTGTGCATGGCCGCCGTATGGAAGGCGGGGCCTGCGAGCCTGGGCTTCGCTGCATATCAGGTCGCTGCCGCGCCCGAGATGCGGCGGGATGGGAAGGGAAAGACGGGGACGCAGGTGTATCATTTGTCCCAATGGATGGTGGTGTTAAACGTCGGCGTTGCCATGCTGAACATCATGATAATGCCGAGAGCCTGGGGGCTGGGCAGCTTTGTCCTCCCTGTGCTGAATTACGTCGCGAGCATAGCGGCAATCTGTTCTTTTTACCGCGCGATCGCGTATACGGACGAGTATTACGATGAATGGTAGGGAAAAAAGATGAAGATTTTGATCTCAAATACGGGCGGCCTCGCAATTTACGAACAGATCATCCGGCAGATAAAAGACGCCATCATAGCGAAGGAAGTCCAGGCTGGGGAAATGCTGCCGTCCATCCGCTCGCTGGCGCGTGACCTGCAGATCAGCGTGATCACCACGAAGCGCGCGTATGAGGAGCTGGAAAAAGAAGGGCTGATCTATTCCGTGGCGGGAAAAGGGTTTTATGTTTCCGAGCAAAATACGGATATCCTGCGGGAAAAAAAGATCCAGATGCTTGAGGACGAGCTGGCGAAGCTGGCCTTCGAGTGGGAAAAAGCGGGGCTGGGAGAAGAGGACATGGTGGATTTCATCCATGTCATATTTGAGGAGAGGTAAAGCGGCATGTGGAACACATCAACGAGGGCATAGCGCCGGATTTCATCCATGTCATATTTGAGGAGCGGTAAAGCGGGAGGCAAAGATGGGAAAAGGGAAAGAAAACGGGGGCTGGGGGCCTGGGAGCGGGCTTGTGGCGCAGGGAATCGCTAAAAAATATAAGGGATTCGCGCTGCGGGACGTTTCTTTCCGGATACCGCCCGGGAGCATAACGGGGCTTTTGGGCAGGAACGGCGCAGGAAAGACCACGGTCATGAGGATTCTGGCGGGACATACGCGAAAAGACGGCGGAAAGATCTGGGCGGACGGCATGGATCTGAAGCGGGAACGGGAGGCTGCGCTGGCGAAGATAGGGTTTGTGATAGAAGGGCGGATGTTTTTTGAGAAAAAGAGCCTTTGGGAGAACGGCCAGGCGTTCGGGGATTTTTATCCGGGATTTACGGAAAAAAGCTGGAAGGGCTGGCTTCGGGCCTGCCATCTGCAGGCGGACGCCCGGCTGGATGCCTTGTCCAAGGGGGAGAGGAGCAAATTTCAGTTTGCGTTTGCGATGGCGCACCATCCGAAGGTGTTGCTGCTGGACGAGCCGACGGGAAATTTAGATCCGGTGTTCCGGAAAGAATTTTTGGATCTTTTGCTGGAGACGGTTGAGCGGGAGCAGATCAGCGTTTTATATTCTTCCCATCTGACCGCGGATCTGGAGCGGATCGCAGACCAGATCGTCCTGTTGGAGCAGGGAAGCGTCCTTTACGCGGATTCGATGGATCGCCTGACGGCCCGGTATTGCCTGGTAAAAGGCGGCCCGGAGGAAGGACGCCGGATAAAGGAAGGGAATTACCCGGAGGCGGTGGGCGTCCAGGTCACACGGGTGGGCTTCGAGGCGATGCTGGATCTGGAAAAGGAAAAAAGCGGCGGGCCGTCTATCCTGGAAGATTTTCCGGGCTTGCGGCAGGAAGAGGCGGATCTGGAAAAATGGATGTGCTATATGCTGCAGGAAAGGGGGCGCAGGCCTTATGTGGAAGAAGATCAGGCGGTTTGACCAGCGGTTTGGGCTGAGCGGCATCCGTGGGATCTCGTTGTTTTTGGGCGAGAGCCTTTATTTCATGATTGCGCTCGTGGGAGATTACGGGGATCTTGAGTTCATGGCGGGGTTCGCGTCCGCCTGCGGGATAGCGGCGGAAATCCTGTGCCTGTCCCCTTGCATCGTGATCGAGCAGGGGAGCTGGAAGACCGTGTATTCTAAGATCTCGTATTTCCCGGTGGATCGCAAACTGTACCTTGCGGCAAAACTAGTCCCGGGCGCGGCGGCGGCTGCCGGGCATATGGGGATCACCTGGCTGGCGTTTTTGGCCATGGCCTTGATGAAAAGGCCCCTGGCCATGGAAGGGATGCTGCTGCTGACGCTTAGCCTGGCGGTGAGCGGCGTGTGGTTTTTGGCAGGTTTTTTGGTGGCGATGGCGCTGGCAGGGGAGGAAGAGTCGAAATTCCCGGGCTGGGGGGCGCTGCTGTTCCTGGCTTTTGAATCCGGGATCTCGCTTGCCTATGTGATCTGCAGGTAGGAAGCGAAGCACGGCTGGCTGGGCCGAGGCGTGAAGGAGAGCCGATTTTGCTGGCATTGAGCCGCCGCAAGATCTGAGGAAACGCGCGGGATTCGCGGGCGGGAGGACTGGAGAGGCGGGCCGAGGCGTGAAGGAGAGCCGATTTTGCTGGCATTGAGCCGCCGCAAGATCTGAGGAAACGCGCCGGGATTCGCAGGCGGAGGACTGGAGATGCGGGCCTGCAGCAGGGGCGGATAAGCGGTTACGGAAAAGATGGAGGGAGAAAATGGCAGATTTAGTAAACCCGCAGAATACCATAGCGGTATTGAAAAAATATCAATTTAATTTCCAGAAAAAATTCGGGCAGAATTTTCTGATCGACGGGCGCGTTCTTGAGAAGATCATTCGCGCTTCCGGGGTTTCCAAGGACGATTTTGTGCTGGAGATCGGGCCGGGGATCGGGACGATGACGCAGGGGCTTTGCGAGTGCGCGCGGGAAGTGGCCGCGGTGGAGATTGATAAGAACCTGATCCCGATCCTGGCGGATACGCTCCAGGCGTATGATAATGTGGAAGTGATCCACGGCGATATCTTAAAGGTGGACGTCGAGAGCCTTGCGCGGCGAAAAAATGGCGGAAAGCCCATAAAAGTAGTCGCGAACCTGCCTTATTACATCACGACGCCGATCGTCATGGGGCTGTTGGAGAGCCGCGCGCCGATCGGGAGCGTCACGATCATGGTGCAGAAAGAAGTGGCGGAACGTATGCAGGCAGGCCCGGGCGGCAAGGAATACGGCGCGTTGTCCCTTGCCGTCCAGTATTACGCAAAGCCGCAGGTCATCGCCCATGTGCCGCCGAATTGCTTCCTGCCGCGCCCGAAGGTGGGGAGCGCGGCCATACGCCTGGATTGCCATGAGACGCCTCCTGTGCAGGCAAAGGACGAGAGCCTGATGTTCCGGATCATTCGCGCGTCGTTCAACCAGAGGAGGAAAACGCTGGTGAACGGGCTTGGCAACGCTGCCGGGCTTCCGTTTGGGAAAGCGCAGGTGGCGGAAGCGTTGGAGGGGATGGGGCTGGACGCGAGGGTTCGCGGAGAGGCCTTGACGCTTGCGCAATTTGCCCGGTTAAGCGACGCGCTTTCCGGACAGAAGCCTTGAGGGATGCCAGCATTGCGGTCTTCTGCGCGAGGATGCCGCGGTATCGCCCGACCTTGGGGTAAGAAGCCTTGAGGGATGCCAGCGTCGCAGGCTTATTGCGGATCGGGGAATTTTTGATGCGTTGAGGCGTCATAGGAGCAAAATTCCGTCATGTCCGGCCGGAACCGCTGGGGGAGGTTTTGATCCTGCAATTTTGTATTGAGCCGTTCCTTGATAACAATATCCTGCACAAAGCCGCGCCAGAGCGACTGATATGCCTCTTCCTGCTGGGAAAGGCGGTCGGCGGCTTCCAGATCCAGATCTTTTGCATCCGTAAGGAAGAAGCCCTGGCCTGCCGGGTGCAAAAGAGCCTGTCTGCGTCCGGCGTCGCAGATCAGGAAATTTTCCTGCGGGAGGCGGTCGGAAAAGTGCGCGCCCAGGAGGGGAAGCACATGATGACGGGGGCGGATCTGCGCGAATAAGAGGCCGCTTTTCAGTTCACGGAAGCGCAGGAACCCCATCAGGTGGTGCGTTTCGTTCCAGGCGCTGCGGGAAAGCTGGAACACCCGGCTGACGCAAGGCTCGCCAAGGTAATGCAGGACGTTTCGGCCATTTTTTAAGGAAAGGGCAAGCACGACGGTCTTGTAAAGCGCGTCGGCTTTGTCCATGGCGTCCCGCTTCCCGGCGTGACGTTCGGAGGCGGAAGCGGCCTGGCACAATTCCTGGTAAATCTCCGCGCCTAAGCGCGCCTGCAGGGTACGGGCGACTTTGGCGCTTTTTTCCGCGCTCGTTGCAACGGGGATGTATTCGTCGAATAAGGCGTAATTTTCTAAGGGACGGGCGGAAAGCGCGACGTTCGCGTGGCCGTATCCGCTTGCCCAGGCGTCGTAAATCCCGGTAAAGATACCGTCGATGCTGTCTTCGCAGAGAAAAACATACATGGCTGGCTCACTCCTTTCCGCGTCGGCTCGTCAGAGGGCGGCGATCCGCTGCCCCGGCGGGAGGATCTGCGCGTCTGACAGGCGGAAATCGCTGCAAAGATCCCGGTCGAAAAATGAGATCTGCCGATATCCGGCTTCCCGGATCTCGCGGGGGATCTGCGTCTTGTCCCGCATGAGGTTCTCGCAGATGTAGTTCTCGTCCAATTTGGTGGGGTACATCATCTTGCCGGAGCAGGTGATGAAATACAGCGCGCGCTTGAGGACGACTCCGATCTTTTTCAGATCGTGGAAGGACAGGCGGTCCCGCCTGCGGGCCTTGACGATCCGTTCGGCGGATTTGTAGCCGATCCCAGGCACGCGCAGGAGCGTCTGGTAGCTTGCCTTGTTGATCTCCACCGGGAAAAATTCAAGGTGGCGCAGCGCCCAATCGCACTTTGGGTCTAGGAAGACATTGAGATCCGGCCGCTCCTCGGACAAAATCTCGGAAACCTCGAAGTGATAATACCGCAGCAGCCAGTCCACCTGGTACAGGCGGTGTTCCCGCAATAGCGGCGGCCCGCCGGGAAGGGCGGGAAGCCGTGGGTTGCCGTTGACATTGACAAAAGCGGAGTAAAAGACGCGCTTTAGCCCGAACTTCCGGTACAGGCCTTCTGCGACGCTCATGACCTGGTAGTCGTTCTCCGGGGTGGCCCCGACGATCATCTGGGTGGACTGCCCGGCCGGGACGAACGATTGGCCGCCCTTGCGCTCGATGAGTTCCTGCTTGTTGTCCGAGATGCGGTTCTGGATCAGCCGCATGGGTTTTAAGATCGTGCCGCGTGATTTGCAGGGGGCAAGCTGGCGCAGGCCGTCCGCGGTCGGAAGCTCCAGGTTGACGCTCATCCGGTCGGCAAGGAATCCGGCCTGCTCCACCAGGCAGGGATCCGCCCCGGGAATCGCCTTCACATGGATATAGCCGTTAAAATGGTGGACGACGCGCAGCTTGCGGATCGTCTCGCAGATCAGCCCCATCGTGTGGTTCGGGCTGATCAGGATGCCGGAGCTTAAGAAAAGCCCTTCGATATAATTGCGCCGATAAAATTCCATCGTGAGGGTACACACCTCGTCCGGGGTGAACGCCGCGCGTCTCACGTCAGAATCGCAGTTGTTGAGGCAATATGCGCAGTTGAAGATGCACTCGTTCGTGAAAAGGATCTTCAAAAGGGAGATGCATCTGCCGTCTGCGGAGAAAGAGTGGCAGATGCCGGGGGCGGCGCAGTTGCCCATGCCGGAGCTGCCGCCGCTGCGGTCGACGCCGCTGGAAGTGCAGGCGACGTCGTATTTTGCGGCGTCGGATAAGATCTGGAGTTTTTCAGACAGGCTCATTTGCATTTGTAAGGCAGGCATTTTCATCGTCTCCGTTCCAGAACATTTGTTCTGGTTAAGATCATATCACAGAACGGAAGGAAATGCAAGAGGAAAATCGAAAATATGTTCGAGACTTGGAAATAGATGTGAATCCTCTGCCGAAAGCAATGAAAGAGTTTTGTGTCTTGAGGACAAGGCGCAGAAGCCTTATAAATGCATAAAGAAAAAATCCCCCGCAGATGCGTCGCAAAATTATGCTTTGCCGACTTGCTGCGGGGGATGATATGGATTGGTTTTGCGGGGATCAGTCTGTGCTTGTTATGATCTTTTGCTTCAAAATCAGGCAATTTTGGAACGTCCGATTTTGAAGCCAAATTTAACTGCCGCTATGGATGATATTAAAAATAAAAATATAAAACCGCATCCAAATGCAAAACCTGTAATTACACGTTTTAAATTTGTGCTTTCATAAGGGGTTAAGTTTTGGATGAAACCGTCTAAGATCATAGGGATCAATAATATGCATGAAATTTGCCAGTTTGGCCTAAAAATTATGTATATGAATATTCCGGCTAAAATTCCGAACAATTCTCCGGTACATCTTGCGCATATAGGAAATTTTTTCCCTTTGTAATGAAATGAGCGGTCGTCCCTGCAATGGCATCCAAATAAAATGGGAAGCCATTTGAAGCACCATTTTTTCATTATCAGAGTAATCCGGATGCTATTCCAGCGCCAACTCCCAGGACAGCGATCAGGATATAATATATGAATGCAATGCAGACAGATATAAGAGCGCCTATTCCGGCAGCTTTCGCTGTCTTTGGCTTTGTGTCTTTCCAAACTAAGAATAAGACAAGGCCGACAATGGGGATGCAGCAGCCAAGCAGTCCCCATAAAAATCCTCCGTTATCATTTTCGGCAGGAGCCTGCCCGTTGTACTGCTGGGGATTATATTGCTGAGGATTATAGGGTTGTTGATTATATGGCTGTTGATATTGAGGGTTGCCGTTTCCCATTATCTGCGCGCCGCAATTAGGGCAGACCGTATCCTGGTTGCCAATCTGAGTACCGCATTGATTACAAAATGCCATATTTTTTCTCCTTTCGTTCCATGTGTTTTTCGCTTGTGAATTGATTTTAAAAATCAACTAATTTTATCATACAAATTATTAAAAGTAAAGTTTTTTGGACTGTTTTGGCATTGTCCGATGATGTTAAGCATTAATTATTCGCTGACCCCGGCCCAGATCCTAAGCAGGCTTAAAAACCGCTCGACCAGTAAAGTGCAGGGCAGGCAGAACAAAAGCAAGTATTATCCGCTTTTGAACGTAGGGAAATCCGTGGAGCTGACAAATCCAGATTGATCGCAGGATCGGAAAGGAGGGGAACCGTGATGCCTGGCAGGAAAAAAGCAAATGCGGCCCTTGTGCTGGCCTTATGCCTGTGCCTTGTCTTTTCCGCGCTGCCCCCGATGCAGTCCAAAGCGGAGATCATACCGAGGTATAGATGGCATGGCTTTATCTACAGTACGGTAGACTGGCTTTCGATCAGAAATTATACAGGGAATGCCGAGACGCTGAGGATCCCCGCTAAGATCAGGGGGAAAAAGGTTAAGGACGTCATGTCGCTGAGCAAGGCAAAGAGATTGAAGAAGCTGATCGTCCCCGACGGCACCACTTTTTATCATGCCGTGTCCACCTGCAGAACCTTGAAAAAGATCCAGATCTCAAAGACAAATCCCAGTTACAAATTGAAGAACAAGCTTCTCTTGAATAAAAAAGGGAACATACTCCGGGGCTGCCCGGGCGGGATCAAAAATCCGAAGATCCCGGACAGCGTCACAGTCATCGGATATGTTGCGTTTAACGATTCCGACATTGGGGAGGTCAAGCTTGGGAAGAATGTCCGGCACATAAGCGGTTATGCATTTTGGGGATGCAAAAAGCTGAAGAAGATCAAATGGAACAAGAACGTAAGGTGGATCGAATACAACGCGTTTGAAGATTGCAGGTCCCTCACGGAGATTGCGATACCAAAAAGCGTCAGACGGATTGATGACGAGGCATTTAAAGGATGCACGAATCTGAAAAAGATCACGGTCGGGCCGAATGTCAAAAAATTCGGTACGGGGGTATTCCCGGTGCAAGCGACCATTTATGGAAAAAAGGGGAGCGCGGTGGAAAAGTATGTGAAGAGGCATGCGAAGATGTATAAGTGGAAATTCGTTCCGATTTAGACGACGATATTTTTTGCGGATCCTGAATGATATTTTCAGGATCCGTTTTTCTGTTCGAAGCGCAGCCTCTTGTGCCGCCCCGCCGCTCCTGCAAGTCCAAGGCTCAGGCGGCATAATTTGTCCGAAGCGGCATATAATGACCCAAGGGGGTGCTTGTTTTGAAGGAGAGGATAAAAGCGTTTTTGGCTGCCTGCATCCTTGCGCTCGCCATGCCGTATATCATCACGCTCCTGTTCCAGGGGAACGAGGCGGGAGCGGGCGGCGGGCTGGCGGATGACGCGGGCGGGAGCGCGGTTTTCGGGGCGGCGGACGGCGGGGAAGACGCCGAAAGCTATCTCCTGGGCGTGGTCGCCCGCGAGATCCCTCTGGATTACCAGTTTGAGGCGGTCAAGGCGCAGGCGGTGATCGCGCGGACGGCGCTGGCGGCGGCGGACGACGGGGCGGAGCGGCCGGAATCCATGTCCGGGGAAGAGATGATGGAACTGTGGGGGCAGGAAGGGTTTGAGGAAAATTACGGGATTTTGGAGGAAGCCGTGCGGGAGACTGGCGGGGAGATCCTCTCCTACAACGGGAAGCCGATAAACGCCGCGTTCCATGCGGTCAGCGCGGGCAGGACGCGGGACGCGAAAGAGCCGTATCTAAGCGGCGTGGACAGCAAGATGGACATCCCTTCCCCCGATTACCTGACGGTCACGTTCCTGGAAAAGAAGGAATTTGCGGATCGCTTAAAAAGCGCGTGCCCGGATGCGGAAATAACGGAGGAAGGCGCGGCGGGCCAGGTCGTGGTCAAAGAGCGGGACGCCGGGGATTACGTTTTGCAGGCGGAGATCGGCGGGAAGTCTGTGACGGGGGAAGAGGCCCGCGGCTTTTTGGGGCTTCCGTCCTCCTGTTTTTACATAAAGGAAGTGGAGGGGAAGGTGCGGATCGTCACGAAAGGCCTCGGGCATGGGCTGGGGCTGAGCCAATACGGGGCGAACGAGCTGGCGAAGGAGGGGAAGGATTACAGGGAGATCCTGCATTATTATTATAAAAATGTTGAAATTGGGCGCGATCCTGAATAAACTTCATGATTTCGGCAACACTAACGGAAAGGAACAGCTTCGGAATTCCCATTTCCGCGGAAAGGGCGGGAGGCGGGAAACGCCGGAGAATATCCTTTAGTGCGAGAACAGCATAGAAAGAATGGAGGGCGACAGGATGAGAAATCGGAGAGCTGCGGCATTTTTCAGGCGGAAATCCTACCTTGTGGCGATGGCGCTCGTATTGGCGGCGGCATTTGGGATGACGGGCCTTTATTATTCCCAGCAGGGGAAGGAGCAGGAGGCGAAGCTGGCGGCGGAAAAGAAAGAACAGGTGCAGCAGGCGAAGGCGGAAGACAAGGCAATGGAAAAGGCCGCGCAGGAAAAGGCAGTCGCGGCGGCGCAGGAGAAGGCGCGGGAAAAAGCTGCGGAGGCAGAAAGAGAAGCCGAGGCGAAAAAGGCGCGGGAAGAAGCCGGGCAAGAAGAGGCGGACGCGCAGGAAGCCCAGGCGGGGCAGGACGATGATTTTATGGACGAGCCGGAAGTGGTCGCGCAGGCGAGCGCGCCCATCGAGCCGGAGCTTGCGTTTGACGCAGAAAAGGACTTGAACTGGCCGCTGCAGGGAAACGTGATCTTGAATTACAGTATGGATCAGAGCGTGTATTTCGCGTCGCTGAAAGAGTATAAGTACAATCCGGCGATCGTGATCCAGGGCGAGGTGAACGCTCCGGTGAGGTCGGCGGCGGACGGGAAAGTGACGGACATCTCGACGAGCGAGGAAACCGGGACGTGCGTGACGGTTGACTTGGGGAGCGGTTACAGCGCGCGCTATGGCCAGTTGAAGGAAATCCCGAAAAAAGTAGGGGATTATGTGGGAAGCGGCGAGACGATCGGATATGTCAGCGAGCCGACGAAATATTTTTCGGAAGAGGGGGCGAACCTGTATTTCCAATTGCTGAAAGATGGGACGCCCGTAGATCCAATGGAATATTTGGAATAGTTGACTTCCGGCGGGCAATTCCATATAATGGAAATGCCGGGGCAAGCACCAGGGACGGTATTTTTCATAAAATAAGGTAAGGGAACGCTTTCGGGTGAAGATCCGCGGCGCCGTTTTTTACCATACGTCCCTTGTTTTGAGATCTGATTGGATGAGATACTTGCCTTTCGGCGCTGCTTTGCATAAAGGAGACTGCTTGCAGTCTCTTTACATATGGGGAAGACGCCCGCCTCGGTCGGCGGCGGGCAGCAAGCGGGCCTTAAAGTAGGAAAAAGAAAGGATGACGCGCAAAGGCCCGGCGGATGGAGACAAAATGGAAACAAATGAGAATGGGAATTTTACATACATATTGCGGTGCGCCGACGGGACGCTGTATACCGGATGGACGAATGACCTGAAAAAAAGACTGGACGCCCATAATGCGGGACAAGCCGCCAAGTATACCCGGGGACGGACTCCGGTGGAGCTGGCGTATGCGGAGGCGCATGGGACGAAACAGGAAGCGATGCGCAGGGAGGCGCAGATCAAAAAGTTATCCCGGAAAGAAAAAGAAGCCTTGATACAGGGGTATCAGGGCTTCCCGGCCGTCTGGGAGCCGCCTGCCGGGACGGAGGACGGGGCGTGACGCCCGGCCTGAAGTTGCGGGCAGGCGGGTCATCCAGGCGGCATATTTGCGGTGAAGAAAGCATTAGGATGAAGCGGCGGGCAGATCATCATCCAAGCGGCATATTCGCGGTGAAGAAAGCATTGGGATGAAGCGGCGGGCAGATCATCATCCAAGCGGCATATTCGCGACGAAGAAATACATCATGATGAAGTGGCAGACGCTCCCGCCCATGACAAACAGATGGAAGACCTCGTGCGAGCCGAAGTTCTTATGCCTGGAATTGAAGAGCGGCAGCTTTAGCGCGTAAATGACGCCGCCGATCGTGTAAATGATCCCCCCGGCGAGCAGCCAGCCAAAAGCCTCGGCAGAGAGAGAATTGATGATCTGCGTGAACGCCAGGACGCAGACCCAGCCCATCGCGATATATAATAAGGAAGAAAACCATTTGGGGCAGGTGATCCAAAAAGCTTTTATGAGGATTCCGGCAAGGGCGATCCCCCAGACTAACGCGAGCAGGCCGTAGCCGACCTTCCCGCCAAGCACGATCACGCAGACGGGCGTATACGTCCCGGCGATCAGGATGAAGATCATCGCGTGATCCAGCTTGCGCAGGAACTGGTTGGCTTTTTCCGACAAGTCCAGCGCGTGGTAAGCCGTGCTTGCGCCGTAGAGAAGGATCATGCTCACGATAAAGACCGTAAGGGAAATGGAATGGATCTTGTCCGGGTGCATCGAGGCGCGGATCAGAAGCGGCGTCGCCGCGAAAAGAGCCATCATCATCCCGATGAAATGCGTGATCGAGCTTCCCGGATCTTTTAATTTCAGTTTCATGGAAAAACCCCCTTTTTCGTTTTGTTCCCGCAACTGTAAGGCCGAAAGCTGAACCGTTACGTCATGCCCCGCAGCTTGCTTCGTGGTATTTGACTTATAGTATATGGAAAACACGATAAATTATAACAAGTAGTTTTAAAAACTACATTACGAATAGCTTAATACTACTGCATAAGGAAAAGAAAGTCAATAGGGAAATGGAAAATTTTCCGGGGGCATTTATTCCTGGGTTATTTATTCGTGAATTTATTCCGCAGAAATCGTTTGACAAGGAGCGTTTTCTTTGATATGATTAGCAACAGGTTTTTAGCAAAGGCAAGCAACGAAAGGAAATGTATGGAAGCACTAAATTTTGAAGAGTTTAATTTGTATCCGGAGATTTTGAGGAGCATCCGGGAGATGGGCTTTGAGGAAGCGACGCCGATCCAGGGCAAGGCCATACCGGTGGCGATGGAAGGCGTGGACATCATTGGACAGGCGCAGACGGGGACCGGGAAGACGGCTGCGTTCGGGATTCCGCTCTTGATGAAGGCGGACCCCAAGAATAAAAAGACGCAGGAGATCGTGCTTTGCCCGACGAGGGAGCTGGCGATCCAGGTGGCGGAGGAGATCCGGAACCTTGCGAAATATATGCACGGCGTGAAAGTCCTTCCGGTTTACGGCGGGCAGGACATCGTGAAGCAGATCCGCTCCCTGAAGGGCGGCGCGCAGATCATCATCGGGACGCCGGGGCGCGTGATGGATCATCTGCGCAGGAAGACCATCCGCTGCGAAGAGGTTCACACGATCGTGCTGGACGAGGCGGACGAGATGCTGGACATGGGTTTCCGGGAAGACATTGAGACGGTTCTGGAATACATCCCGGAGGAACGCCAGACGATGCTGTTCTCTGCGACGATGCCAAAGCCGATCCTGGAGATAACTAAGAAATACCAGCACGACGCGGTGACGATCAAGGTCGTAAAAAAAGAGCTGACCGTGCCGAGCATCGAGCAGTATTATTACGACGTGAAGCGCAAGGACAAGGTGGAGGTGCTAAGCCGCCTTTTGGACGTGTACGACCCGAAGCTGTCGCTCGTATTCTGCAATACGAAGCGGAAAGTGGATGAGCTGGTCACGGCCCTGCAGGGGCGCGGCTATTTTGCGGAAGGGCTGCACGGCGACATGAAGCAGGCGCAGCGCGACCGCGTCATGAAGAATTTCCGTACAGGAAGGACGGAAGTGCTGGTCGCTACGGACGTGGCGGCGCGCGGGCTTGACGTGGACGACGTGGAGGCCGTGTTTAATTACGATCTGCCCCAGGACGACGAATATTATGTGCATCGCATCGGCAGGACGGGGCGCGCGGGCAGGACGGGGCGTTCTTTTACCTTTGTGAAGGGCAAGGAAGTCTACAAATTGAAGGATATCCAGCGGTACTGCAAGACGAAGATCCTGGCGCAGAAGATCCCGAGCATCGAGGCCGTGGAGCAGGTGAAGCTGGAAAAGATCATGGACCGCATCGATGCGATCATCGAGGAAGAGAACCTGACGGATATGGTAAACATGATCGAATCCCAGGTCAACGAGGCGGATTACACGGCGATGGATATCGCGGCGGCGTTTTTGAAGCTCGCGCTGCGCGGCGATGAGGAAGTGGCGCAGGATGGGATGGAGAATTTTGATTTCGGCGACACCGGGGCGGAAGAAGGCATGGTGCGCCTCTTCATCAACATCGGGAAGAAGCAGAACATCCGGCCGGGCGATATCTTAGGCGCGATCACGGGCGAGAGCGGGATGCCGGGCAAGCTGGTCGGCGCGATCGATATGTTTGACAAGTACACGTTCGTGGAAGTGCCGCGCGAGTACGGGCGTGACGTCCTGCGCGCTATGACGAATTCCAAGATCAAGGGAAAGAGCATCAATATAGAGCCTGCGAACCAGAAGTAGCGGGACGGCAAGAGGGGCTGCCGCATAAGATCCAGCGTACAAGATATGGCGGGACATCCGGATCAAAGGATGCCAGATCTTGCGCTTGGATTCCTTTGTGCGGCGTCCCTTTTTGCGTCCGGGGACTTTGCTACGGTAAAGCAGGAAAGCGCAACAGTTCAGCCTTCGGCTGTCCTGTTACGGAAACGCCACTCTCCCGCCCCCATTCTTGATTTGCGGCCCGCGATGTAATATAATGGCTTTGTCAGGGGAGCTGCGCGGCTGCGCAGCCTCAAGGCCCGCTTGCGGGTTCCCCATCGAAAGAAAAAAGAGAAAGTGAGGGAACATATCCATGAAATTGGCGTGGAAGGAATTGGTTTATGGGAAAAAGAAGTATCTTTTGATCGAGCTTCTGATCGTCCTGCTCCTGTTTATGGTCTTGTTCCTGTCCGGATTGGCGGAAGGGTTGGGACGGTCGGTCATCTCCGGGATTGACGACATGGACGCGGATTATTTTCTGCTCAGTGATTCCGCCGAGGGCCTGATCACGATGTCCAGCCTGGATCCCGACGTGTATGCGGAACTGGAAAAGCAGACGGGCGCGGAGCTTGCGCCTCTGGACGTCCAGCGGATGTACCTTTCCGAGCAGGACGGCGGCGAAAAATTGAACATTACGTATTTTGCGATTGAGGCCGGGAGCTTTTTGGAACCTGCCGTATCGGAGGGTGCGCGGCTCGCGGATGCGGGCGCGGAGGATCCGATCCTGCTCGATGATGATTTTGCCCTGGAGGGGATCCGGGTGGGGGATACGGTAACGGATTCCTCCACGGGCCTTGCGTTTACCGTGGCGGGGTTTGTCGAGGATCAGATGTACGGGCATACTTCCATCGGCTTTATCACGGCGGACACTTACACGAAGCTGCGCACGCTCCTTACGATCGCCGGGATGCTTCTGTCGCCGGATTCCGGGAGCGTCTGGGTCGCCGATCTCAACGCGTCCGCCGCGAAGAAGCGGGAGTGGACGAAGATAAGGCGGGAGCATATTGGGTTTATTTTCCAGAACCATCAGCTTTTGCCATATCTGAAAGCGCGGGAGCAGCTTGCGGCGTTCCAGACGAAGGAGAACCGGGGCAAGGTGGATCTTGACGAGATGCTTTCGGAGCTTGGCGTCGAGCGGTGCAAGGGTCAGTACCCGGCGAAGATGTCCGGCGGCGAGAAGCAGCGCGTGGCGATCGCGCGGGCGTTCGTGAACGACCCGGACCTGATCCTTGCCGACGAGCCGACCGCGAGCCTGGACGGGGCGCGCGGCCGCCAGGTGGTGGAAATGGTGCGGATGGAAGTGAAAAAGCGCAGGAAGGCTGCCGTGATGGTGACGCACGACGAGCGGGTCTTAGACCTGGCCGACCGGGTATATCTATTGGAAAACGGCAGGCTGACCGAGTAAAGGCCCGTGCAGCAGGCCGGGCGGCAATGCAGCAGGCAGGGCAGGAGACGATGCGGCGGACAAGCCGGACGGCAATGCGGCAGGGCAGGAGACGATGCGGCAGGCAGGGCAGGCGGCGATGCGGCGGGCAGGAGACGATGCAGCAGGCCGGGCAGGCGGCGATGCGGCGGGCAGGCTGCGTCATGGAAGGATGGGGGAATCATGATTTTTTCAAAGCGGAGCAGGTATGGGATCCGGGCGCTGATCGACCTGGCGCAGCATGGGTCGGGCGGGAGCATCCAATTAAGCGAGATCGCGGAGCGGAACGGCATTTCCGTGAAATATTTGGAACAGATATTTTCCGCGCTTCGGAAAGCGGGGATCATAGGGAGCGTCAAGGGGCCGCAGGGCGGCTATTTCCTCGCGGGGCCGCCGGGAAGCCTGACGGCCGCGGAGATCATCCTCGCCCTGGATGGGATCTATTTCCTGGACAAGGAAGAGGCGTCCGGGAACGGGGAGGCCGCGGCGCGCGCCGTGCAGGAGAAGATCATCGGCCCGCTGAACGGGTGGCTGGACGGGTTCTTGCGTTCCCTGACGTTAAAAGAACTTGTGGAATGCGCGGAACAGTACGGGGACGCGGACCAGAATATGTATTATATCTGACGGGAGAGAAACAGTCTCATAAAACCCATTGATAAGGCATGAAAATCGTGCAAAACAGGGAAAGAAACGGATGCCGTTTTGTTTCCCTGTTTTTATGTTGGTTCCGTAAAAACCGTATTTTGAGAGTTGCAAAATAGACCATGTAATGTTATGATTATTTTAAGGTTTGGAGGTTGATCGTATGATGGTTGAAACACAAAGCCATGCCGGAAGGAAAGCCGTGCCTGCCAGGGAAAAAAGATGGGGCATAAGGTGTATCTAACGCAGGCACAGTGGGAAGAAATCGAATTTTATGGGGTGGGTTCCTCTTTTTCAGAAAGATGCGCTAATCTGTTGATGATGGAAATAGCAAGGCAAAGGCAGGACGCACAAAAAACGATCAGAATTATCGATTTATTTGCTGGATTAGGTGGAATTAGGTTAGGGTTCGAACAGGGGATGGGAAAACTGTGATTCCATACAAAATGTGTTTTTGCTTCAGAAATAAAAAAATATGCCATAAAGGCATACCAGAATCATTTTGGAAATGAAAAGATTTATGGGGATATTACACAGATTAAGACGGAGGATATTCCGGACTTTGATGTTTTGTTAGCAGGATTCCCATGCCAGCCATTTAGTTCTGCGGGAAAAGGGCTTGCCAACGGTAAAGAGTAAATTTACGAAATGTTTATTTGCTAATTATAGTCCTGAAGAGGTAGTAGGGAAGTCAATAAAGGATAAAAGAGGCGGAAAAGATAACATTCATTCATGGGATATTGATTTGAAGGGTAAAACAACAAAGGCCCAGAGAGAATTGCTGGATATTTTGTTAAAAGAACGGCGGAAGAAAAAGTGGGCAGAGGAAATAGGGATAAAGTGGATGGATGGCATGCCATTAACGGCAGAGCAAATCCGTACATTTTATGATGTTGCTGATCTGCAGGAGATGTTGGATGATTTGGTACATAAGGGATATTTAACCTTTGAACATCCTAAGGCGCTGGTGGATGGTCAGCGTAAGCCGGATGAATCGAAGCCTAAGGGTTATAATATTGTAGCGGGGAAACTATCATTTGAGTTTTCAAAAATCCTTGACCCAGATGCCCTTGTCCCCACTTTGGTGGCTATGGACGTTTCAAAACTGGGTGTAGTGGATGGTGATGGGATCAGGCGTTTAACGATAAAGGAAGGGCAAAGATTATGTGGATATGATCCGGATACTTATGATTTAAGCATTATCAAAGAAAGCGAAGCCTTTGACCTATTGGGAAATACGGTGTGTGTGCCAGTGATCGCGGCGATATCGGAAAAAATTGCGGCTGTGCTAAATGGATAGGATTCCTTTGGCGCAGCCGTCATTAAATGGAGAATATGATCGAGCGGGAAATATCGAGGTGTCCTATATGGTTACAACAGGCAGTGGGCAATCTACAAAACGGGAAACTATGATCAGCGTAGCAAAAGAGATCAGTAACCGCAATATGCATGATACAGGCAGAATTGTTTTTGTCAATGTTATTGATGGCGCTGGTTGGATTGCCAGGCAGAAAGATCTGAAAAGGATATATAACGCATCAGATTATGTGGTTAACTTGAGCAGCCTTGAAAAGATAAAGGAAATCTTGTTGTATTATTATAGGGCAGATTGACAGAAAACAAGCGATAAGTGTATATGCGTTTTTCGTATTGCGGGAAAGACATGGTAAAATATAAAAGTGGTGATGTAAATTGTCAAGGGATAAGGAAACTGTTTCCAGAAATATGAGCCATATTCGCAGCAAAGATACTTCAATTGAAGTTAAGTTGCGAAAGGAATTGTGGCGTAAGGGATACCGCTACCATAAAAATGATAAGACATTGCCAGGCAGCCCGGATATTGCTCTTACAAAATATAAAATAGCTATATTTTGTGACAGTGAGTTTTTTCATGGGAAAGACTGGGAAGTATTGAAGGCAAGGCTGGAAAAAGGGAGTAACCCGGGATATTGGATTAAAAAAATTGAAAGAAACCGGGATAGGGATATAGAGAATGATAAGAAGTTATTATTTTTAGGTTGGACAGTAATCCATTTTTGGGGAAAAGATATTTTGCAGAATACCGAAGAGTGTATTCGGGTAATAGAAGAAACAATTTGGGATTCGCGCATGGATGGGTGGATAAGTGTAGAAACATAATAAAAATGGGAGAAAGAGATGGATCAGTTCTTAATGATGATATTTTTTGCATTGACGGTCGCGGAATATGTGTCCTTTTATTATGTGATATTCGGGAAAAGGGCGCAGGTCACAAAGAAAAAAGCGATGGGGCTTTTGGTTGCTGCGGCGCTTTTGGCATATGGGAGCCTGCAGGGATGGAGTTGGGGGACGGGGCAGGGGTATGCCATACTGGTCAGCCTGCTCATCCTGCAGTGCGTTTTTCCTGTGCGGATCCGGGAGAATCTGTTGCTGGGCATAGCCGCCATTGCCATTTTGACATTTTTGGAAGTGACAGTGCATGGTATTCTTGTTGTTTGTTTTCGGCTGGAACGGCCATATGATATGTTCGCGTGTTTGGCGAGCGTCCTGGCCGGGCTGATGTTGACGGAGCATATTTTAGAGAAGAAAAAACTGGATAGGCGAATGTTCGGACTGTCGTTTCGTATGCGGGCGATGGTTGCGGCGGTCGAGATCATGTTGTGTCTGTTGGTGACGTACTTTGACTTTGTCCTGCAAGAGGTTTTGCATGGCATGGCAAAGGACGTCGGTATGGTTCTTGTGTCGGCCGGAAGCCTTACGATCAGCGCGCTCCTGTTTGCCATCGTCTACTATTTCAATTCCATGCAGGACTATTCTATGCAGGCGGAAGCCATGGAGGCGCAGAACGAGCAGCAGAGGGAGTATTTTGAACAGCTTTTGAAAAAGGAGCAGGACACGCGCCAGTTCCGGCACGACTTGATCTCCCAGTTGCTGGAGTTGCAGAACTACTGCCAGAAAGAGGAGTATGGCAAGCTGGAGGGCTTCCTGGAGGAAATGCTGGGCGAGATCGCGGAGATTGGGCGGCGGCAGTATGACGTGGGCAACGACATCGTGAATACGATCGTCAATTACTATTTCATACCGATCAAAGAATCCTGCAAGATCAAGGTGCGGGGGTATATTGCGGAGGAGCAGAGAGTCTCCCAGAGGGATCTGTGCGTCCTTGTCTCAAATCTGGTGAAGAACGCGGCTGAGGCGGCAGGGAAGCGGCAGGGGGAGATCTTGTTTGAGGTTTCCCAGGGGAAACGAGGCACGCGCATCCATGTGAGGAACACGATGGAGGGGGAGCTGAAGATGCAGGGAGGCTTTCCGCTCACGACAAAGGAGGACAAGCGCAACCATGGGATGGGCGTGAAGACGGTTGTCGGAATTGTGGAAAAATATAACGGGATTTATCGTTTTAAGCCGGAAGATGGGTGGTATGACGTGGAAATTTACTTCTGAAATGACCGTTCACATAGCTATATGACCGTTCGCATAGCCAGGGGTTGAAAAAAGGCGGGATGTGTTGTAAGGTACGGATAGAAGACAAAGGCCTTGTTTTTTAAGGAGGGGAGGTGTAGAAGATGTTTTTGGAATTTTTTTTGTCGGGTTTTTGGAAATGGCTTTTTGGAGAAAGGTAACGAGTAGGAAGGATCAGGAAGCGAAAAAGGAAAGGAGATTGTTTATGAAAACAAAATTGAAAAAAGCAGTATTGTATTTATTGTGCCTTAGTTTCGTGTTATCTTTTGCGGGTGGCATGAATGCAGAAGCAGCAACTAAGAGAAAAGAAGCTACCAAGAGTTTTTTCTTTACGACTCCGCGGGGACAGACGGCAGCCGTCAATGTTTTTGCAACAATAACGGAAACGTATACAAAAGGCACAACAAAGAATAAGTTCACAAAGCGAGATTGTTTTTTGGCATATTCTGCTGCATATAGTGGTTCTAAGCCAAAAGTAACAAGAACAGCAGGGGTGCATAGGTCTATTAAAACAGGAGAAGTAAAAAAGAACTTTAAAAAATGGACAAAAGGGACTTATTTATGGGATGTTGCTAAATATCCGTATGGAAGCGGCTCTTATAATTCGACAAGCGTATCATATAAAAAATCTACAGATCGGAAATCGGGATTTTCTTATTCCGTTTATTGTGCAGATTCTTTAATTCCTACGCAAACGGGAAGTGTTTATGTATCATTAAAGACAAAATAGAAACTTAGAGAAAGGAAGGAGATTATATATGAAAAAAAAGATATTATCAGCGGCTTGCGTGGCTGCGATGGGCCTTGTCCTTGCAATGCCGGCGGCGGCCAACAAGGGAAACGATATTTCGGACGTTAGTGAATGGGGAGATTCGATTCAGGAGTATGCAGAACCTGTCGCGGAAGAAGATGCGGCGATCGAAGAGAGCTTAGAGCCAGTGGCGGCGGGGGAAGAGATCGTTTTGCCCCAGACCGAGATAGACATGGCGAAAGCGTTTTACCTGGATGCGGGATATGGCGAGAAAGAGGCGGAAGAGGCTGCGCTCCAGTACGTAAAGGAGATCAATGTGCTGTATCAGGAGGCGATCGCCAATGGATATGACGTGACCGACCAGGAAATCCGGGACTATCTGGAAGAATTGAAGCAGCAGTACGAAACGGCGGAAAATAAGGAAGAGATCCAGGCGTTCATGGATCAATTTGACAGTGAGGAAGCGTACTGGGATTTCCAGTTTGAGATATACAAAAAAGATCTGCCGATCCAAAAATACAATGAAGCAAGAGAACGGGAATATGTAGAGGAGCAGAACACAGACGGCAATCCGGATGAGATCCTGGAAATTCAGAACGAGTGGGCGGATGAATTTGAAGAGGAAAAAGCGGAAGCCGTTGAAAATTATGAATTTACGGTAGAATAAGGGCATATCAAAAGAGAGCGGAACGTGGGCAGGGTCGGATGCGGCCCGCCCCTTTCGTGTGCATTGCCAAATGGGAGAATTAAGATGCGAAGAAAGAAATGTTTAGCGGTAGTTTTTGCGCTGATCTGCTTTGCGGCTGCCGGATGCATGGGGTTCAACTCCAAGCCGAAAGCCGCGTATAAAGTGGGAGTGGTGGACAGCGACAACTCGGGAGCAGGCCTGACGTACATTTATTTGCTTGACGAGAACCTAAAGAATGTTGACACATTAAAATGCACATACCATGTGATCGGGAATTATGGCAGCACTCCGATCCAAGTGTTGGATGGGAAAGCATATCTGGGTTCCTGCGGGGTGATGTCGAGGGATAGAGCCGTGTTTTCGTTTGATATGCAGACTGGGGAATGGGAAAAATATCCGGCAAAGGAGATGTTGGATGATTTCCGTGTGACGGAAGACGGGATCTTTGCGGTCGGAAATATGAATGGCATAACTTATATCAGCTATTATCCTGCCGGGAGCAAGGAACTGGAAGTGGTTGAGGTTGAAAATACAGCGGCTCTTGGGCTTGCGGTGAAAGGGATGGACGTTTATTTTATCGGCACAAACCTAACGGAAGAGACGGAGTCCATATACCATGTAAATATGCAGGAAAAAACCTGGGAGCGGAAGCGGGACGTCACGGAAGAATTGCGGGATAACCTGCTTGGAAATACGCAATGGCATGAGAATGAATTGTATATTCCGAGCAGCGACTGCGTCGTGGTTTACGATCCGGATCAAAATGACATACGGACGATATCTCTCCCGGGAAAGTACGCGGAGAGGATCCTTGCTGACCGGGGGAAGTTTTTTGTGATGGACTGCGATTCGAGAAATGGTGGGGAAACGGAGATTTACTGCATCAATCCTGAAACGGATGAGATTGAGTTTTCCTGCCGATTGGAGGAAACGGTCCTGCAAGCGGATCTGAGTGACGGCATTCTGTATACCTTAGAGCAGGAGCCGATTCCGACTGTGCGGAAATATGAATTGTCTTTGGATGGGACGTGTACAAAAATAGCGGAGGCTTCCATAGAGGAGAAAGAAGACTCAAGGCATAGGATTTCCGATATGTTCCTGCAGGAAAAGTAGTAGATATGGCTACGGAGAAATAAGGGAGAAAATCCCGATGCCGGATTCCGTAACTATGAGGCGGAAGGCTGAATTGTCACACAATTTAGCCTTCCGCTTCCCTGTTGCAGAATCCGCCCATTTCAGATCCCTTTCGGGAAAATTTTTAATCTTGCAAAAGCCCACTCTTTATGTTAGGATAATCAAAAGGCATTCTGCCTGGTTCTAAAGCCGGGAAGCCCCGGTATTTTCTTAGTTAAGGCAAAGGAAAGCGCATGAGGCGCGTTTCTTTTTGCCGCCGTATCAAGATTTCCCATATTTTCAGATTGTATAGCCTGGCCAAAAGAAAAAAGCATGTAGCAGTTTGGCCCAGGACTTTGTTCTTGCTGCAAAACACGCAAGGATATGAAAATTCAGCCCGGAGGAAAGCCGTCCCCGCCGAAGGCGGTCTGGAGTAGGTGGATTCCGTGGCTGGAGCCAAAAGTCCGAAAGGCTGCAAATTTTCAGTTGTGAACCAGAAAGAAATCTTATATAATGGAGGAAAAGAAATGGAAGGAACGCAGAATAACATAAACAGGGAGCATAAGGACAGGCTGTTCAAGCTGGTCTTCCGGGAGAAGCGGGACCTGCTGGACCTGTACAACGC
>CANQTH010000045.1 GCA_947626795.1 uncultured Lachnospiraceae bacterium
GGACACGGACGAGGCAGACAGCGAGGAAGGGGACACGGACGAGGCAGACAGCGAGGAAGGGGACACGGACGAGGCAGACAGCGAGGAAGGGGACACGGACGAGGCAGGCAGCGAAGAAGGGGACTCGGACGAAGCAGGCAGCGAAGAAGGGGATCTGCAATGATCGTGGATGAGCGTATCGTCACATACTTAAATTCCCTTGCTTCCGAGAACAGCCCGTTTTTAGAAAGCCTCGAACGGGAAGCGCGCCGGGAGAGGATTCCGGTCGTCCGGAAGGAGACGCAGGGCCTTTTGAAGCTTCTCCTTGCCATGAGCCGCCCGAAGGAGATCTTAGAGATCGGGACGGCGGTCGGTTTTTCCACTTTGCTGATGGAAGAATGCAATCCGGAGCCGTGCAAGATCACCACGATCGAGAACTTTCCGAAACGGGTCTTGGCCGCGCGGGAGAATTTCCGCCGCGCGGGGAAGCAGGACGCGATCGAGCTGATCGAAGGGGACGCCGCCCTCGTATTGAAAGAGCTGAGCGGCCCGTATGATCTTTTGTTCCTGGACGCGGCCAAAGGCCAGTACCTCCATTTTCTGCCGGACGCGTATCGGCTGTTAAGGACGGGAGGCGTTTTGGTGTCCGATAACGTGCTGCAGGACGGAGACGTCATAGAATCGCGGTTTGCCGTGGCCAGGCGGAACCGGACCATCCATAAGCGGATGCGGGAATACCTGTATGAGCTGACGCACGCCGCGGGCTGGACGACCTGCGTGCTTCCGGTCGGGGACGGAGTGACGGTCAGCATAAAAGGGAAGGATTGATTTTGGAATGAAGAAACCGGAACTGCTCGTGCCGGCATCCAGCCTGGAGGTCTTGAAGGTGGCCGTCGTATTTGGGGCGGACGCCGTATACCTTGGCGGAGAGGCGTTCGGGCTTCGGGCGAAAGCTAAGAACTTCTCCATGGAGGAGATGGGGGAAGGGATCGCGTTTGCCCATGCGCATGGCGTGAAGGCTTACGTGACGGCGAACATTATCGCCCATAACCGCGATCTGGAAGGGGTGAGGGCGTATTTTCAGGAATTGCGGGAACTTACGCCGGACGCCCTGATCATTTCCGACCCGGGTGTTTTCCTGATCGCGAAGGAAGTCTGCCCGGAGATCGACATCCATATTTCCACGCAGGCCAATAATACGAATTATGAGACGTATCGGTTTTGGCACAGGCTTGGGGCGAAGCGCGTGGTTTCCGCGCGGGAGCTGTCCTTAGAAGAGATCGCGCAGATCCGGGCGAATATCCCGGAAGGGATGAAGATCGAGACGTTTGTCCACGGTTCGATGTGCATTTCGTATTCCGGAAGATGCCTGCTCAGCAATTTTTTTACGGGACGGGATGCGAACCAGGGAGCCTGCACCCATCCCTGCCGCTGGAAATATGCGCTGATGGAGGAGACGCGGCCGGGGGAATATTTCCCGGTTTATGAAAACGACCGCGGGACGTACATCTTCAATTCCAAGGATCTGTGCATGGTGGGGCATATTCCAGAGCTGGCGGAGGCCGGGATCGACAGCTTCAAGATCGAGGGAAGGATGAAGAACGCGCTCTATGTGGCGACGGTGGCGCGGACTTACCGAAAGGCGATCGACGATTATTTCACGTCGAGGGAGACGTACGAGGCGCATATGCCCTGGTATATGGATCAGATCTCTAACTGCACGTACCGCCAGTTCACGGACGGGTTCTTTTTTGGGAAACCGGACGGGTCGGCGCAGATCTACGACGAAAGCACATATGTGAGGGAATATACGTATCTTGGCGTGGCGGGCGAGAAAGGCGCGGACGGATTTTACCGGATCGAGCAGAGGAACAAGTTTTCCGTTGGGGAGAAGATCGAGATCATGAAGCCGGATGGCAGGAACCTGCCCGCGACGGTCCGGTCGATCCGGGATGAGGATGGCAACGAGGTGGAGTCGGCGCCCCACCCGAAGCAGGCATTATATATTGATTTAGGACAGCCGTTGGCGAAATTTGATATTTTGCGCAGGCGGGAGAAGGAGGAACAGGCAGATGAATGAAGGCAAGTATGTGGCGTATGTGGGAACTTATACCCATGGCACGAGCGTAGGCATCCATATTTTTGACGTAGATGTGGAGAAGGGGAGTTTGACGGAGCGGAAGGTCGTTCCCATCAACAACCCGTCCCACCTGACGGTCTCTGCGGACGGGAAGTTCCTGTATTCCATTGCGGACGAGGGTGTGGCTGCATTTCAGATCCTTGCGGACGGCGACTTGGAATTGATGAACGAGAAATGGATCGGCGGCATGCGCGGCTGTTATGTCGATGTGGACAATAAGAACCGCTACTTGTTCGTGGGCGGGTACCACGACGGACGCGTTTCCATGATGCGCTTGAATGACGACGGCAGCATCGGGGAGATTGCGGACGGCATTTTTCATACGGGTATGGCGAGGAGTATGGCGGAGCGCAATTACCGTCCGCATGTGAATTGCGTGAAGCTGACGCCGTTCGGCCAGAATTACCTTTGCGCGGTCGACGGCGGCCTGGATCAGGTGAAGATCTACCAGATCGACTATGCGCGCGGGAAGATGAAGATCGCGGATATCCTGCGCGGGAACATGGACGCCGCGCCAAGGATGATCCGTTTCACGAAAGACGGAGCGTTCGCGTATGTTTTGTGCGAGGAGAGCAATATGATCGACGCCTATGCGTTTTCCTGCACGCCGCAGGGGCCGCAGTTTGAAGCCATCCAGACGATCCCGACCATCGGCGAGAAGGAGAAGCGTAACTGCGCGGCTTCCGATATTGAGATCAGCGAGGACGGGAAGTACCTGTTCTGCTCCAACGCGGGCTCCAATTCCGTCACGATCTATTCCATAGACGGGTCAAGCGGCAAGCTGTCGGAACTGTGCAACTCAAAGATCAGCGGGGACTATCCCAAGACGATCGCGATCTTCCCGGACGGGAACCATTTCGTGAGCCTGAACCATGATACGAATGAGATCATGACGTTCCATGTGGATTATGATAAAAAATATTTCCTGATGGATCAAAAGCCGATCTCGATCGACCAGCCGAACTGCATCTTCATCCACCGCTTAGGGGCTTAAGGAGATCGAAAGGGAGAAGATCGAAGTATTCGCGCGTCCCATTGGCATGAGAAGGGGGCTGCCGAAAGAAGGAGAAGCAAGCAGGATATGCGTGATGTTTGGATCAAAGGACGCGATATCTTGCGATGCTGCCCTTCTTGCGGCAGCCCCGTTTTATGGCAAACGATATATATTCCAATCCTTACCGGGCGGGCCTGTGGTAGAACGCCTGCAGTGATTCCATGCGCGCGCCCATGTTCTCCATCATCAAGTCCAGAACCGTAAGCGCGGCCATGGATTCCACGACGACGACGGCGCGCGGGACGATGACCGGGTCGTGCCGCCCGTGGATGGAGATCTCAATGTCCTTCCCGGACTTGCTCACGGTCTTCTGGGGAGCGGCGATCGAGGGGGTAGGCTTGACCGCCGCCCGGAAAATAATGGGCGCGCCGCTGCTGACGCCGCCTAAGACGCCCCCGGCGTGGTTGGTGGAAACCGATACCTTCCCGCCCCTCATCTCAAAGCTGTCGTTGTTGCAAAGTCCGGTGGAGGCGGCGGACGCGAACCCGTCGCCGATCTCGAACCCCTTGACGGCGCCGATGGAGAAGATGGCTTTTGCCAGGTTGGCGTCGAGCTTGTCAAAGACAGGCTCCCCGATCCCGGCGGGCATCCCGGTGATGATGCATTCGATGACGCCGCCCGCGGAGTTTTTCTGCTCCATGCATTCCGTTAAGAACTTCTGCGCGCGCTCCGCCGCGACGTCGTCCGGCATATAGAGCGGGTTGGACATGATCTGTTCTCGGACGTCTGCCGGGTCTTTTGCGAGCAGGTCCCCGGGGGAGCAGGAGATCGTGGCCGGGCCGATGGCGCGGGCATATGTAAGGAAGGAGATCCCCAGCATATCAAGGGCTTTCGCCGCGACCGCCCCCCCGGCGACCCTCCCGATGGTCTCCCGGCCGGAGGAACGGCCGCCGCCCCGGTAATCCCGGAACCCGTATTTTTCGTCAAAGGAATAATCCGCATGGCCCGGGCGGTAGTAAGAGGCGATCTCCCCATAGTCGCGGGAACGCTGATCCTCGTTTCGCACGATGAGGCTGATGGGTGTCCCGGTCGTCTTTCCCTCGAACACGCCGGAAAGGATCTCAACGGCGTCGCTTTCTTTCCGGGCCGTGGAAAATTTTGACTGCCCGGGTTTCCTCCGGTCTAAAAACGTCTGGATGTCCGCTTCGCATAAGGGGACTCCCGCCGGGCATCCGTCGACGACGGAGCCGATGCCTTTCCCATGGGATTCGCCCCAGGTCGTGACCTTAAAATGAGTTCCAAATGATGAGCCTGCCATAATACCCTCCTGATTTTTCTTGCGTTTGCCTTGCGCCCGATCGAAGCGCCGCGCCCGGCGCGCCCCAAAACGGGAAGCGCTGAATCTGTGCTGGTAACAGTATAATCAATATTTCACAAAAAGGAAAGTGTTTTTCTTGAGAATTAAGAAAGAATCTGATATACTGTTACAGTTCACTGGTTGACCAGCGAATTGTAACGATATACTAACATCATTGCCGTTTATGCGAAAAAGAACGCGGAAAGGATATGTTTTATGTATAAATTGCTGAAACTGGAAGGACGGGCAAAGCGCGGCGAGTTCCATACGGCGCATGGCGTGATCCAGACCCCGGTCTTTATGAACGTGGGAACGGCCGCGGCGATCAAGGGGGCTGTCTCCACGTTTGACCTGCTGGACGTCAAGGCGCAGGTGCAGCTCTCGAACACGTACCACCTCCATGTGCGCCCCGGCGACGAAGTCGTGAGGGATCTGGGCGGCCTCCATAAGTTCATGGTCTGGGACAGGCCGATCTTAACGGACTCCGGCGGGTTCCAGGTATTTTCACTGGCGGGCCTGCGCAAGATCAAAGAGGAGGGCGTGTATTTCCATTCCCACGTTGACGGGAGAAAGATCTTTATGGGTCCGGAGGAGAGTATGCGCATCCAGTCGAACCTGGCCTCCACCATAGCAATGGCGTTTGACGAATGCCCGCCGAGCCGGGCGGACCGCTCTTATGTGGAGGCGTCCGTCGCGCGGACGACGCGCTGGCTCGAACGCTGCAAGGCGGAGATGGCGCGCCTGAATGGACAGGAAGGCGTCCTTAACCCGGAGCAGATGCTCTTTGGGATCAACCAGGGGGCGGTATATGAGGACATCCGCATCGGCCATGCAGAGCGGATTTCGGAGCTGGATCTGGACGGGTATGCGATCGGCGGCCTCGCCGTCGGGGAGACGCATGAGGAAATGTATCATATCCTGGATGTGACGGTTCCCCACCTGCCGCTTCAGAAGCCCACGTACCTGATGGGCGTGGGGACTCCGGCGAACATTTTAGAGGGCGTGGCGCGCGGGGTGGATTTCTTCGACTGCGTTTACCCGAGCCGGAACGGACGCCATGGGCATGTGTACACGAACGAGGGGAAGCTCAACCTTTTCAACCGGAAATTCGAGCGAGACCCCAAGCCGATCGAAGAGGGCTGCGGCTGCCCGGCCTGCCGGCATTACAGCAGGGCGTATATCCGCCATCTCCTCAAGGCGAAGGAAATGCTGGGGATGCGCCTTTGCGTGCTGCACAACCTGTATTTCTACAACACGATGATGGAGGAGATCCGGGACGCTTTAGACCAGGGACGGTTCGCTTCTTATAAGGGAGAAAAATTGTACCGCGTCGGGGCGTGACGGCGGCGCGTTTGGAATATCGCCCCGAATTGCCGCCGTTTGGGGCCGTTTGGCTGTGAATTGTAACGAATTATTCAAGAAATCCAAGAAAATGCTTGCCCTTACGGTATCTTTCATGTAGAATAGAATAAGTGCGTGGAACGCGCGAGGCAGGTTTTAATAAGAATTGTACGAAGTACAGGAAGGCAGGAGGAAAGAATATGATGATTTTAGCGAATGGCGCCGCAACAGGGTCAGCCGGGTTCTCGTTGATCTGGGTCATTATCATGCTTGTGGTCCTCTATTTCATGATGGTGCGCCCGCAGCAAAAAGAGACGAAACGGAAGAACGCGATGCTGTCCGAGCTGGCGGTCGGGGACACAGTCCTGACGACCAGCGGTTTTTACGGGATGGTGATCGATATTACGGAAGATACGGTGATCATGGAATTTGGCAATAACAAGAACTGCCGTATCCCGATGCAGAAAGCGGCCATTGCCGCAGTAGAGAAGCCAGAGGATGCAGTGGAAAAAGAAGAGAAAAAATAAGGGGGAAGCATTCTCAGACATAGTCGGGGAGTGCTTTTGCTTATCTTGTTATCACAGTAGAAAGGAAGCGTGGAAATGGAATATCAGGTTGGAGTGATCGCCGGGGACGGGATCGGCCCGGAGATCGTGCGCGAGGCAAGGAAAGTATTGGACCGGATTGGAGAAACATACGGACATAAGTTTCACTATGAGGAGATCTTGATGGGGGGCGCGTCCATTGACGCGACAGGCGTGCCGCTGACGGACGAGGCGATCGCGCGGGCGCAGTCGAAGGACGCCGTTTTGATGGGATCGATCGGCGGGGACGCAAGCACGTCCCCCTGGTATAAGCTGCCGCCGGACAAAAGGCCGGAAGCGGGGCTTTTGAAGCTGCGCAAGTCCTTAAAGCTGTTCGCGAACCTGCGGCCGGCGTATTTGTATGGGGAATTGCGGGAGGCCTGCCCGCTCCGGGACGACATCATCGGAGACGGGTTTGACATGATGATCATGCGCGAACTGACGGGCGGGCTTTACTTTGGGAAGCGCGTGACGGAAGAGCGCGGCGGGCTGATGACGGCGGAGGATACCCTGGTCTATAACGAAGAGGAGATCCGCAGGATCGCGAAGCGCGGGTTCGACATCGCGAGAAAGCGCAGGAAGAAAGTCACCAGCGTCGATAAGGCGAACGTGCTGGACTCCTCAAGGCTGTGGAGGAAGGTCGTGGAAGAGGTGGCGCGGGACTACCCGGACGTCACGCTGGAGCATATGCTGGTGGATAACTGCGCGATGCAGATCGTCAAGGACCCGAAGCAGTTCGACGTGATCCTGACCGAGAATATGTTCGGCGACATCTTGTCTGATGAGGCAAGCATGGTGACAGGGTCGATCGGGATGCTCTCGTCCGCCAGCTTAAATGAGACGAAGTTCGGCCTGTACGAGCCGAGCGGCGGTTCCGCGCCGGATATCGCCGGGAAAGGGATCGCGAACCCCATCGCGACGATCTTGAGCGCGGCCATGATGCTGCGGTACTCCTTCGACTTAGATGCGGAGGCCGACGCCGTGGAAGCCGCAGTAAGGCGTGTGTTGGAGGAAGGCTGCCGCACGATCGACATCATGCCGCGTGACGAGGGGAAGAAAGCCGCAGTCACCCAGGTCGGGACGGCGGAAATGGGAGACTTGATCGCAGGAAGGATCGGAAAGTGAGGAACGGGACAATGCAGTTGACAGGAGCGCAGATTGTGATTGAATGCCTGAAAGAGCAGGGCGTGGATACGGTCTTTGGCTATCCTGGCGGGGCCATCTTGAATGTATATGATGAATTGTATAACCACAGGCATGAGATACGCCATGTCCTGACCTCCCATGAGCAGGGCGCGAGCCACGCGGCGGACGGGTACGCCCGCTCCACGGGGAAGGTAGGCGTCTGCCTCGCCACGTCGGGGCCGGGGGCGTCCAACCTGGTGACGGGGATCGCGACGGCGTACATGGATTCCGTCCCGTTGGTGGCGATCACCTGCAACGTCGGGGTGTCCCTGCTTGGGAAGGACAGCTTCCAGGAGATCGACATCGCGGGGATCACGACGCCGATCACGAAGCATAATTTCATCGTCAAGGAAGTCGATCGGCTGGCCGACACGATACGGCGCGCGTTCAGGATCGCGCGGAAGGGGCGTCCCGGCCCGGTTCTGGTGGACATTCCGAAGGATGTGACGGCGAACCGGGCGGAGTTCGTCCCGGCCGTCATCGAGGAGGAAGAACGGTGCGTGGAATGCATCACGGAAGAGGCGTTAGATCGGGCGGCGGCCATGATCGAGGAGTCGAGCCGGCCGTATCTGTTCGTGGGCGGCGGGGCGGTGATCTCCGGAGCCAGCAGGGAGCTTTTGGAGTTCGCGGAGAAAATACAGGCCCCGGTGTCGGATTCCCTGATGGGGAAAGGCGCCTTTAACGGCAACCATGAACTTTATACCGGGATGCTGGGGATGCACGGCACGAAGACGTCGAATTACGGCGTGAGCGAATGCGACCTTTTGATCGCCATCGGCGTGAGATTCAGCGACCGCGTGACGGGGAACGCCCAGAAATTCGCGCCGAACGCGAAGATCCTGCAGTTCGACATCGACCCAGCGGAGATCAATAAGAATATCGTGACGGACGCCCATATCATCGGCGACGTCCGCGAGATCCTAAGACGCCTGAACGCGCGCGTCGGGCAGCAGGATCACGGGGAATGGATCGCGAAGATCATGGGATATAAAGAAAAATACCCGCTGTCCTACCATGAAGAAGGGCTGAGCGGCCCGTACCTGGTGCAGGAGGTCTATGAGCAGACCAAGGGCGACGCCATCATTGTAACGGAGGTAGGGCAGCATCAGATGTGGGCGGCGCAGTTTTACCGCTACAGCAAGCCGCGCACGCTGATCACGTCCGGCGGGCTGGGCACGATGGGATACGGGCTGGGCGCGGCCATCGGCGCGCAGATCGCCAATCCCGGGAAACAGGTCATCAACATCGCGGGGGACGGCTGTTTTCGGATGAACATGAACGAGATCGCGACCGCGGTGCGCGAGCGGCTGCCCCTGGTGCAGATCGTCGTCAACAACCATGTGCTTGGAATGGTCCGCCAGTGGCAGACGCTGTTTTACCAGAAGCATTATTCCGCCACGGTCTTAAACGACAGCGTGGACTTTGTGAAGCTGGCGGAGGCGATGGGGGCGACGGGATACCGCGCCGCGACAAGGGAAGAGTTTCAGGAAGCGCTGCGAAAGGCGTTAGAGAGTGAGACGCCGGTCTTGATCGACTGCGTCATCGGAAGCGACGACAAGGTATGGCCGATGGTCGCGCCGGGAGCCGCGATCAACGAGGTCTTCAGCGAGGAGGACATGGAGCGGCAGCCCGATGCCACGTAGCGGGCGCAGAAGCTTGAGATAGAGACTTTTTTGAGATAGAGATAGGAGGAAGAAACATGAGCAGAGTTTATAATTTTTCAGCGGGTCCGGCAGTCCTGCCGGAGGAAGTCTTGCGCGAGGCGGCGGAGGAGATGTTGGATTACAGGGGAAGCGGCATGTCCGTGATGGAGATGAGCCACCGCTCAAAGATATACGACTCCATCATCAAGACGGCGGAAGCCGATTTAAGGGAGCTTATGGGCATTCCGGACAATTACAAGGTGTTGTTCTTGCAGGGCGGCGCGTCCCAGCAGTTTGCCATGATCCCGATGAACCTGATGAAAAATAAGAAAGCCGCGTACATCGTGACCGGGCAGTGGGCAAAGAAGGCGTACCAGGAGGCGCAGATCTATGGGGAGGCCGTGAAGGTGGCTTCTTCCGAGGACGAGACGTTTTCCTATATCCCGGATTGCTCCGACCTGGATATCCCAAAAGACGCGGACTATGTATATATTTGCGAGAACAACACGATCTATGGCACGAAATATAAGAAGCTGCCGAATACCAAGGGGCATACGCTCGTGGCGGACGTGTCCTCCTGCTTTTTGTCCGAGCCTGTGGACGTCACGAAATACGGCGTGATCTATGGCGGGGTCCAGAAGAACATCGGGCCTGCGGGCGTGGTCATCGTGATCATCCGCGAGGATCTGATCACGGAGGACGTTCTGCCCGGGACGCCCACCATGCTGAAGTACAAGACCCATGCGGACGCGGATTCTCTGTACAACACGCCGCCCGCATACGGCATCTATATCTGCGGGAAGGTGTTCCAGTGGCTGAAGAAGATGGGCGGCTTGGAAGAGATGAAAAAGCGCAACGAGGAAAAGGCCGCGGTCCTTTACGATTTCTTAGACCAGAGCAAGCTGTTTAAAGGGACAGTGCGCAAAGAGGACCGCTCGCTGATGAACGTCCCGTTCGTCACGGGGGACAAGGAGCTGGACGCGAAGTTCGTGAAAGAAGCGGAAGCGGCGGGCTTTGTGAACTTGAAAGGCCATCGGACGGTCGGCGGTATGCGCGCGAGCATTTACAACGCGATGCCGAAAGAAGGCGTGGAGAAATTAGTGGCGTTCATGAAAAAATTTGAAGAGGAGAATTAAGATGTATCAGTATCATTGCTTAAATCCCATCGCGAGCGTGGGTTTGGACTTATTTAGCCAGGATTATAAGAAGACGGAAAACGTGGCGGAAGCGCAGGCGATCTTAGTCAGGAGCGCGGCCATGCATGAGATGGAGCTGCCGGAAGGGCTTCTTGCCGTGGCGAGGGCCGGCGCGGGCGTCAACAACATCCCGCTGGAGAAATGCGCGGAGCAGGGGATCGTCGTGTTCAATACCCCGGGCGCGAACGCGAATGGCGTGAAGGAGCTGGTGTTCGCCGGGATGCTCTTAGCGTCCCGCGACATTGCCGGGGGCATCCGCTGGGTATTGGAACACAAGGGGAGCGAGACGGTCGGCAAAGACGCGGAAAAGGCGAAAAAGGCGTTTGCAGGCTGCGAGATCTCAGGAAAGAAGCTGGGCGTGATCGGGCTGGGCGCGATCGGCGTGCGCGTGGCGAACGCGGCTACGAACCTGGGGATGGACGTATACGGGTACGACCCGTACATCTCCGTGAACGCGGCGTGGAACCTCTCCCGGAGCGTGAAGCATATCAACAACGTGGAGGACATTTACCGCGAGTGCGATTACATCACGATCCATGTCCCGCTTTTGGACGATACGAAGAAGATGCTGAATGCGGAGGCTTTCGCGCAGATGAAAGACGGCGTCGTCATCCTGAATTTCGCGCGCGATCTGCTCGTGGATGAGGAAGCCGTCCTGCAGGCGATCCGGGAAGGGAAAGTGAAGAAGTACGTTTCGGATTTCCCGAACAGCACGACGGCGGGGCAGGACGGCTGCATCGTGATCCCGCATCTCGGGGCGTCCACGGCGGAGTCCGAGGACAATTGCGCGGTCATGGCGGTGAACGAGCTGATGGATTACCTCGAAAACGGGAATATTTCCAATTCCGTGAATTTCCCGAACTGCAATATGGGCGTATGCTCCGGCGCGGGCCGCGTGGCGGTGCTGCATAAGAACGAGAAAGGGCTGATCGGGCGGTACACGGCAGTTTTGGGCGACAGCAACATCAACATTTCCGATATGACGAACAAGAGCCGCGGCGATTACGCGTATTCCCTGTTAGATCTTGACTCGCCGATGACGGACGACGCGCTCGGAAGGCTGCGGGCGATCGCGGGCGTGCGGAAGGTAAGAGTGATCAAATAGCGGGCCGCCGAAAAAAGGAGAGAAGCGATGTTCTTAATGGGAAGGCCCGCGCCCGGGCTTTTGGCTGCGGGAAACGCGAAGGAAGACCTCGCGGAGCTGGAAGAACTGGGGAAGATGGCCGAGCCGGGCGTGCTGAAAGGATATCTGGAGGAACTGCTTCCGATCGTCGTTGATTTCGCGATACGCGCGGCGTTCGCGCTCGCAATCTACGTGGTCGGGGGCAAGATCATAAAATTCCTGCGCAAGGCGCTGCGCCGGGCGCTGGAGCGTTCCGACGTGGACGAGGGCGTCCGGCAGTTTATGGATTCCTTCGCCAAGATCGTCTTGTATTTTGTCCTGGCGGTCGCGGTCATCAACCAGCTTGGCGTGGAGACCAGCTCCGTGGTCGCGGTCATCAGCTCCGCCGGGCTTGCGTTCGGCCTTGCGCTGCAGGGAAGCCTCGCGAATATCGCGGGCGGGATGCTGATCTTGTGGTTTAAACCGTTCAAAGTTGGGGATTATATCATTGAGGATACCCATGGGAACGCGGGAACGGTGTCGGAGATCAAGATTTTTTATACGAAGCTGGCCACGGTGGACAACCGCATCGTGGTCATCCCGAACGGGACGCTTGCCAATTCCAGCCTGGTCAACGTGACCGGGCAGGATAAGCGGCGGGTGGACCTGTACGTGGGGATCTCCTATGAGGCTGACGTCAAGAAGGCGAAAGGGCTTCTGATGGAGATGCTCTTAGAAGAGGAGGCAAGGCTCCCGGACGAGGAGACGTCCGTGTTCGTGGACGCGCTGGAGGAGAGCAGCGTGAGGCTCGGCTGCCGCATCTGGGTAGGGAAAGAGGAATACTGGGACGTGAAATGGCGCCTGACCGAGAAGATCAAGGAGGTCTTTGACGCGAACCAGATCGAGATCCCGTACAGCCAGTTGGCGGTCTCCCTCAAACAGTGATGTTGACAAGCATCGGAAAATATGCTAATCTTTAGCTTGTGGTATTCCACGAAAGATTGAATGGATGTAGGAGGAAGTTTTATATGCAGCAGGGAACAGTGAAATGGTTTAATGCCAAAAAAGGTTACGGCTTTATTTCTGACGCGGAGGGCAACGACGTATTCGTGCATTTTTCCGCATTGAACATGGAAGGCTTCAAGGAATTAAAGGATGGCGAGACAGTCGAGTTTGAAGTCGTGGAAGGGGAAAAAGGGCCGCAGGCGGCGAACGTCGTGCGCGTGTCGTCAAATAGCTGATCCGGCCAACGGATCGGAGGCTGCCAGGGGGCAGCCTCTTTTATGTCTTATCCGATGGGAGAAGCCTCCCGCCGCGTTTGGCAGGGAAGAAAGGAATCACAGAGAATGGATTTGGAAAATTGCAAAGCGTATGAATTACTGCAAAAGAGAGAATTGAAGGACCTCAAGGCGGAAGGGTATCTCTTGCGCCATAAGAAGAGCGGCGCGAAGGTCGCGCTGATCCCGAACGACGACGAGAACAAGGTGTTTTACATCGGCTTCCGCACGCCTTCCCTCGACAGCACGGGGGCGGCGCATATCCTGGAGCATTCCGTGCTCTGCGGATCGAAACGGTATCCGGTGAAGGACCCGTTTGTGGAGCTTGTGAAAAGTTCCCTCAACACGTTCTTAAACGCGATGACATACCCGGATAAGACCATCTATCCGGTGGCGAGCTGCAATGGGAAGGATTTCCAGAACCTGATGGGTGTTTATCTGGACGCCGTGTTTTATCCGAATATTTACCGGCACAAGGAAATATTCTGCCAGGAGGGCTGGCATTATGAGTTAGAGGACATGGAAGGGCCGCTTACCGTCAACGGCGTTGTGTACAATGAGATGAAGGGCGCGTTTTCCTCTCCGGACGAGGTGCTTTCCCGGGAAGCCCTGCGGACGCTCTACCCGGATACGTCGTATGCGTTTGAGTCGGGCGGCGACCCGGACGACATACCGAAGCTGAGCTACGAGCGGTTTTTGGAGTTCCACCGGAAGTATTACCATCCCTGCAATTCTTATATCTACCTGTATGGGGACATGGATATGGAAGAAAAGCTGGACTGGATGGATCGGGAGTATCTGAGCAAGTTTGAGAAGATCGAGGTGGATTCCGCCTTAAAATGGCAGAAGCCGTTTGCGCAGGCAAAGGAGGCGGAGATCCCGTATAACGTCGCGAGCAGCGAGCCGCTGGAGGGCAACGCCTACCTGTCGTATAACATGAGCGTGGGGTCGATCCTGGACCGCGAGCTGTATGTGGCGTTCGAGGTCTTGGAGTATGTGCTGTTAAACGCGCCGGGCGCGCCGTTAAAGCAGGCGCTGCTGGATGCGAAGATCGGGAAGGACATCACGGCTTCCTATGACAATTACGTGCTGCAGCCGATCTTTTCCATTGTCGCCAAGAACAGCAGCCTCTCAAAAAAGGAAGAATTCCTGGGGATCATCCGCAGGGTCTTAAAGGAGCAGGTGGAGAACGGCATCAATGAGAAATCCCTGTTGGCGAGCTTAAACCAGATCGAGTTCCGGTACCGGGAGGCGGATTATGGGCAGACGCCTAAAGGGCTGGTTTACGGGATCCAATGCCTGGACAGTTGGCTCTATGGCGACGACCCGTTCCTGCATCTGGACGGCCTTGAGACGGTCGCGTTTTTGAGAGAACAGGTCGGGACAGGGTATTTTGAGCGGCTGATCCAGACGTATTTTCTGGACAATGATCACGCGGCGTTTGTAGCCGCAAAGCCGCAGTACGGGCTGAACGCGGAAAAGGAAGGGGAGCTGGCAAAACGGCTCGCCGCTTACAAGGAGTCCCTTAGCGAGGAGGAGCGGCGGGAGATCCTGCGCTTCACCAGCCACTTGAAGCAGTATCAGGAAGAGCCGTCCCCGCAGGAGGATCTGGACCGGCTTCCGTCCCTGGGGCGGGAAGACATCAAGAAGACCGGGGAGCGGCTCTATAACCGGGAGAAGACGGCGGAGGGAGTCCCGTTTTTGTGCCATGACCTGGATACGAACGGGATCGCGTATTTCAGCCTGATGTTCGACCTTTCGGGGGTGGAAGAGGAGATGCTTCCGTACCTTGGCCTGCTGCAGCATATGTTAGGATATGTGGATACGGAATCCTACGGCTATCCGGAGCTTGCCAATGAGATCAACCTGCACACGGGCGGGATCTTTAGCAACGTCAATATTTACCCTCTGGCAGCGGGCGGCGGGGTCAGGCTGAAATACGAGGTGGGCGCTAAAGCGCTTTACCAGGAGATTCCCAAGGCGATGGAGATCATGCAGGAGATTGTTTTCGGGAGCAATCTCCGGACGCACGGCAGGATGCATGAGATCCTGGCGCAGTTAAGGTCGAGGATGCAGATGACGCTCAGCTCGATGGGGAATATGGTGTCGGCCACGCGGGCCATGTCGTATTTTTCGGATTCGGCCAAGTATTCGGACTTGACGCAGGGGATCGCCTTTTACCAGCTTGTGCGGGATCTGGATGAGCATTTTGACGAGAGGAAGGAGACGCTCTCCGCGATGCTTGAACGCATCTTAGGGCTGGTGTTCCGCCGGGAGAACCTGCTCGTGTGCGTTGGCGCGGAGCCGGAAGGCATGGCGAAGATGGAAGAGGAGGCGCTGCGTTTCGCAAAGAGGCTTCCGCAGGGCGCGGAAGGGCAGACAGGCGGGGCGGACGCTTTTTCACGCGGGAAGGGCGCGCGGGGGGAGGCGCAGAGGCTTCCCGGCTACCAAAGCCCGCAGAAGAAGAACGAGGGCTTTTTAGACGCGTCCCAGGTGCAGTACGTTTCCCGCGCCGGGAATTTCCGGGCGAAAGGATTCCGGTACACGGGCGCGCTGCGGATCTTGCAGGTGCTGTTAAGCTACGATTACCTGTGGATCAACATCCGGGTAAAAGGAGGGGCGTATGGCTGTATGGGCAAATTCAGCCGGAACGGCGACAGTTGCTTTTCTTCTTACCGCGACCCGAACCTTTCCCAGACGAACGAGGTGTATGAGGGGATCCCGGAGTACCTGGAGCAGTTTGAGGCGGACGAGAAAGAGATGACGAAATATATCATCGGGACGTTCAGCGGGCTGGACGCGCCGCTCATGCCGTCCGCGAAGGCGAGGCGCAGCCAGGGCCTGTATTTTGCCGGGGTCACGGAGGAGGCGCTCCAAAAGGAGCGGGATGAGATCTTAAACGCTACCCAGGAGGATATCCGCAGCCTTGCCGGGATCGTGCGCGCTGTGTTGGACGAAGGGGCGTTCTGCGCGATCGGGAACGAGGAAAGGCTGAAGGAGGAAAAAGGGCTGTTTCTGGAATTGAAGGATTTGTATTAGGAGAGGACATGGGCAAAGAATTAAAATCAGGGTTTGTGACGTTAGTCGGCAGGCCGAACGTGGGGAAATCCACGTTGATGAACCATTTTGTCGGGCAAAAGGTCGCCATCACATCGAAGAAGCCGCAGACGACCCGCAACCGCATCCGGGCGGTCTATACCGACAGGGAAAAGGGGCAAATCGTCTTTTTGGATACCCCGGGCATCCATAAGGCAAGGAACAAGCTGGGGGAATACATGGTGAATGCGGCGGAGCGCGCGTTCCACGAGGTGGACGCCATCCTCTGGCTCGTGGAGCCGACGAGCTATATCGGGGCCGGGGAACGCCATATCTTAGAGGAGCTGGGCAAGGTAAATGTCCCTGTGATCTTAGTCATCAACAAAACGGACACGGTGAAGAAGGAAGAGATCCTGAAGTATATCGACGTCTACCGAAAGGAGTATGAGTTCGCGGAGATCGTCCCGCTGTCCGCCCTGCGTGGGGAGAACACGGACATCATGATCGATCTGATCTTCAAATATCTGCCGTACGGGCCGATGTTTTACGACGAGGACATGGTCACGGACCAGCCGGAGCGGCAGCTTGTGGCGGAGATCATCCGGGAGAAGTCGCTCCACGCCCTGAATGAGGAGGTTCCCCATGGGATCGCGGTGACGGTTGAGAGCATGAAGACGCGCAAGGGCGGCAGGATCACGGACATCGAGGCGACCATCATCTGCGAGCGCAGCTCCCACAAGGGGATCATCATCGGGAAGGGCGGCGCCATGTTAAAAAAGATCGGGAGCAACGCCCGGTTCGAGATCGAGAAGATGCTGGGGCGGCAGGTCAACTTAAACCTTTGGGTGAAGGTGAAGAAGGACTGGCGCGACAGCGATTTTCTGATCAAGAATTTCGGATATCGGGAGGATGAGTGATCCCTGCCTTTTGCAAGGCGCGGCGGCCATTACCAGATTTTATCTGGTATATCCGCGGCCGGAACGGAAACCCTAATCTTAGAGGACAAAGGCGCGGCCAGTCGGGGCGGGCGGCGGCTTTCGCGATACCATAAGAATAGGGGGGAACGGGATGATAGACAGGGAATGGATAAAATTTGCAAGCACAGGAAGCATACAGGCCTATCTGGATTACAGGGACAGTTTAAGGGCGGACGGCTTGTATGGCGGAAAGGCGCCTTCCGGGGAGGAGGCGCGCGAGGATGCGGGCGGGAGCGTGAAGTGGAATGGGGCAGAGCATACGGCTGACAGGCATGGTGCTGTCGGCGGCCCCGATCGGGGAATATGACAAGAGAATGACGCTCTTAACGAAGGAAAGGGGAAAGATCTCTGCGTTCGCGCGGGGGGCGAGGCGTCCTGGGAGTCAGCTCTTAGCGTCGGTCAACCCTTTTTCCTTCGGAAAGTTTGAGGCTTACGAGGGGCGGAATTCCTATACGGTGGTGAAAGCGGACATTTCCAACTATTTCCGCGAGGTCACGGAGGACATGGCGTCCGCCTGCTACGGCTTTTATTTCTTAGAGGTCGCGGATTATTATGCCAGGGAGAACGCGAACGAGGTACATATGCTCAAGCTCCTGTACCAGTCCATGCGGGCGCTGGGGAACGGACGCCTGGACAACCGCCTGGTGCGGAGGGTCTTCGAGCTGCGGGCCATGGCGGCCAACGGGGAATACCCGGACGTCTTTTCCTGCAGGGGCTGTAGGGACGATCAGGGGCCGTTCTGGCTGTCGGTGAAGGACGGCGGCGTGTACTGCCAAAATTGCAGGGGAGCGCGCCCGGCGATCGGGCTGGACGCGGCGACGCTCTATGCGATGCAGTATATCCTCACGTCTTCCATTGAGAAGCTTTATACCTTCACGGTTTCCGAGGAGGTCTTGGAGACGCTCGGGAGAGTCATGGACGCGTGGATGGGGGCGTACGTCGACCGGAAATTCCACGCGCTTGAGATCTTGCGGGAAAACGAAGGGTTCGCAAGGGAGTTCCTGGAAAATCCACGGTTGCAATAAATGGGCGAAAAGGGTATAATATCTACAATTTGATTTGAGGAGGTTGCTTATGGAAAAGAATTATGCCAGTTTTTTTCGCGGCAGGAAATGCAAAAAAAGGGCCGCGCGCCTGGCCGGGCTGCTCCTTTTCGCGTTCCTGGCGGGCTGCGGGAAGCCTTTGGAAGCGGACTGCAACACGGTATATATCCAGAAGGACGGGGAAGTCGTCAGCCTTGCGGTGGAAAAGCTTGACAAAGATTACTATGACGAGGAAGAACTGAAAAGCTATGTGGAAGAAAAGATCTCGGCTTACCAGGCGGAAAATGGGGAAGACACGGTAGAGATCGACGAGTTTTCCGTGGAGGACGGGACCGCGAAGCTGCGGATCGATTATGACGGGTACGAGAGCTACCAGAAAGTCAACGGCGTGACGCTGTTTTCCGGGACGATCCCGCAGGCGCTGGCGGAAGGGTATGATTTTGACGCGGAATTTACGGAAATAAAGGATGGCGCGGCGGCCGGGACGGTTGACAAGAAGTCGATCGTCGAGATGGACGACAAGGTCGTCATCCTGAGCGAGAAAGTGGATGTGAAAGTGGATGGGGAGGTCTTGTATATGTCGTCGGAATATACGGCGCTAAAGGACGAGGACACCGTATCCATCCAGCTCCCAGAAGACGCCGAGGACGGCGAGAGCCAGTCGTTGGCATATATTATCTATCAATAGAAAGAATGAGGTAACGATTATGGAAAAGACGATGGAGAAGATCGTGGCATTGGCGAAAGCGAGGGGGTTCGTGTACCCTGGCTCCGAGATTTACGGCGGCTTGGCAAACACATGGGATTACGGAAATCTCGGCGTGGAGCTGAAGAACAACGTGAAGGCGGCGTGGTGGAAGAAGTTTGTCCAGGAAAACCCGTACAACGTGGGCGTGGACTGCGCGATCCTGATGAATCCGCAGACATGGGTCGCTTCCGGGCATCTGGGCGGGTTTTCCGACCCGCTGATGGACTGCCGGGAATGCCATGAGCGTTTCCGGGCGGATAAGATCATCGAGGATTTCGCGGCGGAAAACGGGATTGAGCTGGACGGGACGGTAGACGGCTGGAGCCAGTCCAAGATGAAGGAATTTATCGAGGAGCATCAGGTTCCCTGCCCGACCTGCGGCAAGCATGACTTTACGGACATCCGTCAGTTCAACCTGATGTTCAAGACGTTCCAGGGCGTGACGGAGGATGCGAAGAATACCGTTTACCTGCGTCCGGAGACGGCGCAGGGCATTTTCGTGAATTTTAAGAATGTGCAGCGGACGTCCAGGAAAAAAGTGCCGTTCGGCATCGCGCAGATCGGAAAATCCTTCCGAAACGAGATCACGCCGGGCAATTTCACGTTCCGCACGCGGGAATTTGAGCAGATGGAGCTTGAGTTTTTCTGCAAGCCCGGGACGGACCTGGAATGGTTCCAGTATTGGCGCGGGTTCTGCCGCGACTGGCTCTTGAGCCTGGGGATGAAGGAAGAGGAGCTGCGCTTGCGCGACCACGACCCGGCTGAGCTGGCGTTCTACAGCAAGGCGACGACGGACTTTGAGTTTTTGTTCCCGTTTGGCTGGGGCGAGCTTTGGGGAATCGCGGACCGCACGGATTACGACCTGACGCGGCATCAGGAGACGTCCGGGCAGGACATGAGCTATTTCGACGACGAGCAGAAGGAAAAATACATCCCGTATGTCATTGAGCCGTCCCTGGGCGCGGACCGCGTCGTCTTAGCGTTCCTCTGCGCGGCGTATGACGAGGAGAACATCGGGACGGAGGAGAAGCCGGACATGAGGACGGTGCTCCATTTCCATCCGGCGCTCGCGCCTGTGAAGATCGGCGTCCTGCCGCTTTCCAAGAAGCTGGCCGAAGGCGCGGAGAAGATCTATACGCAGTTGTCCAGGACCTATAATTGTGAGTACGACGACAGGGGAAATATCGGGAAGCGCTATCGGAGGCAGGATGAGATCGGCACGCCGTTCTGCGTCACCTACGACTTTGAGTCGGAAGAGGACGGGGCGGTCACGGTGCGCGACCGCGACAGCATGGGACAGGAGCGCATAAAGATCGCGGATCTGGACGCATATTTCGCGGAGAAATTCCGGTTCTGAGCCTGGGGCAGTCCGGCAAAGCAGGCCAGGAAGCGCGGCGGCCCGGCCAAAAGGCGAAAATGTTAAATTGGAAAAGAAACTGGTTGCCATGAAGGGAAAATATTGGTAGAATTATCTTACATAGAAAATCTGTGGCTCAAGACCTTGCCGTACGCGGCGGCGGGGATGTTTGAAAGTAAAGGAGGAAATCTCAAATGGCGAACAAATGGGTGTATTTATTCAGCGAAGGGAACGCAAACATGCGGGAACTTCTCGGCGGAAAGGGCGCGAACCTGGCGGAGATGACGAGCCTGGGCCTTCCGGTGCCGCAGGGCTTTACGATCACGACGGAAGCCTGCACGCAGTATTATGAGGACGGCCGCGAGATCAACGAGGAGATCCAGGGGCAGATCAACGAGTACATCGTGAAGATGGAAGAGATCACAGGAAAGAAATTCGGGGATCTGGAGAATCCGCTCCTTGTTTCGGTCCGTTCCGGCGCGAGGGCGTCGATGCCGGGCATGATGGATACGATCTTGAACCTTGGCCTGAATGAGAAGGTCGTGGAGGTCATTGCGAAAAAGTCCGGCAACCCGCGTTGGGCATGGGATTGTTACAGAAGGTTCATCCAGATGTATTCCGACGTCGTTATGGAAGTCGGGAAGAAATATTTTGAAGAGCTGATCGATAAGATGAAGGCGGAACGGGGCGTGACGCTCGACGTGGATCTTACGGCGGACGACTTGAAGGAGCTGGCAGGGCAGTTCAAGGCGGAATATAAAGAAAAGATCGGGAAGGATTTCCCGGACGACCCGAAGGAGCAGTTGATGGGGGCCGTGAAGGCCGTCTTCCGTTCCTGGGACAACCCAAGGGCGAATGTTTACCGCCGCGACAACGACATCCCGTATTCCTGGGGAACGGCTGTCAACGTCCAGAGCATGGCGTTCGGCAACATGGGCGACGACTGCGGGACAGGCGTCGCGTTCACCCGCGACCCGGCGACTGGCGAGAAGAAGCTGATGGGCGAGTTTTTGACGAACGCGCAGGGCGAGGACGTGGTCGCAGGCGTGCGTACCCCGATGCCGATCGCGCAGATGGAAGAGAAGTTCCCGGAAGCGTTCGAGCAGTTCAAGAAGGTGTGCGAGACGTTAGAGAAGCATTACCGCGATATGCAGGACATGGAATTTACGGTTGAGAATAAGAAGCTCTATATGCTGCAGACCAGGAACGGCAAGCGCACGGCGCAGGCTGCCTTGAAGATTGCGTGCGACCTCGTGGACGAGGGGATGCGCACGGAAGAGGAAGCAGTCGCGATGATCGACCCGCGCAACCTGGACACGCTGCTGCATCCGCAGTTTGACGCCGCGGCATTGAAAGCGGCTTCCCCGGTAGGCAAAGGGCTTGGGGCTTCCCCGGGCGCGGCGTGCGGGAAGATCGTATTTTCCGCGGAGGACGCTGAGAGCTGGCACGCAAGGGGCGAGAAGGTCGTTCTTGTCCGCCTTGAGACTTCCCCGGAAGACATCACGGGCATGAAGGTCTCCCAGGGGATCCTGACCGTGCGCGGCGGCATGACAAGCCATGCGGCGGTCGTGGCGCGCGGCATGGGTGCTTGCTGTGTGTCCGGATGCGGCGACATCAATATGGACGAGCAGAACAAGAAATTCACATTGGCTGGGAAGGAATACCATGAAGGCGACCCGATCTCCATTGATGGCACGACCGGAAATATTTACGACGGCATCATCCCGACGGTTGACGCTAAGATCGCGGGCGAATTTGGGCGGATCATGGCCTGGGCGGATAAGTACCGGACATTGAAGGTGCGCACGAACGCCGACACGCCCGCGGATGCAAAGAAAGCGCGCGAGCTTGGCGCAGAGGGCATCGGGCTTTGCCGCACGGAGCATATGTTCTTCGAGGAGGACAGGATCGCGGCGTTCCGCGAGATGATCTGCGCGGATACGGTAGAGGAGCGGGAGAATGCGCTTGAGAAGATCCTTCCGTACCAGCAGGGCGATTTTGAGAAATTGTACGAGGCGCTGGAGGGCTGCCCGGTCACGATCCGTTTCCTGGATCCGCCGCTCCATGAATTTGTGCCGACAGAAGACGCCGACATCAAGAAGCTGGCGGAGGCGCAGGGCAAATCGGAAGAAGAGATCAAGGCGATCATTGATTCCCTGCATGAATTTAACCCGATGATGGGGCATCGCGGCTGCCGCCTCGCGGTAACGTATCCGGAGATCGCCAAGATGCAGACGAAAGCGGTCATCCGCGCCGCGATCCATGTCCAGACGGAGCATCCGGAATGGACGATCAGGCCGGAGATCATGATCCCGCTCGTAGGCGACGCCAAGGAATTGAAATACGTCAAGAAAGTAGTGGTTGAGACGGCGGATGCCGAGATCGCGGCTTCTGACGTGAAATTGGAATATGAGGTAGGCACGATGATCGAGATCCCGCGCGCGGCGCTGACTGCCGATGAGATCGCGGCGGAAGCGGATTTCTTCTGCTTCGGGACGAACGACTTGACGCAGATGACGTTTGGGTTCTCCCGCGACGACGCCGGGAAATTCTTAGAGGCGTATTATGACGCGAAGATCTTTGAGAACGATCCGTTCGCGAAGCTTGACCAGACAGGCGTCGGCAAGCTGATGGAGACGGCCATTAAGCTCGGCAAGCCCGTGAACCCGAACCTCCATGTCGGCATCTGCGGGGAGCATGGCGGCGACCCGTCTTCCGTGGAGTTCTGCCATAAGATCGGGCTGGATTATGTTTCCTGTTCGCCGTTCCGCGTGCCGATCGCACGGCTGGCGGCGGCACAGGCAGCGATCGCCAATGTAGGAAAATAGACAATCGCAAATATTTCTACTTCACAACGCTGGTGATTACTCGGAAAGATGTGCAGGAGTACATGAAATATCATCCTGAGTATACAAAGGCGAACCGATTTAAAGATATTATTTGCAAAATCTATATTTAACTCGAAAGGGAAGCAAGTTGCTTCCCTTTCCTTATCTCTCGATTAGGACTAAATCCTAAAAGCTACTTAAACGAATCAGTTTTAAGTTGCCGGACAGCAATTCGATACTGTCCCGGTGTCAGTCCGGTTGATCCTCGAAATACACGGATAAAATAACTGCTGCTGGAAAACCCTGCCAGTTGGGCAACCAGATCCATGTTTGCATCAGTTTCCAGCAGTATTTTTTTTGCTTTTTGGTGTTAGTATATAAGTGTGGACAGGAAAAGTTGAACAATCTATAATATCAAGTGAAAGAGCAAAGGAGATGTTC
>CANQTH010000046.1 GCA_947626795.1 uncultured Lachnospiraceae bacterium
CACCATATGACGATGGGGGAAGGCGGCGCGGTTTATACGGACGACCCGCTTTTGCATAAGATCGTCCGGTCTTTGCGCGACTGGGGGCGCGACTGCATGTGCGCGCCGGGGCAGGATGATCTGTGCGGCCATCGGTTCGATCGGCAGTACGGGGAGCTTCCGCCCGGCTACGACCACAAATATGTCTATTCCCATTTCGGATATAATTTGAAGGCGACGGATATGCAGGCGGCCATCGGATGCGCGCAGTTGGAAAAATTGCCGGGGTTTGTCGAGCGGCGGCGTGAGAATTTCGCATATCTGAAAGAAAGGCTTTCCGGCCTGGAGGACAAGCTGATCCTTCCGGAGCCATGCCCGGATTCGAGGCCGTCCTGGTTTGGCTTTTTGCTCACCTGCCGGGAAGGCGTGGATAAGAACAAGCTGGTTCCTTATCTGGAAGGACACGGCGTGCAGACGCGGATGCTTTTCTCCGGCAATCTTTTGAAGCAGCCGTGCTTTGACGCGCTGCGCCGGGAAAAAACGGGATACCGCGTGGCGGACGAACTGACGGAGACGGACCGCGTCATGGAGAAGAGTTTCTGGATCGGCGTATATCCCGGCATGACGGAAGAGATGCTGGCATATATGGTGAAAATGATAAAAGAAGGCGTGGCATGAGGCGGGATTTGGCGTTGGTCGGCTCGGGCGGCTGCATGAGGGAGATCCTCTGGCAGATCTGCGAGGGGCAAAAGGGCTCGGACGGCGCGGGAAGCAGGATAGAAAACGGCGGGGAAGAAGGCTGCCTGGCATGGAATGTGATCGGGTATGTGGATCTTGCCCCCTGCGACTGGCGCGGGTCGTCCGAGATCACCGTGGGAACCATGCGCTGCCCTTACCTTGGGGACGACGATTACCTGCTGTCCGTGCGCCGGGAACTCGACGTGGCCCTCTGCGTGGGCGAGCCGGACCTTCGGAAGAAGATTGCGGAAAAATTACAGAAAAACCCGATGCTGCGCTTCCCGAACCTGATCTTGGGCGGCGCGAAGGTATGCGCGGACGTTGTGATGGGGAAGGGCTGCATCCTTTCGATGGACAGCCGCGTTTCCACGAATGTGCGGCTGGGCGACTTTGTATTTTTGAATATCGGGGCGATGGTGTGCCACGATGGGAACATCGGGGATTTTGCGACATTAAGCCCGGACGTGAAGCTTGCCGGGCAGGTTACGGTAGGAAGCCAGTGCAGCCTTGGGATGGGGACAAAAGTGATACAGGGCGTCGCGGTCGGCGGCCACGCGGTCGTAGGGGCGGGCAGCGTCGTCATCCGGGACGTGGCGCCGGGCGCGAAAGTGGCGGGCGTCCCGGCAAGGCGCATTGACGGGATCAAAGAGGAGCGGCCAGATGGGTACCGCTGATTCATCTTTAAGGCTTCCGAAGCCACGCCGCATTGACGGGATCAGGGAGGAGCGGGCAGATGGGCCTTGAAAGGAAAGGGGGAACCATGGGCATTCGGATCATTGCGGAGGCAGGCGTGAACCATAACGGCGATCTGGGCGTCGCGAAAAAAATGGTGAGGGCCGCGGCAGAAGCGGGCGCGGATTATGTCAAATTCCAGACGTTCTGCCCGGAAAAGCTGGTGTCGAAAGCGGCGCAAAAGGCCGATTACCAGAAAAAAACGACAGGAGAGCCGGGCGGCCAGTTGGAGATGCTGCAAAAGCTGGCGCTGCGTCAGGAAGATTTCCTGGAATTAAAGAAAGAATGCGGCCGGGAAGGGATCGGGTTCCTTTCCACGCCGTTCGACCTGGACAGCGTTGATTTTTTGGATGCGCTGGGGATGGATTTTTGGAAGCTGCCGTCGGGCGAGATCACGAATCTGCCTTATCTGGAAAAAATAGCGCGTACCGGGAAGCCGATCGTGATGTCCACCGGGATGTGCGGCATGGAAGAGGTGGAGGCGGCCGTGGACTGCATGAGAGCGGCGGGCGCGGGCGAGATCACGCTCTTACATTGCAATACGGAATATCCGACGCCGATGCGCGACGTCAATCTGAAGGCGATGCAGGCTTTGCGGGAACGTTTCGGGCTTCCGGTTGGCTATTCCGACCATACGGCAGGCATCGAGATCCCGATCGCGGCGGCGGCTCTGGGCGCGTCCGTGCTAGAAAAGCATTTCACGCTGAGCCGCGCGATGGAAGGGCCGGATCATGCGGCGAGCTTAGAGCCGGAGGAGCTGAAGGCGATGACGGCGGCGGTCCGGAACGTGGAACTGGCGTTGGGGGACGGGAAGAAGCAGCCGTCTGAATCCGAGCGGAAGAACATGGCCGCCGCGCGGAAGAGCATCGTGGCGAAGCGGGATATCGCCAGGGGCGAAATCCTTGACGGATCCAACCTGACAGCGAAGCGGCCGGGAACCGGGATCTCGCCGATGAAATGGCGCGAGGTGATCGGGAGACGGGCGGAACGGGATTTCGCGGCGGACGAGATGATCTCGTTCGGGGAGCCGGACGCCCCGCGGTAAGCCGCGGGCATGGGCGCGGCTCATTGCCTGCGGGATCAAAGGCGTGCTTGCGGATCTTGGCGCATTACATCCCGTTCCGGCCGGCGCCAAACGTGTGATGGTGGCACACGGCGCCTTCGCAGAGCGTTGGCCAGATGGAAGGAGAGCGGATGAAGACGATAGGAGTTGTCACAGGGACGAGAGCGGAATACGGGCTGTTAAAGCCCCTGATGGAACGGATCGAGGCGGATGAGGGGCTGGAGCTTTGCCTCATCGCGTCCGGGACGCATTTGTCGCCGGAATTTGGGCTGACTTACCGGGAGATCGAGGCGGACGGCTTTGCGATCGATGAGCGCGTGGAGATGCTGCTCAGCTCGGACACGCCGGACGGGGTCTGCAAGTCCATGGGGCTTGGGATGATCGGGTTTTCCGGAGTGTTCGCGAGACGAAAGCTGGATCTGCTGATCCTGCTGGGCGATCGGTACGAGGCGCTGGCGGCGGCGGCGGGCGCGATGGTGCATGGGATCCCGATCGCGCATCTGCATGGCGGGGAGCTGACGGAAGGCGCGGTGGACGACGGCATCCGGCATTCGATCACCAAGATGGCGGCCCTGCATTTTACCAGCACGGAAGCGTACCGGAAGCGCGTGATCCAACTGGGGGAAGATCCCGGGCGCGTGTTTTACGTGGGGGCGCTGGGCGTTGAGAATATCAAAAAGGCGAGCCTGATGCCCAAAGGGCAGTTGGAGGCGGACATCGGATTCCAACTGGGCAATCGGTACGCCGTCGTGACGTACCATCCGGTGACATTGGAGGGAGGCGCGGCGGAAAGGCAGTTTGCGAATCTGCTGGCGGCCCTTGACAAGACGGACTTAAAGATCATTTTCACGAAGGCGAACGCGGACGCGGACGGCAGGGCGATCAACGCCATGATCGACCGCTATGCGGCGGAGAACCCCGAAAGGGCGCGCGCGTTTGCGTCCCTTGGGCAGAAGCGGTATCTGAGCGCGCTGGCTTACTGCAGCCTTGTGGCCGGCAATTCTTCCAGCGGGATCATAGAGGCGCCGTCGTTCCATAAGCCTGTGGTGAATATCGGCGACAGGCAGAAAGGACGCGTCCATTCGGACTGCGTCATTGACTGCGGCTATGCGCCGGAAGAGATTGAGAAGGCGGTGGAGCGCGGCCTGTCCGAGGCGTTTTTGGAGATCTGCGCGAAAGCGGGGAACCCGTATGAGAAGCCGGGGACGGCCGACGCGGTCATGGCGGCCATCCGGGCGTATCTGCAGGATGGCGCGGGCAGCCTGAAAAAGAAGTTTTACGACATTGATTTTTGCGCGCGGTGAGCGAAGCGGAGACAGGCAATCTGCAGGATAGAGCGGGCAGCCTGAAAAAGGATTTTACGGCATGAAACGGCCAGGAGGTGGCGGAATGAGAAATATAGCGGTGATCCCGGCGCGCAGCGGCTCGAAAGGGCTGAAGGACAAAAATATAAAGCTCCTGCGCGGCAAGCCGTTGCTGGCATATGCCATTGAAGCCGCGCTGCAGTCCGGGACGTGCGATCGCGTCCATGTCTCGACCGACAGCGAGGCATATGCGAAGATCGCCCGGGAATACGGGGCGGAAGTCCCGTTCTTGCGGAGCGGGGAGTTTTCGTCCGACACGGCGTCTACCTGGGACGCGATGCGCTTTGTCCTGCGGGAATACGGGAAGCTGGGGGAAACGTTTGACGCGGTCACGGTGCTGCAGCCCACGTCGCCCTTGCGGACGGCGGACGACGTGCGCGGGGCGTGCCGCCTGTTTGCGGAGAGGCGGGCGGATTCCGTTATCAGCGTGTGCGAGGCGGAGCATTCCCCGCTGTGGTGCAATACGCTCCCGGAGGACGGCTGCCTGCATGGGTTCGTGCGGGAGGGCGCGGCGGCGCCGCGGCAGGGGCTTCCCGTATATTACAGGCTCAACGGGGCGGTTTACGTCGTGCGCGCGCGCGTTTTGGAAGCGCGTGGCAGCCTGTATGGGGAACGGTCCTATGCTTATATCATGGACAAGCGGCATTCCGTGGATATCGACGATGAGACGGATTTTGCGATGGCGGAATTTTTCCTGCGATAGGAAATTTTAGGGAAGGGGTTAAGGGTAAGATGGAAAGCGGACATCTCGACGCATTTTTGATCATCCAGACGGCCACCGTGGTGGAGGCCATGCAGAAGATCGACCGGAACGCCAAGGGGATCTTGTTCGTCCTGGACGAGGAGGGGAAGCTGGCGGGGGTCGTCACAGACGGCGATATCCGGCGCTGGCTGATCAAGACGGGCAACCTGCAGGAAGCGGTCTGGAAGATCATGAACAAGAACCCGAAGGTCGTTTACGAGAGGGAGCGGAAGGCGGCGGCGGACGTCATGCGGAAGCACGTCATCACAGCCCTGCCCGTGGTGACGACGGGAAACCATATCCTGGACATTGTGTTTAAGGAAGGGGAGGCGCGGGAAGGGAGCCTCAAGGACAAGAAAGCCCTGGCGGACATCCCGGTCGTCATCATGGCGGGCGGGAAGGGGACGCGCCTTTACCCTTATACGAAGATCCTGCCAAAGCCCCTGATCCCGATCGGGGACATCCCGATCATGGAGCGTATCATCGACGCGTTCCGGGAATATGGGGCGCGGACGTTTTACGTGACGGTGAATTACCGGAAGAGCATGATAAAATCTTATTTTTCCGAGGTGGCCGCGGGCTATCAGATCAAATATGTGGAAGAGGAGAAGCCTTTAGGGACGGCGGGCAGCCTGCCCCTGCTGGGGGACGCGTTCCACGAGCCGTTCCTCGTGACGAACTGCGACGTTTTGATCCACGCCAATTATGCGGACATTTATAAGCACCATCAGGAAATGGGGAACGAGCTGACGATCGTCACGGCGCTGAAAAATATCGTCGTTCCGTACGGCGTCATCCATTCCAGCGGGAACGGCAGGATCGATGCCATGGAAGAAAAGCCGAAACTGTCTTATTTTGTGAATACCGGGATGTACATCTTAAATCCCGCCGTGCTGGACGAGATCCCGCGGGACGCCTTTTTCCATATGACGGATCTTGCGGACAAGCTGCTGAAGGAGGGGCGTCAGGTCGGGATGTATCCGATCAGCGAGGATTCCTTCCTGGATATGGGCGAGTTTGAGGAAATGCGGCGCATGGAGGAAAAATTGAACCTGAAGTCGGAATGAGCGGCCGGGAGACGGCGCAAAAGGAGGGGCGTCAGGTCGGGATGTACCCGATCAGCGAGGATTCCTTCCTGGATATGGGCGAGTTTGAGGAAATGCGGCGCATGGAGGAAAAACTGAACCTGAAGTCGGAATGAGCGGCCAGGAGACGGGGAAATGGGAGGTTGCATGATGAAAAAAGTACTGGTGACAGGAGCCGACGGCTTCATCGGGAGCCATCTGACGGAGAGCCTGTTGGAAAAAGGATATGAGGTAAAGGCGTTCGCCTATTACAATTCGTTTAACACATGGGGCTGGCTGGACACGTTCCCGGAGGACAAGAAAAAAGAGATCGAGGTGTTTACCGGGGATATCCGCGACCCCAACGGGGTGCGCGAGGCAATGAAGGGGATGGACGCGGTGTTCCACCTTGCCGCGCTGATCGCGATCCCGTTCAGCTACCATTCGCCGGATTCCTATGTGGACACGAACATCAAAGGGACGCTGAATGTGCTGCAGGCGGCACGTCAACTGGAGACGGAGCGGATCCTGGTGACGTCCACGTCGGAGGTATACGGGACGGCGCAGTATGTCCCGATCGATGAAAAGCATCCGTACCAGGGGCAGTCGCCGTATTCCGCGACGAAGATCGGGGCGGACCGCCTGACGGAGAGCTTTTACCGGAGCTTCGGGCTTCCGGTTTCCATCGTGCGCCCGTTCAACACGTTTGGGCCGCGGCAGTCGGCCCGGGCGGTCATTCCGACGATCATATCCCAGCTTTTGGCGGGGAAGGAAGAGATCAAGCTGGGGTCGCTGACGCCGACGCGTGATTTCAATTATGTGAAGGACACGGCGGCGGGATTCATCGCGATCGCGGAATCGGACAGGACCGTCGGGGAAGAGATCAACATCGCGACCGGGCGCGAGATCTCCATCGGAGACCTGGCGCGGGAGATCATCTCGCAGATCAACCCGGCGGCGCGGATCGTATGCGAGGAGCAGCGGCTGCGCCCGGAGAAGAGCGAGGTCAACCGCCTGCTGGGGAGCAATAAGAAGATCAGGGAGCTGACGGATTGGGAACAGAAGTACACATTCGAGCAGGGGATCGCGGAGACGGTCGCGTGGATGCGCCAGAACATGGGCGCGTACAAGGCGGACATCTATAACGTATGAGGACGGGCCGGAAAGGCCGGACACAGGGAAAAGGAGGAAGGCACAATGGAGGAAGGCACAATGGAGGAAAAGCGTGCAGAGCAAAAAGAGGCGCTGGAGGTATTCTGCGAGTATAACGGGCGTTTTGTGAAAAGCGTCCGCACGATCATCCCGGAGCTGGAGGGCGACCGGAAGGACGACACGGACGAATTCCTGCAGGGGATCGTCAAAGGGATCAATTGGGAGATCGGGATCTTGAACGGGACGCTGGATTTCATCAATGAAAAAGAAGAGCGCGTCAAGAAAGAAGAAGTCAACGGGACGATCTTAAAGCTGAGCAAGGCGATCGAAGGGAAAGACGACCGGGAGATCGCGGAATGCCTGAAGGAAGCCCTGCCGATGTTCGAGGCGTTGGGACAGGCGGCGAAGGACGCGATCGCGTGAAGGGGCGTTATAATTTTCAGGCGTTATAATTTTTGAAAAATGGGATTGAGCAAACCGGAAAAATTTGTTATAATGACATTAATTACAAGTAACCGATCCACAAAGCCTGTAATTTAGGAAAGGAGGGATTTGTATGAGCATATCATCCATTAACAGCAGCCGGAGCTATTATCAGAACCAGAGCCTGTACCGGAATCAGCAGAAAGAGCTTCAGAAGAACCATCAGCAGATGGCGAGCGGCAAGAAGATCAATTCCGCCGCGGACAATGCGGCGGGGCTTGCGATCGTCCAGAAGCTCTTAGAGCAGAGCAACGGGATCGACATGGGGACGCGCAACGCGGCCACTTCCCAGGATATGCTGAGAGTGGCGGAAGGCGGGATGTCCGGTATCACGGATTCCCTGCAGCGAATGGAAGAATTGAGCGTTCAGGCGGCCAACACGGCGATTTATGGCTATGAGGACCGCAGCGCCATCCAGCAGGAGATCGACCAGTTGAAGGAGTCCATTTCCGGCATGGCGCAGACGCAGTTTAACGGGAAGAACCTCTTAGACGGCAGCATGGGAGCGTCCCATGTGGCGTCCGGGGCGGACGGGAGCGGGATGGACATTCTTATGCCCAATGCCGCGCCGCAGTCGCTTGGGCTCGGGGATTACGACGTAACGGGAGATTTTGACCTCTCCAAGATCAGCGACGCCATCAATATGGTGTCCTCTTCCAGGAGCGCGCTTGGCGCGGCGTCGAATCGGCTGGACTATACGATGAACTACAACACCCAGGCGTCTTACAATCTGACGGCGTCCCGCAGCCGGATGGAAGATCTGGATTTCGGGAAGGCGGTTTCCGACATGAAGAAGAACAGCCTGATGCAGGAATACCGGACGATGATGCAGAAGAAGCAGCAGGAAGAATATGGCCGGGTAGTCCAGCTCATGAAGTCTTAGGACGGAAGGACAGCGTTTGCGCGCGGATGCGCGGGACGCATTTTGCGGTGGGAAACCGCTTTCGCATTTGGAAGGCATAAGGTTTCCCGACCGCATGAAAAAACGGCGTAGCCAACAGGCTATGCCGTTTTTCCGTACGATCGGAAGAAGTATCCTTAGAGGAAACCGATCAGAAAAAGATCAACAATACCGATCCATCATCATCCCGGAATAAATGGATGTGATGTAAGGGGTCGCCAGCGTCTTGCCCGGGTTCTTGTAAGTGACGATGATCTTGTCGACATACCGCATCGGGTCAAGCGAGGCGTTGTTTGCTTTCATATTCAGCAGGTTCTTGAAATCATTTAATACGGACAGGCTCTCTTCTGAATCCTCGTCCGAAACGGCTTCCGTCAGCAGGGCGCGGTCAATGGTGATCTCGCCGTTGTCCCCGACCATAAGCCCCAGGCTCTCCAGGCTGTTCTGGTAAGCGAAGGCCGTGCTGCTCATGTCGCGGTAGAGCTTCACGCTCTGGCGCTGGGAATCCGAATATTTGTCCGCCGTGTGCAGGATCGAATTATAGGAATCGACCAGGGTCTGGATATTTTCCGCCATCGCGTCCGCGTTCGTCTTAAAGCCGATGACCGTCGGGTTGCCAGCCTCGCTGACGCCCTTTAACGTCAGCTCGAAGACGTTGTCGACCGTGAACGTGTTCGAGTGGGAAGAATGCGCGGCGCCGTTCAGCAGGAAAGACGCGTCGCGGGCTTCCTGCGACACATTGTCGATGCCGAGCGTCTCGATGGCTTCCAAAGACGCGCGCGAGCCTTGCGGCGTGATGGAAAACAGGGAATCCTCCCCGGGCGCGGTTCCGGTCGAGATGGATTCGATCCGCAGGGCGCTAAGCCCGTCCGCATCTTCCACGACGGACGCGCGCAGGCCGATATCCGCGTTTGTGATCAGGTTCGCAAGTTTTTTTTGGGCGGAATAGTTGGTGTCGTCCGCATTGATATTGAACTGGAACTCATACGTGGACGACGTATTCTCCAAATCGAAGGAATACGAGCCGGGCCGCAGGCTCAGGCGGTTCTTGTCAAGGAAATTCCCCAGGTTCACCTGCGGGGCCGCAAGCTCCTGCACTTCAACCGTGAAATCCTGCAATCCGGCCTGTTCCCGGCTGTTCCCGACGTAATCCGCGGAAACGACGTCTTCCTGGGAAGAATAGGCGATCTTCTTCTGGAAGGCGTTGCCGATGCCTTCTTCCGCATCCGAAAGGGAAGCGACTACGTTTTTGATGACACGCGCGCTTTCCTTAATATCGATCGCAAATTTCTGGACTTCCCCCGAACGCTTGATCTTGTAGAGGGGGGAATCCTTGTTGATCTTGACGATCTTATTATATATGTTGCGTAACTCGCTTTTCTTGTGTGAATCATAACGGGATGCCGACTGGTTTGCGTAAGTGCTTAAATAGTAATTATAAGCAGTGTCAATAGCGGCCATATCCATCCCCCTCCTTTCATCCGTGAAATCGTGCCCGCGCACGGGGGTGTAGCTACTCCATGTATGCTACGTGTAATTTACGTAATATATCGGCAAATTTTTTGGATAATTAATATTTTTTTTAATTTTTTTTGGCCGCCCAGTCGGAGAGGATGGACGCGCAGGCACCTGTGTCAATGTCCTCCGACGCTTCTTTTAACTGCGAGAAAAGCTCCTGCTCCCAGTCCTCGTAACGGTACCGCCCCATTTCGGAGACGACTTCCTGCATCAGGTCCATGTCCAGGTTGTCGTCTGCCTCCTTCATCCTGGCGAGAAATTCCTGCAGTTTTTCCGGCGTGACGGCCTGCTTTTCCCCGTCAGGCTCTTCTTTCTCCTGCAGGAAGGGCGCGAGGACGGGAATGTAGGAGCGGTATTTTTCCAGCATGGGATCGGTGCGCTGCCGGATGAGCGCGCTGTCCCGCGCGTTCCCGGCTTTTTCCATTTCGGCGGCCAGGTCGGCGAGCGCGTTGGCCCCAATCTGGCGGGAAGAGCTTTTCAGGGCATGGACCTCGATCGTGTACCCGGCCCAGTCCCCGGCGGTTTCCAGCTCCTTGATGAAGGCGGATTTCTTCTCGATGTTCCGGTAATAATCCGCCAGGATCTTCCAGAAGAGAGGCTCAGACCCCAGCATGGCGATCGCGGAGCGCGTGTCCAGGTCGCCGATGGGGGCGTTGGGACGCTTCCGGCTCGCCTGGCTCTCCGCGGCCTGCGCGGCTTCCTCGCGGCTGTGCAGCCGCTGGATCTTTTCGACCGGAAGCCACTGCTTGATCTTGGAGATCAGCATCCGAAGCTCGATGGGCTTGGCGATAAAGTCGTTCATGCCTTCGTTCAAAAACATCTCCCGCGTGCCGCTGACGGCGTTCGCGGACAGGGCGATGATCGGGACGTCGTCGTATTCCTTGTGGAAGCGGCGGATGATGCGCGTCGTCTCCACGCCGTCCAGCTCCGGCATCATGTGGTCCATGAAAACGATGTCGTAGCGCGCCGAAGAGATCTTGTCGATCGCCTCCTTCCCGCTCAAAGCCGTATGGATCTTGATGCGCATCGGTTCGAGCAGCCCCTCCACGACCGTCAGGTTCACGGAGCTGTCGTCCACGACCAGGATCTCGGCGTCCGGCGCGATGAAGTCAAAATCAACGTCGTCAGAGTCGCTGTAGGTGAACTGGATGTTCTCGTGCCGCAGGATCAGCGCGAGGTTGAGCGCGTAAACGGGCTTCTTGACGACGACTAAATTGGGCAGGTCGTATTTGAGCGTGTCAAAATAATCTATGAGGATGACGATGGTGATGTTCGGGTTGATCTTCGCATACGTCTGCACCTCAATGGAAAACTGCTTGTAATCGATGAAGAGGAAATGCTCCTTGTCCTCGTGGAGCGGGACGTAGGTCAGGAAATCCTCCGCCGAGGTGACGTAGCTGCACTCGACCCCCAGCGCGCGGCAGTCCACACGGAGCTGGGCAAGCACATACGGGTTGGAGATCAGCCCGGTCACGGAGAACCGCTCCGGGTGTTCCAATGTGATGCTCGGCGTCGGGTCGACCACCTTCTGCGGGAAGCAGAACGTGAAGGCGCTGCCTTTTCCATATTCGCTCTCCACCTGGATGTCCCCGCCCATCAGGGTGAGCAGCCGCTTGGAGATGGCAAGCCCCAGGCCCGTACCCTCGATGTTGCGGTTGCGCTTGCTGTCCAACTGCTGGAAGGACTGGAAGAGTTTGTTGGAATCCTCTTTCTTGATGCCGATCCCGGTGTCCTCCACGGAAATGCGCGCCATGATCTCGTCGTCCGAGAGCTTGTCGTAATCGAACGTGATGGCGACTTTTCCCTCTTTGGTGAACTTGGCTGCATTGTTGGCGATGTTGATCAGGATCTGCTTGATGCGGATGTTGTCCCCGAACAGGCGGATGGGGAGATCCGGGCGGACGTTCAGGATAAGCTCGACGTTCTTCCCTTCAAGCCGCGTCATGATGATGTTCGCGGAGTCGTTCACGATCGAGAGCGGCTCGTATTCCACGGGCGAGATGTCCATCTTCCCGGAGGCGATCTTGGAAAAATCCAGGATGTCGTTGATGATCGTCAAAAGCGCGCGCCCGGAAGACTTGATCTGCTGGACGTACTCGCGCGCGGTGTCCGGCAGATCTTCCCGCAGCGCCATTTCCGCCATGCCGATCACGGCGTTCATCGGCGTGCGGATCTCGTGGCTCATGTTCGCCAGGAAGTCGGATTTCATCTTGCTGGCTTTCGCAAGCTCCTCGTTCGCCTGATAGGCCATGTAGCGCCCATAGGCGATGTCCGACAGGATATAGGAGATATTGTAAAGGAAATCGGCGGCCTTGTCGATTAAGTCCGGCCGCATGACCTTCAGGCTGCGCGCGGCCTTCTGATATGTCTCCGGGTCTAAGTCAAGCTCGTGCGCTAAGTGGGACAGGTGTACGGAATCCAGCCGCTCGGTCAGCACCTGCCCGCCGATGAACCAGCCCACGTAATTCCCGTGCGTCGTGATGGGGGCGGCAAATTCGACCAGCCCCGCGTGGCAGGTGTAAATGGCGGCGCGCCCTTCCTGCAGCGTGGTCTGGGAGCCGAACCGTCCGCATTCCTCGCATCGCATGCAGCCGACCGGGGACTTTCTCGTATATTCGCAAAATTCTGTCAGGTGGGAATCCTCCAGGATCGGCTTCCCGTCGTTGTCCGTGACCATGAGGGACATTCCCGTCATGGCGGAGAACGCGTCCGACATTTTCCGGAGGATATCCGTATCGATAAAACCAATGATCGTCAGTTCCGTGTCATTTTCCATTTTCAGGCCCTCTCAAAACTTTATTGATGGCGGCAAGCAGCTTGCCGCGGTCGATCGGTTTTAGCAGGTATCCCTGCGGCTTCATCACGAGGGCCTGGGCGATCTTGTGCCGCTCGGTGGCCCCGGTCACGAAGATGACGGGGATGTCCTTGGTGGCGGGGCTTTTGCGCAGCTCAGCCAAAAGGGACGGCCCGTCCGTGTCCGGCATCTCGTAATCCAATAAGATCAAGTCCGTTTTTTTATTAGATAAGAAACGCCTGGCGACGCGCGCGCTGATCGCGGTGGCGACTTCGTACTCCTCGTGCAGGTGGTCCTGGATGACTTTGAGCATCGTCGGGTTATCGTCGATGACGAGGATGTGCTTGCGCTCGTGGGAGTCGAAGAACGCGTTGACCTCGTGCAGCAGGGAAGATGGGTTGATATGGGGTGAGGCGTCTGGCGCGCTGCCCGTCGGCTGGGGCTGGTCCTGCGCTGCCTGCGCCATATGAGGCGTCGCCCCGGCCTGCGCCTGTGCCGCCGTTCCGGCCTGTGTGAAGGGGGTTCCGGTCTGCGCCTGGGCCGCCGTTCCGGCCTGTGTGAAGGGGGTTCCGGCCTGCGCCTGGGCCGCCGCCCCAGCCTGTGTGAAGGGGGTTCCGGCTTGCGCCTGAGCCGCCGCCCCGGCCTGTGTGAAGGGGGTTCCGGTCTGCGCCTGGGCCGCCGCCCCGGCCTGTGTGAAGGGGGTTCCGGCCTGCGCCTGGGCCGCCGCTCCAGCCTGCGTGAAGGGAGTTCTGGTCTGCGCTGCCCTTGGCTGCGGCATTGTGGCGAGCAGCCCTGCTTCCATCTGCTTGCGCGCGGCGCGCCCCGTCTCTTCCATATATTTTACGATGCGGTCCACGATCTCGGAGGAACGCTGGGGCTTGGGGATCGTCAGGTTCGCCACCGCAAACCCCTCGCGCAGGAAGACGTTGAGGTCCTCCTCCGCCCCGGTCACGGCCACGGCGATGTCTTCCTCGTCCAGGCGCTGCTTCAGCATCGCGATCTTGTTCACGGATTCCCATGTCTCGTTATATCCGCAGTAACAAAGGATGTCGGGCTGGAAATACGTGATGTGCGTCAGGATGTCGTCCCGCCGCAGCGACGTCGTCAGAAATTCGACCCGGTCGTCCAATTGCGAGAAAAAATCATTGATGATGGTGTCGTTGTTTCCTGCCAAAAGTATTTTATACCTCATATATCAGATGCCCTCCTTGGCTCTTGGTTTCCCGGGCGCAAAACGGATATCCCGGATCGCGCGCCAGGCGATCGAAACAGAAACGTTTTCCCAATCCATGCTTATTATAGTATGAAATGTGTTTTTTTGCAATAAAGTGTTGACGGAAGTGTGCAAATTGTGCTATATTGGATAAGTCATGGAAGTAGGTCTTTTTTTATGCTTAAAAGTAGCTGACCAGGCCTCCGGCGGGCTGCGGGAAGCAGCGGCTGGCCGCGCGGCATTGCGCATGGGAGGGATCCCTGGGACGTTACACTCAGAAAGAAAGTAAGTGGAGGTGGAAGTTGTGCGCACAAAGATCACATTGGCATGTACGGAATGCAAGCAGCGGAATTACAACATGACCAAGGACAAGAAAACCCATCCTGACAGAATGGAGATCCGGAAGTATTGCAGGTTCTGCAGGAGGCATACGTTGCATAAGGAGACGAAGTAAAGGCAAAAGGAGTGAGGATCATGGGAGAGGCCAACACGGAGAAAGAATCAAAAACGAGCTGGTTTGAGGGCGTGAAGACGGAATTTGGCAAGGTCATCTGGCCGGATAAGAAATCGCTTGGCAGGCAGACGGCCGCGGTCGTAATCGTTTCGATTATCTTAGGGATCATCATTGCCGTGCTGGATACGGTCTTCAAGTATGGCGTGGATGCCCTGGTAGGCCTGTAATGCAGCCCGGAAGGCCCGTTTTTGCAGAGGCGGGCAGCAGCAATTGACAGGAGGCATAGGTGGTATATGGCAGAGGCAAACTGGTATGTGGTCCATACCTATTCTGGCTATGAAAACAAAGTCAAGGAAAACATCAAGAAAACCGTTGAGAACCGGCATTTGGAGGATCAGATCCTGGAAGTGATGGTCCCGATGCAGAGCGTTGTGGAGATCAAGAACGGCAAGAAGGAAGCGTCTGAGAAAAAAATGTTCCCAGGCTATGTCCTTATCAATATGGTCATGAATGACGACATATGGTACGTGGTCCGCAACACGAGGGGCGTCACCGGGTTTGTCGGGCCCGGCTCAAAGCCCGTGCCGCTCACGGAAGAAGAGATGAGGCCATTAGGCATCCATGTTGACGGCGATCCGGCTGCGGACGTTAAGAAGGACCGGGCAGTGGTCGTGAACTTCGGGGAAGGCGATTCCATCCGCGTCATCGGCGGGGTATGGAAGGACACCGTCGGCGTCATCCAGTCCATGAACCACGGGAAGCAGATGGTCACGATCAATGTTGATCTGTTCGGCCGTGAAACGCCGGTAGAGATAAGTTTCACAGACATTAAAAAGCTATAAGATGCAAAGCAGCAGGTTTTCCTGTAAGAAGTAAAGGAGGAATTTCCAAAATGGCAAAGAAAGTAGAAGGATATATCAAATTACAGATCCCTGCCGGGAAAGCTACGCCAGCGCCGCCTGTAGGCCCGGCCCTGGGGCAGCATGGCGTGAATATCGTTGAGTTCACGAAGCAGTTTAACGCGAGGACGGCGGACCAGGGCGACCTGATCATCCCGGTCGTGATCACCGTGTACGCGGACAGGAGCTTCAGCTTCATCACGAAGACGCCTCCGGCAGCGGTGCTGATCAAGAAGGCGTGCAACATCAAGTCCGGTTCCGCGACGCCGAACAAGACGAAGGTGGCGACGCTCTCCAAGGCGAAGCTCCAGGAGATCGCGGAGCTGAAGATGCCGGACTTAAACGCAGGCTCTTTAGAAGCGGCGATGAGCATGATCGCCGGGACCGCTCGGAGCATGGGCGTCGAAGTGGAAAAATAAGGCGGGGAAGCCGGAAGGCAAAGCCGTCGCGTAAAAAGCCGACGCAGGCGCGGCAGGCCCGCGGGAACGGCGGGTGCCGCACAGGAAATGTGGGAGGGAATCTCCCGATAATACCACTAGGAGGTTATTAGGATGAAACGAGGAAAGAGATATCAGGAGGCTGCAAAGGCCATTGACAGGACAACGCAATACGACGCGGCGGAGGCGATCAGCCTTGTAAAGAAGGCGGCATCCGCAAAATTTGACGAGACGATCGAAGTCCATATCCGGACGGGCTGCGACGGCCGCCATGCAGAGCAGCAGATCCGCGGCGCGGTCGTGCTTCCGCATGGGACGGGCAAGAGCGTGAAGGTCCTGGTGTTCGCGAAAGGCGAGAAGGTGGACGAGGCGCAGGCCGCAGGGGCGGATTACGTCGGCGGCGACGAGCTGATCCCGAAGATCCAGAACGAAGGATGGCTGGATTTTGACGTGGTAGTCGCTACCCCGGACATGATGGGCGTTGTCGGGCGTCTTGGCCGCGTGCTTGGGCCGAAGGGCCTGATGCCGAACCCGAAGGCGGGGACTGTCACAATGGACGTCACGAAGGCAGTGAACGATATCAAGGCAGGTAAGATCGAATACCGATTAGACAAGACAAACATTGTCCATGTGCCGATTGGAAAAGCATCTTTTACAGAAGAACAATTAGCGGACAACTTCCAGACTCTTATGGATGCCATCATCAAGGCAAGGCCATCCGCGGTCAAGGGCCAGTATCTGAGGAGCGTCACAATGACCTCCACGATGGGGCCGGGCGTGAAGGTCAACGTCCTGAAATTAATGTAAGTAAAATTAATGTAAATAAAATAAAGGTTGACATCCAAAATAGACCATGTTATAGTTAATAAGCTGTGAGATCGCAGCTTTTCCGAAGACAGCAGGCGCCGCAAGGCGTAACCGTAGGGCCTGCCGAGGATTGAAGGATCAGAATGATTTCAAGCCTCTTTGTCTCGGACAAAGGGGCTTTTGAATTGCAGGCGACCGTGATTCAAAAGCCGGAACCGCGCGGCGGCAGCCGCGCGAGGCCTGTGGCTGCAGGCCGGACAAAAAATAGAAGGAGGTGTACGATCCGTGGCGAAAGTAGAGTTAAAACAGCCGATTGTACAGGAGATTTCGGACCATATCAAAGACGCGCAGTCCGTAGTGTTAGTGGATTACCGTGGCTTGAATGTGGACGAAGACACGCGATTGAGGAAACAGTTGCGCGAAGCTGGTATCGTTTATAAAGTTTACAAGAATACGTTGATGAACTTTGCATTTAAGGGGACGGACTGCGAAGGGCTTTCCGATTTGCTGGAAGGGCCGAACGCGATCGCGATCTCCAAGGACGACGCGACCGCTCCGGCGAGGATCCTCGCGAAATTCGCAAAAGACGCGGAGGCGCTGGAATTAAAGGCGGGCGTCGTGGAAGGGGTATTTTACGACGCGGCTGGGATCAAGGCGATCGCGAGCGTGCCGTCGAGGGAAGAGCTGCTTTCCAAGTTCTTAGGGAGCATCCAGTCCCCGATCACCAATTTGGCGCGCGTCCTGAATCAGATCGCGGAGCAGGGCGGCGCGGCAGGCGCGCAGGCAGAGGCTCCGGCGGAGGCAGAGGCAGAAGCCCCGGCGGAAGCGGCGGAAGAAGCTCCTGCAGAAGCGGCAGAAGCCCCAGCAGAATAATAGGAATGAGAAAGATCAGATTGAAAATGGAGGGAAATAAGAATGGCGAAGTTGACAACAGAAGAATTTATTGAGGCGATCAAGGAATTAAGCGTATTGGAGCTGAATGAGTTAGTAAAAGCGTGCGAGGAAGAGTTTGGCGTATCCGCGGCTGCGGGCGTTGTAGTTGCGGCGGCAGGCGGCGAAGGCGCGGCTGCGGCAGAAGAGAAGACCGAGTTTGACGTTGAGCTGACGGAAGTTGGCCCGAACAAGGTCAAGGTCATCAAGGTTGTCCGCGAAGTGACGGGCCTGGGCTTAAAGGAAGCGAAGGAAGTCGTAGACGGCGCTCCGAAGGTCGTAAAGGAAGGCGCGGAGAAGGCGGAAGCGGAAGAGATCAAGACCAAGCTGGAAGCAGAAGGCGCGAAGGTAACGTTGAAATAAGACCAGCCGCATATTGTATGCAAAAAAGGGCTGTCGCCTGGACGGATGGGAATCCGCAGGCGGCGGCCCTGTATTTTTTTACCGATCAGCTTTTACATTTTTTCTATGAAGCCGCAGATCTTCCCTGCGGCGTTTCCGGAAGTGTTTTTTCTCTGGCATTCCGCCATTTTTTCCAATGCGTCCCGATTCCTTAGAAGCTTTTTCCCGAGCATGGCCTGCGCGCGCACGCGTTTGGCTGAGACGGACATCCCGCGTTTTTGGAAAAAGGCCCGGTTGCGGCTCTCGCATCCGGGAATCGGCGTGAAATGGACGAGCGGGATCCCGGCCACGGCAGCTTCCGTGGAGGAGAGGCCGCCCGGCTTGGAATATAAGACGTCGCAGGCCTCCATGTAAGCGGCCATTTTTTGCGTCGTCCCAAGGACGGACACTCTGGGGTTGGAGCCGTAGGCCTTTTCCAGCGACTGGCGCAGCGGCTCGTTCTTCCCGCAGATCACGATGATATGCTCCTGGCCGGAGAGGCGTTTCGCCAGGCAGCCCACGAGCTGCCGGAGCTTTCCGCCCCCGATGCTGCCCCCGGCGATCAGGAAGTAAGTCGCGGCCTCGGAAAGTCCGAGCTGCCTGCGCGCGGCCGCCTTGCCAGGGTTCTGGGTGAAGGCGCGCCGGACCGGGATGCCGAACGGCAGGAGCTTTTCTTTTGGGACGCCGCGCCGGACATATTCGTTCGCAAGGGCCTTGTGCGGGATGACGTAATAGTCGCAGTCCGTCTCTTCCGTAAACGGGATGCAGGTATAATCCGTGGCGATGAAAAGCGTCTTGGGGCAGGGGAAGCCCTTGCGCTTCAAGTACGTGAGGATCTCCGCCGGATATAAGTGCGGCATGACGACGGCGTCGAAACGGCCCTGTTCCAGAAAATCCGCCATATGCCCGGCCATCAGGCCGTTCAGGTAATAGACGGGGGATTTGAAGTGGAACTTCGTGACGAGCATGCCCAAATGGTATAAGGCCCCGAAGGCTTTCGGGTTTTTCTGGACAAGCTTCACATAGGCGGTTCCGACGTTTCGCGCGATAAAATTTTTGGAGAGGGAAAACGGGTCTTTCAAAATGGCCTGATGCCCGCGGCGGCGCAGCTCTTCTAAGACCGCAAGCCCGGTCGAGTTGTGGCCGCCCCCGGTATCGCAGGATAAGATTAAAATATTCATAGCAGTTTCACCTTGCATGGCTCGTTTTTTTCATCGCAGGACAGCAGCTTTCCGATCACGGCGCCGGAGATCAGCCAGAAGCCCAGGCGGACGGGGGCTGCTTTTATGGTGAAAAACGAAAGCAGCGAGGCCGTCAGGTAAGTGATGAAGGTGCGGTGGTAATGCGGCGACACCACCAGGACCAGGGAGTACGCGAGGAAGCATCCGGCGAGGGTCAGCGCGGGGGCCAGGCTGGGGTACAGCCCAAGCAGGCATCCGAAGGAAACGGAGATGCCTTTCCCGCCGTGAAAATGATGGAACAGTGGGAAAATATGCCCAAGCACGGGGGCGGCTATGATGAGCGCGAGCGCGAAGCCCCCGTATTTTGTATGGCGCACGAAGTACCACACGGGGAAAAAACCTTTTAGGATATCGCACAGGAGCGCCAGCGTCCCGCACAGGAAGCCGGACTGCATGAATGCGTTCGCGGCTCCGGGATTGCGGTCGCGGGTCCCCTCCGTGATGTCCTTATGCCCGATCAGCCGGCCCCAGACGCACGCGTATAGGATATTGCCGGAAAGATAGGAAATGATGAAATAGAATAAGACTCCTTCCATGGTCGCGTCCTTTCTCATTGGTTTTGCGGCAGGCAGGCCTGCCAATAGTTCTTATCATTATAACATATCCGTCCCAAAATGCAAAGAAGGGGATTTTACGTGCGGGTATGATAGAAATCCGCCGCGCAGTCCGTAATAATAAGTGTAGTTGCAATCGAAGGCGAGGTGAGGAGGGTCTATGAAGATCGTGGAAAACAACTACGTCCAGCAGTTGCGGCGTCACAACGAGAAAGCCCTGATGTATGTGATAGACGAATACGGCGGGTTTTTGATGTCCATCATCCGGAAGCATCTGTTCGGGATGCCGGAGCGGCAGGAGGAATGCTTCGACGACGTGCTGATGAATATCTGGCAGAATATCCAGGCGTTCGACGAGAGCCGGAATACGTTCAAGAATTGGGCGGCGGCCATCGCCAGGTACCGCTCGATCGACTACCTGCGGCAATACCGGAAAGAGCTGGAGACGGTGGACATAGACGGCGTGCAGCTCGCGGAAGGGGACAGCATGCTCGCGGGGATGATCGGCAGGGAGATATCGGAGGAAGTGGAGAAGATGCTGGACTGCCTAAAGCCCGAGGACAAGGAGCTGTTCTTAAAATTGTACGTGGAGGAGAAAACGGTGGGAGAAGTCAGCAGGGAAACGGGGATGAAGGCGGACGTCATTTATAACCGCATTTCCCGGGGGCGGCATAAGATCCGCAAAAAATTTCAGGCAGAGAGGTGATCGGTATGAAAAAAGAAAAGAACATCTATGAATTGCTGAATGAGGTGGAGACGGACTACATGGAGTATGAAGAGGAAGAGACGTCACGGGAGGAGATGGAGGCCCATAAGGGGCGGGTCCGGCAGAAGGTGCGGCAGGCGGAAAAGGAAGCGCGCGCAAAGAAGCGGAAAAAAGCGTGGAAGATTGCTGCGGGCATGGCGGCAGCGGCAGTCGTGGCCATCGGCGCGGCGGGGGCGGCGAACCCGGCGTTTGCGGAAGGGGTTTTCAGCGCGGTGTTCGGGAAGCTGATCCAGAACGCGCAGGAACATCCCGAGGATCTGTATATCGGGGAATTGGAAAAATATGAAAGGGTCGGGAAGTACGCGGTACCGATCGAGAAGGAAATGGAGCGGCGCCAGGGCGAGGAAGGCTATGTGGTGTCGGCAAGCGACAACGGGACGACGCTCTCCGTGTCGGATGTATATTGCGACGGGTATGTCCTGTATTATGCCCTGGTGTTGAAGACGGATAATGAGAAGCTGGCCGGGAAAGAGCAGATCGACGGCTGGACAGACGGGCCTGGGCTGAAGATCGACGTCGAGGGCGTGGGCGATTCGGACGAATATTATTCGCTGGGCTGGACAGACGGGCCGTTTACGAAGATCGGGGAAAATACGTATGCCAAGATGAACGAGATCTATCTTTCGGCGTTCTGGGCGTGCGCGGGCCAGGATCTGATGCAGGTCGCGTTAAATCCGGAAAAGCCGGGCGACGTCACGGGCGACTGCGGGAACGCCGCCACGGACGACTGCGGCGTGATGGCGGGCAAGACCATTACGGTAGACTTAAAGACGGAGCGGCTGTTTGGGTATGACGAGGCGGAGCTGGAAGAAGGGCGCGCCGCTTCGGGATACGACTGGGGGCATGACGACGCGTCCGCGCAGCACGGCGACTGGAATCTCCGTTTCCCGGTCACGATCGACAATTCGCAGAATACAGCCTTTGAGATCGGAAAAGAAGGGGACGGGATCCAGGTCAAGCGGGCCGTCAAGACGAAAGTCGCCCTGATGCTGGAACTGGAATATGCGGAAAGCCAGCCGAAAGGGTATGAGGCGCGGGGCTGCGAGTTCCCGGAAGCATTTTTAGAGGATTATGCGCAGGGCGCCAACTCCTGCAATGATTTTTGGAGCCATGCGGAACTCCTTGTCCCGGACGTTTCCATGAGCAGCGAGGGGACGGACTTCATCCCCATGCTGGACACGAACGCGGTCAACCGACTGGAAAAAGGCGGGGCTGTCACGTCCTACGTCCTTTTCCCGTATGACGGGCAGAAAGAGGCGGCGCTGGAATTTGAGTTCTTAGGGGTCGCCGCGGATACGGAAGAAGAGTCGTATGATTCTATCCCGTATGCCAAGCTTGGGATCCAGATCCCGTAGCGGACGCCCGGCCGGGGGCTGCGGGCGCGCAAGATCAGGGGCGCAAAAAAAATTTTAAAAAGCCCTAAAGTAATTTCGGGCAGTGCCGATATATAGTGTGTAAGGCAAATGAAACACAATTGATATTGTGTTTCATTTGCCTTATGGCTTTTTGGACAGATGGGAGAAGCATTTCGTGTTTATAGATGGTGAGTAACAGGCTGGTATTTGTGGTGGGGGTCTTTCGCACTCTTTCACTGCTTTCTGGCCGACCCCCTCTAATTGCTCAATGCTGCGCGAGGACGCTGTGTGTCAGCGGCACGCGTTTGCGCCGACCGAAATGGAGTGTAGGGCGCAGAGATTCCGATCAGAAGATGTCGGCGAAAGAAGCTCCGGGGAACTGTTCAGTCCGGGACGTTGTGCTGTTGCAAAATCCGCAAGTATACGAAGATTCAGCCAAGAGGGGATCCGTTCCCGCTGAAAGCGATCTGGAATGGGGCGGAGGATTTCATAACAGGAAAGCCGGAGGCTGATCTGTTACGACCCGAATCTCGCGCCAAGGCTCGCGAATGAGTCTTGATCAGGCGGGGAGAACGTGGGAAACATATGCGCAGTTTTTAATGAAACAGTATAAATCTCCCAGCGGAGCTGGGGAGACTAACAGATGCCGGAGGCGGTGAGCAGAGTACCGAAATAAAAAACTCCTCTGTATAATGGATGTAGGTCTGGCAAACCATATCAAAATACAGCGGAGGTGTCCAATGGACGATTTAAGTTTAGCACATAGCAGATATAATTGCACATATCATATTGTATTTATTCCAAAATTCCAAAATATTGTAGAAAAGCGATGTTTGGGGCATTACGCAGGGAAGTGGGGGAGATTCCAGGCAAAGTCTGTAAAATGGAAGAAGTGACGATCATAAAAGGCGGCGACAATGCCAGATCATGTCCAGATGTATCGATCCCGCCGAAAATGAGTGTATCAAAAGTGGCAGGAAGGATCAAAGGGAAAAGAAATGTCGGCCCAGTAGAGCCAATGGCAAACCATCAGCGGGGCTGGTGGTTCGTGAATTAGGGAAAAGCAAGAAGAATCCCCCGCTGCGGGATGCCGCAGTCGAGGGACTCGTTCTTTTATGGAGTACAGTCCTGCTGTACGGATTAAGGAGATTACCCAAGCAGGGACAGCACGCCCTGGTTGGACTGGT
>CANQTH010000047.1 GCA_947626795.1 uncultured Lachnospiraceae bacterium
GTCTGTCTCCTGGCCGGGCAGAGTGTGGGGTTCGCGCTGGCGCGCGCGATCTCCGTCCTTGTGATAAGCTGCCCCTGCGCCCTTGGCTTGGCGACTCCGGTCGCGATCATGGTCGGGAGCGGCGTGGGCGCGAAGAACGGCATCATGTTCAAGACGGCGGCCTCCCTGGAGGCGGCCGGGCGGACGGAAGTCATCGCTCTTGACAAGACGGGGACCGTGACGGGCGGGGAGCCGAAGGTGACGGATCTGCTGCCCGGGGAGGGCTTCACGGAGCAGGAGCTTTTGGAGACGGCGTACGCGCTGGAGAAAAAGAGCGAACATCCCCTGGCGAAGGCCGTGCTGGAATATGCCAGGGGGAAGGGCGTGGCGGAAAAAGAAGCCGCGTCGTTCGCCGCGCTGCCGGGGAACGGCCTCTCCGGCGTCGTCGACGGGGCGGAGGCCTGCGGCGGGAACGCGTCGTTCCTGTCTAAGCGCGCGTCCATCCCATCCGCCATGGAACGGCAGGCAGAACGCCTGGCAAAGGAAGGGAAGACGCCGCTGTTCTTTGCGAAAGGCGGGAAGCTGTTAGGGATCATAGCCGTCGCGGATCTGATAAAAGAGGACAGCCCGCAGGCGGTAAAGCAGCTTAGGGACATGGGGATCCGCGTCGTCATGCTGACGGGGGACAACGAGCGGACGGCGCAGGCGGTCGGCAGGCAGGCGGGCGTGGACGAGGTGATCGCGGGCGTTTTGCCGGACGGCAAGGAAAGCGTGGTGCGCGCCCTGCAAAAAGAGGGGAAGGCCGCGATGGTCGGGGACGGCATCAACGACGCCCCGGCGCTTACGCGGGCGGATATCGGGATCGCCATCGGCGCAGGCACGGATATCGCCATAGACGCGGCGGACGTCGTGCTGATGAAGAACCGCCTGAGCGACGTCCCGGCGGCCATCCGGCTTAGCCGCGCGACGCTCCGGAACATCCATGAGAACCTGTTCTGGGCGTTCTTTTACAACGTCATCGGGATACCGCTCGCGGCGGGCGTTTGGATCCCCATTTTCGGCTGGCAGCTAAATCCGATGTTTGGGGCGGCGGCGATGAGCCTGTCCAGCTTCTGCGTCGTGACGAACGCGCTGCGGCTGAACCTGGTCCGGATCTATGACGCGAAAAAAGACAGGCGTCTAAAGAAGCGGCGCGCGCCGGGCAAAGGCAAAGCGTCGGGCCGGGAAAAAGAGAAAAGCGGGCAAAGTGAGAAAAGTGGGAAAAAGGAGGAAACAGGAATGGAAAAGACCATGAAGATCGAGGGAATGATGTGCGCCCATTGCGAGGCGACCGTCAAGAAGTGTTTAGAGGAGATCCCGGGCGTCGCGGAGGCGTCGGTGAGCCATGAGGCCGGGACGGCCGTCGTGAAGCTGAACGGGGAAGTCGCGGACGCGGTTTTGAAGGAAGCCGTGGAAGCGAAGGATTACAAGGTAGCCTCCATCGCGTGAGCGGGGGCGGGAACGCCCTAAGATTGCAGGTTTAGCCGTGCACGGGCGGAAAAGGCGGATGGCGCGAAGAGCCGTCCGTCTTTTTTTTCTTGCAATTCGATCGGCTAAAGGGTATGATAGAATCAAAAGCAAGTCATTGCAAAATCGAGTAGGCGGTTGAGAGGGTTAGTTGTATGGATGATGAAATCTTTGAAGAGCGGTTACAGGAACAAAAGCTGTTGTTGGACAGCATTTACAATACGATCGAGTGCGGGATCATCCGTTACCTGCGTCTGGAGGGGGACAAGTGCAAGATCCTGACGATGAACCAGGCGGCGCTGTATATGCTTGGTTACGACACGATGGAGGAATGCATCAACGACGGGTTTGACGGCGGCGTGGCGAGCCATGTGGTGGACCGGGACAAGATCAAGATCCGGTCGCTGTCGAAGGCACTGCGCAAGAGGGGCGACATCGTCAAATTCGAGTACCAGGCGAGGACGAAGAGCGGCGAACTCCACTGGATCTTTGCCAGCACCCAATTCCTGAAGGAAGACAAGGAGGGGCATCCGGTCATCCAGAGGACGATGACGGACATGACGGAGAAGAAGCTGTTGGAGCTGCAGCTCCAGCAGGAACGCGAGATGTACCGCTTAGCCCTGGAGAGCAGCGCGGATATCTTATTTGAGTACCACATGAAAGAGGACAAGATGTTCTTGTACCTGTTCGGGGAAGAAGGGGGCGGCAACCAGAAAAAAGTCATCGAGAATTACAGCCAGGAGATCCTGCGGGGGAACATCGTGGCGCAGGAGGATATCCCGAAGATGTCTTCCATCCTGCTGGACGGCGGCGAGGAGAATTTTGACGTCCGGATCAAGACGAAAGAAGGGATGCGCTGGTTCCGGGTCTACCGGAAGATCATTTTTGAAAGGAACGCCGCGGTGCGCATCGTAGGCACGATGCATGACGTCCAGGAAAGCTGGACGGAACTTAAAGAAAGCCAGGAGAGGCAGGAAGAGCTGAAGATGAACCGCCTGGCCGTCAGCTCCTTCAGCAACCAGTTCGCGGGCAGCTATTTTGCGGATCTTTGCGTGGAGACTTACCATGTGCTGCGGATGCCTGAGAATTTGCAGGATGTCCTGCGCTGGCAGGGAAAATATTCCGAGCTTTTGAAGGTCATCAGCAGCCAGGTCGCCGGGGAAGAGAAAAAGAAGGTGAAGGAGTTCCTGAGCCTGAAATATCTCAAGAAATATCTGAATGAGAAAACGGATTTTTTGACGATCGAATGCATGAGCATCCGAAAGGAGGACAACGAGCCGACCTGGAACAGGATCGAGGTCAAGCTCCTTTCCAGCAAGAAGAACAAGCCGGAGTGCGTGAACATCAACGTTTTGGACATTACGGGGGAGAAGCAGGAGTCTTTGCGCCGTGAATACGACAATACGCTGCTGGCCTACGCCATCTCGGATTCTTACGACGCGATCTATGAGATCGGGCTGGAGACGGACACGATCTATAAAGTCGTGTTCGACGGGCACCATATCGTCCGGGAAAAGCACGGGAAGCATTACAGCCAGGCACTGAGGCGGAACGTAGTGGAGATCCTCCACCCGGATTCCAGGGAAGAATACCGGAAGGTCATGGATCCGGAGTACTTAAACAGCCAGAGCGAGGGGCGGAACATGGACTTTGCCTGCGAGTTCCAGATGAAGGTGCCGGAGGGGCATTACGAGTGGTTCGCATTTTCACTGCGCAGCATGGTGCGTGACGGCAGCAAGCGGATCTTGCTGTTCATCAAGAACGTCAACGAGCGCAAGCAGCGGGAGTTGAAGCAGTTGGAGACGGAGCAGCGGAGCAAGGAGGCCATGCGGGAGGCGTACGAGGCCGCGAACCGCGCGAACGAGGCGAAGAGCGACTTCCTTTCCCGGATGTCGCACGACATCCGCACGCCGCTCAACGCCATCATCGGCATGACTGCCATCGCGGGCGCGCATCTTGACGACCCCGAGCGGATCAGGGACTGCCTGAAGAAGATCTCCGCTTCCGGCAACCTGCTCTTGAACCTCATCAACGAGGTCCTGGATATGTCCAAGGTGGAGACGGGGAAGATCTCCTTGAACGAAGAGGAGTTCAGCCTGCCCGATATGCTGCAGAGCATCATCGAGGTCATAAAGCCGAACATGGCGGAAAAAGAGCAGGAGCTGAAGGTGAATATCGAGAACCTGCGGCATGAGAAGGTGCTGGGGGACGCCGTGCGCCTCCAGCAGGTGTTCATGAACCTGATCTCCAACGCGGTCAAGTACACGCCAAAAGGCGGGCGGGTCACGCTGCGCATCTGCGAGCAGGCCTCGAAGCAGAGCGGCATCGGCTGTTATGAATTTGTATTTGAGGACAACGGGATCGGTATGTCCAGGGAATTTATCCCCAAGCTCTTCCAGCCCTTTGAGCGGGCGGAGGATTCCAGGGTCAGCAAGGAGCAGGGCAGCGGGCTTGGCATGGCGATCACCCAGAACATCGTGCAGATGATGGGCGGCACGATCAACGTGGAGAGCGAGCTGAACCGCGGCACGCGCATCACGGTCAATGTGCTGCTGAAGCTTTCCGGGCAGGAAATGGAATCCATCGAGGAATTGAAGGGGCTGCCCGTCCTTGTGGTGGACGATGAGAAGGACGCCTGCGAGCACGTCTGCATGATGCTCCGGAACATGGGCATGAAAGAGGAGAGCGTCCTGTCCGGGAGCGAGGCGGTCGAGAAGGTGCGGCAGGCGCACAGCCGGGGCGAGGATTATTTCGCGATGATCGTCGACTGGAAGATGCCGGGGATGGACGGCGTGGAGACGACGCGCGCGATCCGCGACACGGTCAGCAAGGAGATCCCGGTGATCATACTCTCCGCCTACGACTGGACGGACATCGAGGCGAAAGCGCGGGACGCCGGGGTGGACGGGTTCATCCCCAAGCCGCTGTTCTATTCGCGGCTGGTCTATGCGCTCAAGCGCTTCCTGCCGGGCAGCGGGGAGCATATCGTGGCGGACAGCATAGACTTTAATGAGAGCCTTTTTGCGGGAAAGCGCGTCCTTTTGGTGGAGGACAACGAGCTGAACCGGGAGATCGCCGCCGAGGTCATCGGCATGGCAGGCACGCAGGTGGAGATCGCCGAGAACGGGCAGGAGGCGGTCGACAAGGTGCGCTGGCAGCCGGAAGGGTATTACGATCTGGTCTTCATGGACATCCAGATGCCCGTGATGAACGGTTACGACGCGACGCGCGCGATCCGCAGGCTCGAAGAGGGCCGGGAAAAGAAGGTCCCGATCGTGGCCATGACGGCGAACGCGTTCATCGAGGACATCCAGAAGGCGAAGGACGCCGGGATGAACGAGCATCTCGCGAAGCCGCTGGACGTCGGGAAGCTCATGGAGACGATGCGGCGCTGGCTGCTTTTGGACGCCTCATCGCATGGGAAAACTTGAAAAAACTCGCGCTGTTTGCTGAAAACAACGCATAATGGTGCGAAATAGACAGAAAATAAAACGCAATTTCTTGAAAAATAGTACAGGTTTTTCAAATTTTATTAATGCGTTTTCGGAAAAATGTGTTACAATAATAACTAGTATCGCAAAGGCCTAGGAGGTCAATACATGGAAGATAAAGCAGCCAATAGCTTACTCGAGCAGCAGCTCCGGCGTAAGCGGATCAATAAGATGAAGACGTCGATCGTCCTTGGGATCCTGCTGTGGCTTTTGGCGGCGACCGTGCTGGGAGTGTTCCTTTTGGTCAAGCTGCTGCTGTTGGAGGATAAGCTGGATGAATTGTCGGCGTCCGTCATTTCGGTGGAACAGGTAGTGGAGGAGCAGGAGAAGAACCAGGCCAAGGCGGCGCAGGCTACGCAGGAGGTGTCCGGCGCCGTGCCGGAAGGCAGTGCGCAAGGATCAGGGATTGCGGCGGAGGACGCGGCGCTCCCCGCGGCGGGGGAAGCGGAAGGGACGCAGACCGTGCAGGAAGAGGCGCCGAAAGTATATCTTACGTTTGACGACGGGCCGAGCGGGAACACGGCGGAGATCCTGGATATCTTAAAGGAAAAGAATGTCAAGGCGACCTTTTTCGTGATCGGCAAGGAGGACGAGGAGTCGCGGGAGCTGTATCGGCGCATCCTCGCTGAGGGGCATACGCTGGGGATGCATTCCTATACGCATAAGTATAATGTGATCTATGAGTCGCTGGAGTCCTTTTCCGAGGATGTGGAGCATCTGCAGTCCTACCTGGAGGAAGTGACCGGGGAGAAGCCCATGATCATGCGGTTCCCGGGCGGGAGCAGCAACCAGGTGAGCAACCTGGACATGAAGGTGTTCATCCGCTATCTGAACGAGAAAGGGATCACCTATTATGATTGGAACGTCGCGAGCGGGGACGCCACGAGCCAGGCATATACCCCGGACGAGCTGATCCAGAATGTGCTGAATGACGTTGGGAGGTATCAGACTTCCATCGTGCTGATGCATGACGCGGACGCGAAGGCGGCCACGGTCGAGGCCCTGGGGCCGATGATCGACAAATTGCAGGCAATGGGGGTGGAATTGCTCCCGATTGATGAAGATACAAAGCCGGTGCAGCACATCCCGGCGGACAGTGTTGAATGAGCCGGAAAATATTTTATGGAGGTACGCAGATGAGTTTTTTTAAGGATTTCAAGGAGGATTTGTCCCAGGCGGTGAACGAGCTGCTCCCGGGGGAAGAGGTGCAGAACGCGGCGCAGCCGGATCTTGTCGTGAACACGTTGGAGCAGGAGATCGACGCGAAGTCTGAGATGGAGAAGATGAGCGGGCTGTTAGAGAAGGTGCAGGCTCCGGCCGGGAATGCGGCCGCAGCGGGCCAGGAAGGCCAGAATGAGATAAAAGTAGAGCTTGTCACGGCGGAGGTGCCGACGCATAAGGAGGAAACGATCGTGAGCACAGAGAACGCTATGGATGCAACTGTTACAGAAAGCACGGAGACTGTCATGGACGCGCAGCCTTCCGCAGGATTTACGGATGAGGTGTCCGATGAAGTGACCGTCATCACGGAAGGGACCGCCTTAAAGGGCGATCTGGAAGCGACCGGGTCGTTCGAGCTGCGCGGCAGGCTGGAAGGGAACGTCCACTGCAACGGCAAGATGACGATCACCGGGAGCATGAAGGGGAACGCGAAGTCTTCCGAGTTTTTTGCGGACGCGGCTAAGATTGAAGGGGAGATCGATTCCAGTGGTACGGTGAAGATCGGGCTTGGCTCGATCGTGGTCGGCAACATTTCCGCTACCAGCGCGGTCATCGCGGGCGCGATCAAGGGCGACATCGACGTGAAAGGCCCGGTTGTCGTGGACACTTCCGCAGTCGTTGTCGGGAATATCAAGTCCCGTTCCGTGCAGATCAATAACGGAGCGGTCATCGAGGGCTTCTGCTCCCAGTGCTACGCGGACGTGGACATGGACAGTTTTTTTGCGAAGAAATGAGACGGATGAATGGATAAGGGGCGTTCTATGAAGAGGATATTATTGAAATTAAGCGGGGAAGCGCTGGCGGGGGAGAAGCATTCCGGATTTGACGAAGCGACCGTCACGGCTGTCGCGGGGCAGGTAAAGCAGGCCGTAGACAAAGGGACGGAAGTCGGGATCGTTATCGGCGGCGGCAATTTCTGGCGCGGGAGGACGAGCGAGACGATCGATCGCACGAAGGCGGATCAGATCGGGATGCTTGCCACGGTCATGAACTGCATCTATGTGTCGGAGATCTTCCGTTCCGTCGGGATGAAGACGCAGATCCTTACCCCGTTTGCGTGCGGCTCGTTCACGAAGCTGTTTTCCAAGGACAGGGTTCAGAAGTATTTTTCCAAAGGGATCGTATGCTTCTTTGCCGGAGGGACGGGGCATCCTTATTTTTCCACGGACACGGCGACCGTCCTGCGGGCGGTCGAGATCGAGGCGGACGGCATTCTGCTCGCCAAGGCGGTTGACGGCATATACGACAGCGACCCGAAGACGAACCCGGCGGCGGTGAAGTACGACGAGATCTCCATCCAGGAAGTGATCGACCGGAAGCTCGCGGTCATGGATCTGACGGCGTCGATCCTTTGCATGGAGAACAAGATGCCCATGTATGTGTTCGGCTTAGACGGGAAGGACAGCATCGTGCGGGCGCTGGACGGGAATTTTTCAGGGACGAAGGTCACAGTAGGTTAGGGAGGATTCAGGTATGGATGAGAGATTACAGCAGTATGACAAGAAGATGCAAAAATCGTACGAGAACCTGTTGGCTGAATTTGGCTCGATCCGCGCAGGGCGCGCCAATCCCCATGTATTGGACAGGATCCGGGTTGACTACTACGGGACGCCGACCGGGCTGCAGCAGGTGGCGAACGTCTCGGTCCCGGAGCCGCGCATGATCTTGATCCAGCCGTGGGAGCCGGGCATGGTGCGCGAGATCGAGAAAGCGATCCTGACGTCCGACCTTGGCATCAACCCGACGAACGACGGCAAGGCGATCCGGCTCGTGTTCCCGGAACTGACGGAGGAGCGCAGGAAAGAGCTTGCGAAAGACGTCAAGAAAAAAGGGGAGGGTGCCAAGGTGGCCGTGCGCAATATCCGGCGCGACGCCAACGACGCCTTGAAGAAGCTGGGGAAATCGAACGAAGTGTCCGAAGACGAAGTAAAGCAGTTGGAGGGCGAGGTTCAGAAGTTGACGGATAAGTATATCGCGGACGTCGACAAGGCGGTAGAGGAGAAGACGAAGGAGATCCTTACCGTATAGCGGTTGGACAGAGGGAGCTGCTGCAAAATGATCCGGCGGTCCGGCTGGTGCGAATGGCGCATCCGCCGGGAGGAGGAGGGTTTATTTTGCGGCAGCTTTTTTCAAAGAGAAAGAGGAGGGCCTTATGGAAGTTCCAAAGCACGTGGCGATCATCTTAGACGGGAACGGTCGGTGGGCCGCCCAGCATAAGATGCCGCGGAATTACGGGCATACGCAGGGGGCGAAAAACGTGGAGGTCATCTGCCGTGAGGCATGGAACCTTGGGATCAAGTATTTGACGGTCTATGCGTTTTCGACGGAGAATTGGAGCAGGCCGCAGGAGGAAGTGGCCGCCCTTATGAAATTGCTGCGGAATTATATGAAGAACTGCAGGAAGACGGCGGAAAAAAACCATATGCGGGTGCGCGTGATCGGGGATAAGACCAGGCTGGACGCGGATATCCAGGAGAGCATCCGCGACCTGGAGGAATTTTCTAAGGATCAGGACGGGCTGAATTTCCAGATCGCCATCAATTACGGCAGCCGGGACGAGATGCTGCGCGCGATGCGGCGGATGCTTGCGGACTGCCGGGCGGGGAGGCTTGCGCCCGAGGAGCTGGACGAGGGGAAGTTCGAGGAGTACTTGGACACGAGGGGCATCCCGGCCCCCGATCTTCTGATCCGCACGAGCGGGGAGCAGCGGCTCTCCAATTACCTGCTGTGGCAGGCCGCCTACAGCGAGCTGTATTTTACCCCGGTGCATTGGCCGGATTTCACAAAAGAGGAATTAGTAAAAGCCATTGAGGACTATAATAAGAGGGATCGGCGGTTCGGCGGCATAAAGGAGGGATAGCGGTGTTCCGTACACGTTTGCGAAGCGGGATCGTGCTGGTGGCCGTCGCGCTTGTTTTGATCGTGACTGGCGGGGACGTGCTTTTGGCGGGCCTTGCCCTGATCTCCATCCGGGGCCTGTATGAATTTTACCGGGTGTTCCAGATGGAGAAGGCGCTGCCGGGATGGATCGGTTACGCGGCCGCCGCGCTGTATTATCTGGATCTTAAATTCTCTTTTTTCCCGGACTTTGAGGTTTTCGCGCTGGGGCTGTTGATCCTGCTGATGGCGGCTTATGTCTTTTGTTTCCCGAAATATCATGCCAACCAGATCTTTGCCGGGTTTGCCGGGGTGTTCTATGTGGCCGTGATGCTCTCGGGCGTGTACCGCGCAAGGATGCTCCCGGCGGGCGCGTATATTGTATGGCTGATCTTCTTGTGTTCCTGGGGATGCGACACCTGCGCTTACTGCGTGGGCGTGCTGGCCGGGAAACACAAGATGGCGCCGAAGCTAAGCCCGAAGAAATCCGTGGAAGGGGCGGTCGGGGGCGTATGCGGGACAGCGGTCCTGACGCTCTGCTACGGGTTCGCGTTCCAGGAGCAGATGGGGCTTTTGACGCGGCAGGTCTTCCTACTGGCGGGGATTAACGCCGCCGCCGCGCTGATCTCCATGGTCGGGGATCTGGCGGCTTCCGCGGTGAAGCGGAATTACGGGGTGAAGGACTATGGGAAACTGATCCCCGGGCATGGCGGGATCTTAGACCGCTTTGACAGCGTGATCTTCACCGCGCCCGTCATTTACTATTTCGCACGCCTGGTCCTCGCTTTATGAGGCCGGGCGTTTGGAGGATCGGAAAGGACAGGTCATGAAAAAAATCGCTTTGTTAGGCTCTACCGGGTCGATCGGGACGCAGACTCTTGAGATCGTCCGGGAGCAAAAGGACGTGAAGGCCGTCGCGCTGGCGGCGGGGAGGAACGTGCGGCTTTTGGAGGAGCAGGTGCGGGAATTTGGCCCGGAACTCGCCGTCCTCTGGGATGAGAAGGATGCGGAGGAGCTGAAGGCCCGCGTGCGGGACCTCCCGGTACGGGTCGCGTCCGGCATGGACGGCCTTCTGGAGGCTGCCACGCTGCCGGGATCGGAACTGCTCGTGACGGCGATCGTCGGGATGCTTGGCATACGCCCCACGGTCGCGGCGATCGAGGCTGGGAAGGCGATCGCCCTTGCCAATAAGGAGACTTTGGTGACGGCGGGGCATATCATCACGAGGATGGCGGCGGAGCGGCAAACGCCGATCCTTCCGGTGGACAGCGAACACAGCGCCATTTTCCAGGCCTTGAACGGGGAGCGGGGCAACCGCGTGCAGCGGATCCTCCTGACGGCTTCCGGCGGCCCGTTCCGCGGGAAGAAGCGGGCGGATCTGGAGCATGTCCGGGTGGAGGACGCGCTGAAGCATCCGAATTGGTCGATGGGGAAGAAGATCACGGTGGATTCCGCGACATTGGTGAACAAAGGGCTGGAGGTCATGGAGGCGAAATGGCTCTTCGGCGTTAAGCAGGAGCAGATCGAGGTCGTCGTCCATCCGCAGAGCGTGATCCATTCCATGGTGGAATATGAGGACGGCGCGGTCATCGCGCAGCTTGGCACGCCGGATATGCGCCTGCCCATCCAGTATGCGCTGTATTATCCCCACAGAAGGCATTTAAGCGGGGAGCGGCTGGATTTTTCCAGGCTTTCGAGCCTGACGTTCGAGAAGCCGGACTTAGAGACGTTCCCGGGGCTTAGGCTGGCGTTCGAGGCCATGCGAAAGGGCGGGAACGTTCCCACGGCCTACAATGCGGCGAATGAGAAGGCTGTCGCGCTGTTCTTAGGCCGGAAGGCCCGTTTTTTGGAAATACCGGAGATCATCCAGGCGTGCATGGAGCAGTGCCGCTTTCGGGAGGATCCCACGGTGGAAGAGATCCTGGAAACGGAAGCGGAGGCACATGATTTCATAGAAAGCAGGTGGTAATTTGAATATCATAATCGCGATCATCATTTTCAGCGTCATCATCTTGTTCCACGAGCTGGGGCATTTCCTGTTGGCCAAGGCGAACGGCATCCGGGTCAACGAGTTCTGCTTAGGGCTTGGGCCCACGCTCGTCGGCTTTACGAAGGGAGAGACGAAATATTCGATCAAGCTTTTGCCGTTCGGCGGCGCCTGCATGATGGAGGGCGAGGACGAGGACAGCGCGGACGAGCGGGCGTTCGGCAAGAAGTCCGTCTGGGCGCGCATCAGCGTAGTCGCGGCAGGCCCGGTCTTTAATTTCATCATGGCCTGGGTCTTTGCCCTGATCGTGATCGGGAGCGTCGGGTACGACAGGCCGGTCCTTACCGGGGTCATGGACGGGTTCCCGGCGCAGAAAGCGGGGCTGCGGGCCGGGGACGAGATTATTTCGATGAACGGCTCCCGCGTCCATTTTTACCGGGAAGTCAGCCAGTTTTCCCTCTTCCATGAGGGGGAGAGCGCCGAGATCACGTACGAGCGGGACGGGGAACGCCATACGGTGTCCCTCACGCCGCAGATGGACGAAGAGTCCGGGCGCGCGCTGCTGGGGATCATGGGGACGACCGGGCGCGAGAAAGGGAACGTCCTGCAGGTGCTGGAGAACAGCTTCTACGAGGTGCGATACTGGATCTGCAATACGGTGGAGAGCCTGAAAATGCTCGTGACGGGGAAAGTCGGCGTGAAAGACCTCTCCGGCCCGGTCGGCATCGTGAAGGTCATGGGGGACACGTACGACACCAGCCAGTCGAGCGGCGGGACGGCCCTGGCGATCTTGAGCATGGTGAATTTCTCCATTTTCCTCTCAGCCAACTTAGGGGTCATGAACCTTCTCCCGATCCCGGCTTTGGACGGCGGCAGGCTTGTCTTTTTACTGGTCGAGGCGGTGCGCCGCAAGAAGATCGATCCCGAAAAAGAGGGTCTGGTGCATTTTGTCGGATTGGTCGCGCTGATGGCGCTGATGGTATTCGTGATGTTCAACGACATCCGGAACATTTTGTGACGCATAGGAAGGAGGACGTCTATGGAGTACCAGAAAGAGCGGAGGCGGACAAGGGAAGTCCGGATCGGGGACCGGGCCATCGGCGGCGGGAACCCGGTCCTGATCCAGTCCATGACGAATACGCGCACGGAGGACGTGGAAGGGACGGCCGATCAGATCCGGAGGCTTACCGACGCGGGATGCGAGATCGTCCGCTGCGCGGTTCCGACGATGGAAGCGGCGCAGGCCTTGGGGGAGATCAAAAAAAGGATCGCCATCCCGTTGGTGGCGGATATCCATTTTGACTATCGGCTCGCCCTTGCCGCGATGGAGCATGGCGCGGACAAGATCCGCATCAACCCGGGCAACATCGGGGAAAAGGCGCGGATCCAGGCCGTCGTGGACATGGCGAAGGAGCGTGGGATCCCCATCCGGGTCGGCGTCAACAGCGGCTCTTTGGAGAAGGAGATCGTGGAAAAATATCACGGCGTCACGGAGCAGGGCCTTGTGGAGAGCGCGATGGGCAAGGTGCGCGCCATCGAGGAGATGGGATATGAGAACCTCGTGGTCAGCATCAAGGCGTCCGACGTGATGATGTGCGTCCGCGCGCATGAGCTGATCGCGGAGCAGACGGATCATCCGCTCCATGTGGGGATCACGGAGTCCGGCACGCTCATCAGCGGGAACATCAAGTCCGCGATGGGGATCGGCATGATCTTAGCGCAGGGGATCGGGGACACCATCCGGGTGTCCTTGACGGGCGACCCGGTGGAAGAGGTCAAGTCGGCGAAGATCATCCTGCGGACGCTGGGGCTTCGGAAAGGCGGGATCGAAGTGGTGTCCTGCCCGACCTGCGGCAGGACGCAGATCGACCTGATCCGCTTAGCGAACGAGGTCGAGACGATGGCAAGCGGCATCCCCCTGGACTTGAAGGTGGCGGTTATGGGATGCGTCGTCAACGGGCCGGGGGAAGCGAAGGAAGCGGATATCGGGATCGCCGGGGGCGACGGCGAGGGCCTGATCATAAAGCGCGGGGAGATTTATAAGAAAGTGAAGGAAGAAGAATTGCTGGAAGCCCTCCGGTACGAGCTGACGCACTGGGAGCAGGCGGATGCATAGGATGAGATAGGATGAGGTGGGTCGCAGATGGGAAAACTGTTTTTTGACGTGTTTCCGGCTCTGGAAGTCCCGCAGGGGATGGAAAAGCTGTTAGAGCAGGTGGAAGTGACGAAAGTCTCCACGAACCGCAGGCAGGATCATCTTCGGATCTACCTTTCCAGCAAGCGGCTGATCGAGAAATCGAGCATCTATCGGCTGGAGAGGGGCATTCGGAAGCAGTTTTTCCCGGGGCGGGGCATTCCGGTGAAGATCATAGAAAAATACGAGCTTTCCAGCCAGTACAGCGCGAAGAAGCTGATGGACGTGTATAAGGACAGCATCCTGGAGGAATTTCAGGCGTACAGCGTATTGGAATATAACATCTTGCGCATGGCGGACATGGAATTTTCCGGGGAAAAGATCTTGACGCTTACCTTCGAGGACTCCCTGGTTTCCAGGCAGAAGGCGGAGGAGATCGTGCAGTTCTTAGAGAAGATCATCTGCGAGCGCTGCGGCCTGGACGTGGATATCCGGGTGGGATACCGCGAGCCGAAGAAAAAGCGCAGGAAGGAAAGCGACGCCCGGATCCAGAATGAGGTCGCCCAGATCGTCAGCCAGGCCAGGCAGGCGAGGGGGGAAAGCGGGCCGGACCGGGCAGGAATGGAAGCGGGGCAAGCCCGTGCGGCGGGCCAGGATGCGCATTTCGCGGCGGGCCAGGACGCGTATCTTACGGCTGGCGGCGCGCCCTGGCCGGAAGAGGGCGCAGCAAGGGCCGTATCTTCCGGGGAAGCGGGCGCAGGCCCTGGATCCGGAAGCGTCCCGGACGGCAGGAAGAAGGAGCCTTACGGGGAGCGGAAGGGCGGCTCATACGGCGGCAGAAGGGGCGGCATGCGGCGGAGCGACAACCCGGACGTGGTATACGGGCGCGATTTTGAGGATGAGACGACGCCGATCGAGCAGATCGGGGACGCGATCGGCGAGGTGGCGATCCGCGGGAAGATCGTGAGCCTGGAGACGCGGGAGCTTCGGAACGAGAAGACGCTCGCCATCCTGGCAGTCACGGATTTTACGGATACGATACAGGTGAAGATCTTTTTACGGAACGAGGACGCGGCGGAATTTACGGAGAACGTAAAAAAAGGCGCGTTTTTTAAGGTTAAGGGGATCGCTTCCCACGATCGGTACGACGGCGAGGTTGCCATCGCGTCGGTCAGCGGGATGAAGAAGACGCCGGATTTTACCAATGTGCGGACGGACAACAGCGCGAAGAAGCGCGTGGAGCTGCATTGCCATACGAAAATGAGCGATATGGACGGCGTGTCGGAGGTAAAGGACATCATCAGCCGCGCGAGGGAGTGGGGGCATCCGGCCATCGCCATCACGGATCACGGGGACGTGCAGGCGTTCCCGGACGCCGGACACGCCGTTTCTCTGGACGACGAGTTCAAGGTCATTTACGGGATGGAAGCCTATCTGGTGGACGACCGGAAGGGCCTGGCCGAGAATCCAAAGGGGCAGGGCCTGGACGACGCCTACGTGGTGTTCGACTTGGAGACGACCGGGTTTTCCCCGCAGAAAAATAAGATCATTGAGATCGGCGCGGTGAAGGTGGAGCAAGGGAAGGTCACGGGCCGCTTTTCGACGTTCGTCAACCCGCAGGAGCCGATCCCGTTCAAGATCGAGGAGCTGACGAGCATCCGGGACGACATGGTATTGGACGCCCCGCTGATCGAGCAGGCGCTCCCGGAGTTTTTAAGCTTTTGCGAAAATGCGGCGCTGGTCGCCCATAATGCGGAGTTCGACATGGGATTTATCCGCGAGAACTGCAGGAGGCTGGGCTATCCCTGCGATTTTACCGTGGTGGATACGGTCGCGCTCGCGCGCGTGCTGCTGCCGCAGCTCAACCGCTTTAAGCTGGACACGGTCGCGAAAGCGTTGAACGTCACCCTGGGCCACCACCACCGGGCGGTTGACGACGCGGCCTGCACGGCGGAGATCTTCGTGAAGTTTGCGGAGATGCTGAAAGGGAAGGGGATCCATAACCTGGACGAGGCAAACGGGCTGGGGCAGGATTCCGTGGAGAACGTCAAGAAGCTGCACAGCTACCATGCGATCATTTTAGCGGCCAACGACATGGGGCGGATCAATTTGTACCGCCTTGTCTCCGCCTCGCACCTGACGTATTTCCACCGCCAGCCGCGGATCCCCAAAAGCGAGCTGGAAAAGCACAGGGAGGGGCTGATCATCGGCTCCGCCTGCGAGGCCGGGGAGCTTTACCGCGCCATCTTGCGGAACAGCCCGCAGGAAGAGATCGCGCGCCTGGCGCAGTTTTACGATTACCTGGAGATCCAGCCGATCGGGAACAACGCGTTCATGCTGCGGGGCGACAGCCCGCAGGCGGCTTCCGAGGAAGATCTGCGCGACATCAACCGAAGGATCGTGGCTCTGGGGGAAGAGTTCCACAAGCCCGTGGTCGCGACGTGCGATGTGCATTTCTTAGACCCGGAGGACGAGGTGTACCGCAGGATCATCATGGCTGGGAAGGGGTTCAAGGACGCGGACGAGCAGGCGCCGCTTTACCTGCGCACGACGGAAGAGATGCTTGAGGAATTTTCCTACCTGGGCAGCGAGAAGGCGGAAGAGGTCGTCATCACGAACACGAACAAGATCGCGGATATGTGCGAGCGGATCTCCCCAGTGCGCCCGGACAAATGCCCGCCTGTCATTGAAAATTCAGACCAGATGCTCCGCGACATCTGTTACAACCGCGCGCATGAGATCTATGGCGAGGATTTGCCGACTGTCGTAAAGGAGCGGTTGGAGCGCGAATTAAATTCCATTATTTCAAACGGCTACGCCGTGATGTACATCATTGCCCAAAAGCTGGTATGGAAGTCCAATGAGGACGGCTATCTGGTCGGTTCCCGCGGGTCGGTCGGCTCGTCGTTTGTCGCGACGATGTCCGGGATCACGGAGGTGAACCCGCTCGCGCCCCATTATTATTGCGCAAGCTGCCATTACAGCGACTTTGATTCGGAGGAAGTGCGGGCGTATGCCGGGCGCGCGGGGTGCGACATGAAGGACAAGGCCTGCCCGGTCTGCGGCGCGCCTTTGAAAAAAGAGGGGTTCGACATCCCGTTTGAGACGTTTTTGGGATTTAAGGGGAACAAGGAGCCGGATATCGACTTGAATTTTTCCGGGGAGTACCAGAGCAAGGCGCACGCGTACTGCGAAGTGATCTTCGGGTACGGGCAGACGTACCGCGCGGGGACGATCGGCACGCTGGCGGACAAGACGGCTTACGGCTATATCAAGAATTATTATGAGGAACGCGGGATGCGGAAGCGGAACTGCGAGATCGACCGCATCGTGCAGGGATGCGTTGGCGTCCGGCGGACGACCGGGCAGCATCCGGGCGGGATCATCGTGCTTCCGATCGGGGAGGAGATCCATTCGTTCACGCCGATCCAGCATCCGGCGAACGACATGGGAACGGATATCGTGACGACGCATTTTGATTACCATTCCATCGACCACAACCTGCTGAAACTGGACATCTTAGGACACGATGATCCGACGATGATAAGGATGCTCGAAGACCTGACCGGGGTCGACGCCAAGGCGATCCCGCTGGACGACAAAAGCGTGATGTCGCTGTTCCGAAGCACGGAGGCCCTCGGCATCACGCCGGAGGAGATCGGGGGATGCAAACTGGGTTCCCTTGGGATCCCGGAATTTGGCACGGATTTCGTCATTCAGATGCTTTTGGACACGAACCCGCAGTCCTTTTCCGACCTGGTCCGCATCTCGGGGCTTTCCCATGGGACGGACGTGTGGCTTGGGAACGCGCAGACGCTGATCCAGGAGGGGAAGGCGACGATCTCCACGGCGATCTGTACCCGCGACGACATCATGACGTATCTGATCGGGATGGGGATGGAGAGCGAGCTTTCATTCACCATCATGGAGAGCGTGCGGAAAGGCAAGGGCCTGAAGCCGGAATGGGAGAAGGCCATGACGGAGCATCAGGTGCCGGACTGGTACATCTGGTCGTGCAAGAAGATCAAGTATATGTTCCCGAAAGCCCACGCGGCGGCGTACGTCATGATGGCATGGCGCATCGCTTATTTCAAGGTCTTTTACCCGATCGCGTATTATGCGGCGTTTTTCAGCATCCGCGCCACCTCGTTCAGCTATGAGCTGATGTGCCAGGGGAAGGAGCGGCTCAACCAGTTTATCGCGGAGTATGAGGGGAAGAAAGAGGGCATGACGAAAAAGGAGCAGGACACGTTAAAGGATATGCGCATTGTCCAGGAAATGTACGCGAGGGGCTTTGGATTTGTCCCGGTGGATATCTATGCCGCGAAGGCGCACGCGTTCCAGATCGTGGACGGCGATAAGCTGATGCCTGCGCTGGACAGCATCGAGGGGCTGGGGGACAAGGCGGCGGACGCCGTGGTGGAGGCCGTGAAGGACGGCCCGTTCCTCTCGAAGGAAGATTTCCGGCAGCGGACGAAGGTGTCGAAGACCGTGATCGACCTGATGGGGGAACTTGGGCTGCTGGCGGATCTGCCGGAGACGGATCAGTTGTCGTTGTTTGATTTTGTGTGAGTCTGCAAAAAGAAGTGAAATGCCGCAAGGCGGCGGTAGAAAAAGAAAGGTGGGGTTGAAAATGAAAAAGGTACTTGCAGTGGCATTGAGCATTGTATTGGTGGTTGGGATGTTGGCCGTGAATACGGGGACGGCGGAGGCGGCGCCGGATGACGTTGTGCTGGCTGTCGGGGAGAGCTGCGAGCTTACGGCGTTGCTGAATACGCATGAATATATCGTGAGCAGCTCGTGGACGTCCAGCAATCCAATGGTGGCAAGCGTCAGCGGGACGGGGAATACGGCTACCGTACGTGGGATAAGCATTGGGAAATGCAGCGTAGTTTACGAAGTGACGAGCTACCATAAGGTATGGGATATCCATGAAAATCAGTATGTGATCCAGGAGTATCTTACAGATACGGCTTCTTGGAATGTTGAGGTAAAGAAGGCGCCAACCGCCGTCTCGCTGGGACAGGAAGAGCTGGAAATGACGCTTGATGAGACAAAGAAGCTTACGCCTGTCTTGGAGCCGGCTGATGCAGGGACGGTTTATTCTTATAAGAGCAGCAATCCCGGCGTTGCGTCCGTAGACAAGGAGGGGACGGTTACGGCTCTATCTGTGGGCACTACCGTGATAACCGTGGAGACATCGAATGGAAAGACAGCCTCCTGTTCCGTTACGGTCAGGGAGCCAGATATGATCCTTGTCAGCACAACCCCTAAGGAAGGCGCCCTGGACGCCCGGCGTTCTGCGCCGATCACGCTCACCTACAACCAGAAAGTGGAAGAAGGGGACGCCTTTTCGGAGATCAGGCTTATGGACGCCGCAGATGGGAAGGAAGTGGCGGTTGAGAAAGCAATTGACGGGGAGAAGCTCACGTTAGCGCCTGTGGATGACCTTCTTGCAGGCCATTCCTATCAACTGCGGCTTCCGGAAAATGCAGTGAGGCGCGCAGGAGGGACGGTTGTTTCGCCAGCGGGGACGCTTTCTTTTTCAGTGGAGGCGGTAGAATTTACATCCGATGCGGATGGGAGCAGGAGAGTGGAGATCGACAAGCCGATCGTGCTTCAGTGCGGCGGCGCGGTACAAAAGGGAAGCCGATGGGCGGATATTTCCCTGACGGAAAAAGAAGGAGATGCTGTTCCTTTCACAGCGGCGTTATATGGGGATGCGATCGGCATAACCCCGCAGGGAAATTTAAGCTATGGGATGCAGTATGTCCTGGTGATCCCGAAGGGCGCGGTGAAGAACGAAGAAGGGGAGGCTTTGGCGTCGGACTGGACGATGGAATTTACGGCGGAGCTGGATGCGCTAAGCCTGGTTGAGGCGAACCCTGCAGACGGGGCAGAGGATGTTGATATTTATGCATCAAATATAGAATTGCGGCTGGAATGGAACCATGCGATCCAGAAGGGAGAGAATTTTGAGAAGATTTCCTTAAAAAATGTCATTTCTGGGGAAGAGACGCTGGGGACGGCGTCATTGAATAATGGGAAGATCTTGCGGTTTAAGCCGAAGAGTAATTTGGAATATGGGAGCAGCTACCAGCTCATTGTGCCTGCAGGCGCGCTTCAAGATGAAACGGGGAAGCCGAATGGGCGGCCGACGGCCGTGAATTTTTCCACGAAGCAAAAGGAACTGAGGCTTTCAGCGCCAAAGATCACGCTTGAAAATGGAGTGGCGCAGATTACCGGGGAAGAGGATTCCGAGATTTTTTATACGCTGGACGGGAGCGATCCGATTGTCAATGGGAAGCTGTATTCTGGCGAGGTAACGTTGGAAGAATCAGCAGGAACTGTCTGCGCAGTGGCGGTGAAGGATGGCTTTGTGAGCGAGGAGAGCGTAAAAGCATACGAAGGGATGCCGATTGCCAGATGGAAGGCAAGCTTTGGCGGAGAAGGCGAGGATGCGTTCGTTTCCATCGCGACTGCAGACGACGGCTGCGTCGCAGTCGGCTCTTCCAGCGCGGAGAGCTTTGGGACGGGAGACTGGGCGGATACGGCAGGAAAAGGAGGCACGGACGCCATTATCGTAAAATATGATAAGGACGGGAATGTCGAATGGAAGAAAAATTTTGGCGGGGAAGGCGACGATGGATATGAGAAAGTCGTAGCGGTAAAGGATGGGTATTTTGCGTATGAGGTTTCCTATGGTGGTTTTGGCACAGGAGACTTGGAAGATATGTCGGGGAAAGATGTTTCTTACAGGGTTATCTTGGTGAAATATGATAAGCTTGGGAATGTCGAATGGAAGAAAGCAGTGTGGGAGGATTATCCTGCGGCGTTCCCAGATGGCTCAATTGCGGCTGATGGGGATGGCTGCGTTGTAGTTGGGGAGGTTTATGATAACCAATATCTGAAGTATAAGGGAGTGATCGCAAAGTATAACGGAGCGGGGGAAATGGAGTGGAGAGAGGATCAGGCGATGAGAGGGGGCAGCGACAGAGGAAATACTTTATATGTTTCAGATGTTGCAACCGTAGAGGATGGCTATGTTGTGGTCGGGGGCGTAAATTACCGTAATAAAGAGCATTTCCCATTTATCATCAAGTATGATAAGCAAAGAAAGAAAGTGATAGATCAAGCCAACAATGGCTATAGTCCTTATAGCGAAGTTGTGGCAGATTCGGATGGATTTGCGATTCCTTACAGTGCTACAATAATGAAATTTAATCTGACAGGATGGACCAAGTGGACCTATACAAGAGAGACAGGACATCAAAGACAATTTTGCTCAATTGCGGCAGTGGAGGATGGCTATGTTGGGGTTACGGAAGGTAGGGAGATGGAAAAATGTGACCAGGAGGGTAGGTTCAAATGGAGAACAGGCACGGCGGAGGCTGCCTGTACTGCAGTGGCGGCAGAGGGGGGCATATATCTGGCTGCCGGAAGCATGGAGGAAGGCAATTTTGGGATAAATAGCTGGACGGATACGCCCGGCAAGGGCGGGTCGGACGCCGTCCTGCTGAATTATTCAGATCACTATTCGGCTCAGGAAACCGACGGGCTAGAGAGCCAGAAGCCGGGGACGGTATCCGTCCGGGCGAAGGAGACGCTTGCGAAAGGGGAGAAATTTACCGTTGACGTAGATTTTTGTCCGGAGGCGGCAGCTTCGGCGGCCAATATCGAGATCACGTATCCCGCGTTCCTTTCGTATGAGGGGCAGACAAGCGCGTATGATTCGCTTTATGTGAACGAAAAGCAGGATGGAGAGGTAAAAACCCTGGCGATTTCCTGTATGTTCCCGGAAGGAGGCGCCGCAGTGGAACAGGACGTTCCCTGCACGCTGGCAAGCCTTTCGTTTACGGTGGGCGAAGGATGTGGGGACGGGATTTACAGCATAAACCCTGTTGCGGGGCAGTGCTTTATCATGGATGCAGAGAACCGTCAGGTAGCGTTTGCGGACGCAAAAGGGGTGGAATTTTCCATTGTGCCAGTGACCGTGAAACAGATTTTTATCCAGGGGAGCGGGAAAGCCAGCGTTCCGGCGAAGTACCGGGTAGGATTTTTCCCGCAGGATGCGCAGGAAGTCCCGGTTGCATGGTCCGTGTCGGATGAGAAGATTGCCACCATTGACGAGGAAGGGACGCTGACGCCTCATAGAAACGGGACGGTGACAGTTATGGCGTCCAATGAGCAGGCCGGGCTGAAGGCGAAAAAAGAGGTCGTCATCCAGGGGCTTCACGCTTATATCGACGAGCTGGATTCGGATATCGGGGAATTTGCGGAAGATTATGGGAAGGAGGATCTGGAGCGCACGCTTTATCTGCCGGAAGGAGCCAAAGCCGTCCAATTGACGGCGGTTTATGGATCCGGTTCTTTGTCGGGGGACGGATACGGCCTGTTTTTCAGCGGCGTGCCAAAAGAAATTACGATCGATCAGCTTCCGCAGACGGTCACGTTCCACAGGACGGATACGCAGTCCGGATATAACGATGCGGATTATACGCTCCTGCTTCGGAACGAGAAGGTTCCAGAGGCGCTTCCGGACATTCGGATCGATTATGGGAACGAGCTGTTGGAAGGATTTGAAGATGGGGCAGGCTATACGATCAATGGAAATGAGGTTACGCCTATCGCAGGCAGGCTGCTGATCGAAGACGGGATGTTCGGGCAGAGCGTCATGATCGTAAAAAAGGGAGATGGGGAAGATACGCTGGACAGCGCCGAAATGAAATTGGAAATACCAAAACGCCTGTCCGCAGGTCCGTCCGGCCTTGCCGTTTCTTATTCGGCGGGCAAGGGGAAGATCACAGGCGTGAGCAGCGCGATGGAATATCGGAAAGCCGGGACGGAAAGCTGGACGCCATGCGCAGGCACGGAGATCGCAGGCCTTGAGGCGGGGACATACCAGGTGCGGATGAGGGCGACGGCGGAAGCGTTTGCAAGCGCGGAAACAGAAGTTACCGTAACCGCGCAGAGCGGCGGAAGCGAGACGAACCCAGGGAGCGGGAGCGAGACGAAGCCAGGAGGCGGAAGCGAGACGAACCCGGGAGGCGGAAGTGAGACGAACCCGGGGAGTGGAAGCGAGACGAAGCCAGGAGGCGGAAGTGAGACGAACCCGGGAGGCGGAAGCGGGACGAACCCGGGGAGCGGAAGTGAGACGAACCCGGGGAGTGGAAGCACGACAGAGCCGGGAGGCGGAAGCGGGACGAACCCGGGAGGCGGAAGCGGGACGAATC
>CANQTH010000048.1 GCA_947626795.1 uncultured Lachnospiraceae bacterium
CCGTTGGCCACAAGCTCCTTCATGACGAACGGCTTGAACAGCTCGATCGCCATCTCCTTGGGCAGGCCGCACTGGTAGATCTTCAGCTCCGGCCCCACGACGATAACGGAACGCCCGGAATAGTCCACGCGCTTCCCAAGGAGGTTCTGGCGGAAACGCCCGGACTTCCCTTTAAGCATATCGGAAAGGGACTTTAACGCGCGGTTGCCCGGCCCCGTCACCGGGCGGCCCCGCCTGCCGTTATCGATCAGAGCGTCCACCGCCTCCTGCAGCATACGCTTCTCGTTCCTCACGATGATGTCCGGCGCGCCCAGCTCCAGGAGCCTGCGCAGCCTGTTGTTCCGGTTGATGATCCTGCGGTACAGGTCGTTCAAGTCGGAAGTCGCGAACCGTCCGCCGTCCAGCTGCACCATCGGCCGCAGATCCGGCGGGATGACCGGGATGACGTCCATGATCATCCACTCCGGGCGGTTGCCGGACTCCCGGAACGCCTCGACCACTTCCAGCCGCTTGATGATGCGCGCGCGTTTTTGCCCGCTCGCGTCCCTCAGCGCTTCTTTCAGCTCGCGCGAGTCTTTCTCTAAGTCAATAGCCTCCAGCAGCTCCTTGATCGACTCCGCGCCCATTCCCACGCGGAAGCCGTCGCCGTAGCTTTCCCGCGCCTCCTGGTATTCCGTCTCGGACAGCACCTGCTTATACTGCAGCCCGCTCGTCCCTTTGTCCAGCACGATATAAGACGCGAAATACAGCACTTTTTCCAAAGTCCTCGGGGACAGGTCCAGGATCAGGCCCATCCTGCTCGGGATCCCCTTGAAATACCAGATATGGGACACCGGAGCCGCCAGCTCGATATGGCCCATGCGCTCCCTGCGCACGCTCGCCTTCGTGATCTCCACGCCGCAGCGGTCGCAGACCACGCCCTTGTAGCGGATCTTTTTGTATTTCCCGCAATGGCACTCCCAGTCCTTGCTCGGTCCGAAGATCTTCTCGCAGAACAGCCCGTCCTTCTCCGGCTTCAGCGTCCTGTAATTGATCGTCTCCGGCTTCTTCACTTCCCCGCGCGACCATTCCCTGATCTTCTCGGGGGACGCTAAGCCGATCTGGATGGCGTCAAAGGTGATCGGCTCGTAGTTCTCTTTATTCATTACATCCGGCATATGCAGACACTCCCTTCCATTTATTCAAGAACATCCTCAAAATCGGCAAAATCATCCTCCAGTCCTATCTCCTCGTCCTCTTCTTCCTCAATGTCCAAAAGCTCCTCGCTCTCACTGTCAAACTCCTGCTTGCGGAAGCCCATGGAGCTAAAGGACTCCTCTTCCTCAAATGCGAAATTGCGGTCGCCTGCGATAATGGAATTCAAGTCCGTATTGCCGTACTCGCTGGCCTCCATAAGCTCCACTTCTTCCCGGTTCTCGTCCAGCACACGGACGTCCAGCCCCAAGGACTGCAGCTCTTTTAACAGCACCTTGAAGGATTCCGGTATCCCCGGCTCCGGGATGTTGTCGCCCTTGATGATCGCCTCGTACGTCTTCACGCGCCCGACCACGTCGTCCGACTTCACCGTCAGGATCTCCTGCAGCGTATAGGACGCGCCGTACGCCTCCAGCGCCCAGACCTCCATTTCCCCGAAACGCTGCCCGCCGAACTGCGCTTTCCCGCCCAGGGGCTGCTGCGTCACGAGCGAATACGGCCCGGTCGAGCGCGCATGGATCTTGTCGTCCACCAAATGGTGCAGCTTCAGGTAGTGCATATGCCCGATCGTGACCGGGCTGTCAAAATATTCCCCCGTCCTGCCGTCGCGCAGCCTTACCTTGCCGTCGCGAGAGAGCGGGACGCCTTTCCAGACTTTCCTGTGGTCCCGGTTCTGGTACAGGTAATCCAGCACTTCCGGGAGCAGCTCATCCTTATGCTTCGCCTCAAATTCCTCCCAGGACAGGTTCACGTAGTCGTTCGCCAGATCCAGGGTGTCCATGATGTCGTCCTCGCGCGCGCCGTCGAATACCGGGGTCGCGATGTTAAAGCCGAGCGCCTTCGCCGCAAGGCTCAAATGGATCTCCAATACCTGCCCGATGTTCATGCGGGACGGCACGCCCAGCGGGTTCAGCACGATGTCTAACGGCCTGCCGTTCGGCAAAAACGGCATATCCTCCACCGGAAGCACGCGGGAAACCACGCCCTTGTTGCCGTGGCGGCCCGCCATCTTGTCGCCCACGGAGATCTTCCGCTTCTGCGCGATATAAATGCGGACGGCCTGGTTGACGCCCGGGGAAAGCTCATCCCCGTTCTCCCGGGTGAATACCTTCGCCTCCACGACAATGCCGTATTCCCCATGCGGCACTTTCAGGGAAGTGTCCCTTACTTCCCGCGCCTTCTCACCGAAGATCGCGCGCAGCAGCCTCTCTTCCGCCGTCAGCTCCGTCTCGCCCTTCGGCGTCACCTTGCCGACCAGGATATCCCCGGCGCGCACCTCCGCGCCGATGCGGATGATCCCCCGCTCGTCCAAGTCCTTCAGCGCGTCGTCGCCCACGCCCGGGACGTCCCGCGTGATCTCCTCCGGCCCGAGCTTCGTATCGCGCGCCTCCGCCTCGTATTCCTCGATGTGGACGGAAGTGTACACGTCCTCCTGCACCAGCCGCTCGCTCAGCAGAACGGCGTCCTCATAATTATATCCTTCCCACGTCATGAAGCCGATCAGCGGGTTCTTGCCCAAGGCAAGCTCCCCGTTCGAGGTAGACGGGCCGTCCGCGATCACCTGCCCCGCTTCTACCTTGTCGCCCTTGAACACGATCGGGCGCTGGTTGTAGCAGTTCGACTGGTTGCTTCTCGTGAATTTGCTCAATTTATAGACGTCGCGCCTGCCGTCCTCCGTCTTGATGGTGATCTCGTTTGAAACGGAACGCTCCACCACGCCCGCGTTCTTCGCGACCACGCACACGCCGGAGTCGACGGCCGCTTTCGTCTCCATCCCGGTCCCGACGACCGGGGCCTCCGTCGTCAAGAGCGGCACGGCCTGACGCTGCATGTTCGATCCCATCAGCGCGCGGTTCGCGTCGTCGTTCTCCAAAAACGGGATCAGCGCCGTCGCCACGGAAAATACCATCTTCGGGGACACGTCCATGTAGTCGAACATCGCCTTCTCATATTCCTGCGTCTCTTCCCGGTAACGGCCGGAAACGGAATTCCGCACGAAATGCCCGTCCGCGTCTAACGCCTCGTTCGCCTGCGCCACATGGAAATTGTCTTCCTCGTCCGCCGTCATGTACACGACCTCGTCCGTGACGCGCGGGTTCTTCGGATCGGATTTGTCAATGATGCGGTACGGCGCCTCCACGAAGCCGTACTCGTTGATCCTCGCATACGTCGCGAGGGAGTTGATCAGGCCGATGTTCGGGCCTTCAGGCGTCTCGATCGGACACATACGCCCATAATGGGAATAATGCACGTCGCGCACCTCGAACCCCGCGCGGTCACGGGAGAGGCCGCCCGGCCCAAGCGCTGAGAGGCGGCGCTTATGCGTCAGCTCGCCCAGCGGGTTGTTCTGATCCATGAACTGCGAGAGCTGGGAAGACCCGAAAAACTCTTTGACCGCAGCCGTCACAGGCTTGATGTTGATCAGGCTCTGCGGGGAGATCCCCTCCAAGTCCTGGGTCGTCATGCGTTCGCGCACCACGCGCTCCATCCTGGAAAGGCCGATCCTGTACTGGTTCTGCAAAAGCTCCCCGACCGCGCGGATGCGGCGGTTGCCCAAATGGTCGATGTCGTCGTCGTTCCCCAGCCCGTATTCCAGATGCATATTGTAATTGATGCTTGCGAAAATATCCTCCCTGGTAATATGCTTCGGCACAAGATCCTGCGCGTTTCTGCTGATCGCGTCCTTGATCTCCTCCAGCGTCTCATTCTCTTCCAATATCTTCTCCAGGACCGGGTAATACACCAGCTCCGTGATCCCCAGCTTCCTGGCTTCCTGCTTGTCGATGTCCACATAATGCGTCAGATCCACCATCATGTTGGACAGCACTTTGATGTTGCGCTCCTCGCCCTGGATCCAGACGAACGGCACAGCCGCGTCCTGGATCGCGTCCGCAAGCTCGCGGGTAACGGTCGCGCCTTTTTCCGCGATGATCTCCCCGGTCGACGCGTCCATGACGTCGTCCGCCAGGACATGGCCGCTGATCCGGTTCTTTAACAACAGCTTTTTATTGAATTTATACCTGCCCACCTTCGCAAGGTCATATCGCCTCGGGTCGAAGAACATCGGGTTGACGAGGCTCTCCGCGCTCTCTACCGTAAGCGGTTCGCCCGGGCGTATCTTCTTATATAACTCAAGCAGGCCTTCGTGGTAATTCGTTGCAACGTCCTTGCCGAAACTTGCAAGGATCTTTGGTTCTTCGCCAAACAAATCGATGATCTCTTGGTTCGTGCCAACGCCAAGCGCGCGGATCAGGACAGTGACCGGGACTTTCCTCGTCCTGTCCACCCGCACATAAAATACGTCGTTGGAATCCGTCTCATACTCCAGCCATGCGCCGCGGTTGGGTATCACGGTGCAGGAATACAGGGTCTTTCCGAGCTTGTCATGCGTGATCCCGTAGTAGATCCCAGGGGAACGCACCAACTGGCTGACGATGACGCGCTCCGCGCCGTTGATCACGAACGTCCCTGTTTCCGTCATAAGTGGTAAATCGCCCATGAAGATTTCATAATCCTTGACTTCTTCAACTGCTTCTTTGTTGTAAAACCTTACCTTCACTTTCAGCGGGGCAGCATAGGTCGTGTCACGTTCCTTGCATTCTGCAATTGAATATTTTACGTCTTTTTCGCACAACGTAAAATCAATGAATTCCAGACTCAATTGCCCGCTGTAATCTGCGATCGGGGAAATATCGTCAAATACCTCTTTCAATCCCTCGCTGATGAACCAGTTGTAAGAATTTTTCTGGACTTCGATCAGATTCGGCATCTCCAATACTTCTTTTTGTCGCGAGTAGCTCATACGGACGCTTCTTCCTGCTTTGACCGGACGTATTCTGTTCTTCTCCATTGACGCTTCACCTCTTCGTTTTATATTATCCACCGATAGAAAATAAGCACACGTTACCACAATAGTGCAACTTATATGATAACACAAGTCCAATTTTCATGTCAAGGAGAAAAAAATCGAAAAAAACCGTCAAAAACCCCCTTCATTCGCCCGTCCGCCGCCGGGTCGCCGCCTTCCGATAAAAGATCCCGATCGCGCAGACAAGCAGACTTCCATACTGGATGGCGTTCATCCCCAGGATGCGCAGGTTGCCCTGCTGATCCATGAAAAACTCCGACAGGAAAATGGAAAGCCCGAACCCGATCAGCGCGGCGCCAAACAGCGGCTTCCCCTTCCGGTCAAAAAATACCACGACCGCCAGCAGAGCCGCCATGCAGGCCATCTCAAAGATCTGGCTGGGAAATACCGGATACGCAAGATCCGGGAACCGCAGCGCGAACAGCCCATGGTAAGGGATCCCGTAGCAGCACCCGTTCATCAGGCACGCCAGGCGGTTGAAGATGTGCTGGATCGGGATAAAAAACGCCAGCGCGTCCAACAGGTCCCCCTGCAGCTCCTTCGTATAGGGCTGCCGCAGGATGAACGCCGCCGCGCGGGAGAAGCAGGGGAAAAAGAACGCCGCCGCCAGCACGCGCCCGATGAAGTGGTTGCCCTTCCGCGCCGCCACGTCCCGCGCCAGTTCCCCGTAACTCTGGAAATCCATATGGTTGAGCTGCCGGAACAGGCTGCTGAAAAACCCGCCGACCACGATGACCGCCGCCATCGCGGCCGCCCCGGCCAAAACCTGCTTCAGATTCAGCTTCTTTTTCCGCCAGACCAACAGCATCGCCACAATGCCAATGACCGTCCCGATGTTGTTGCACAGGTCGTAAGTTGCAAATGTTCCGATCGTCTTATGCATATTCGCTATCTCCTTTTTCATAACAGTTCAGCCTCACGGCTTCACAGTTACGGAATCCGGCTCATTGAAAGTTTGCCTTCGGCAAAGAGCCGGATTCCCATTGATACGTTCTTACGGCTGACCCGTCACGCGCTCTTCTCTTTCCAGCACGATCTTCGCCACCGCGCGCGCGTGCGTCTTCACAAAGAAATGCCCCGCGCCGTCAATCTTGCAAACGTCCGGGACGTTCCCAAGCCAGCGTCCCCACCTTCGCTTCCGCAGCAGGAAGCCAGCCGTCAGGGCGTCGCGTTCCCCGTAGATCAGGCAGGCTGCCGTCCGGCGCGGCAGCGCGCCGCCACCGTCACGGAAAAAGATCGCGCTCTTCCTCGCGTCCCGTAAGACCCGCCCGTGTTCCTGTTTCCCGACGGAAACCTTTTTTCCATGTAAAAAGGAAAAGAACCGCTCCGTCCCCTCCGGCCCGATCAGGTCCCAGAGGACTTTCCCATCCTTCCCGCAGGTATACGGCAGCGCGCCGCAAAGGTAAAGCCTGCGGGCCGGGTTCCCGGCCTGTTCCAGGAGTCCCGCAAGGGCGACCGCCTGCGCTGAGCCGACGCAGCAGCCCAGGATAGACAGCCGGGGGATCTCCCGCGCGAGGGCCGCCAGCCGACGCGCCGTTTCCAAAACGCCCATCTCGCCAAACGCGTCCAGATCGGCTACGCAGACCTGAATCCCCGAACGCCAGAGCGACCGCGCCAAACGCGTGAACTGCGAGAACCCGCCGCCTGCGTACGGTACGCACAATAGGATATGATCCGACTGCCGCCCCGGGGCAAGCCGCCCGTCCCTTCCAATATAGAGAAGATATTCCGGCGCTTCCCCGCCTTCTTCCCTGCGGTTTCCCGACGCTTCCTCGCCCGCGCAGTTTCCCGACGCTTCCTCGTCCACGCGGTTTTCCGACGCTTCCTCGTCCTTGCTGCCTCCCGCCGCTTCTTCCGCGCGGCTTCCCGCACCTTCCTCGCCCGCGCGGCTTCCAGCGCCTTCCTCGCCCGCGCGGCTTCCAGCGCCTTCCAGATATTGCTCCAGCGACCGGATCGTCGGATGCCGATACAGATCTTTGTATTGCAGTTGGAATCCCGCCTCGATCAGATCCGAGATGATGCAGGCCGCCGTCAGGGAATCAAGCCCCGCCCGGAAAAAGTCCTCGTCGTCACGCAGCCGCTTCCCCGGGAAATATTTTTCCACAGCCGCGCGCACCCTGCCCGCGGCTTTCCCGCGCCCCGCCGCGCGTTCTCTCAAATCGCCGCGCAGGAAACGTTCCAGGGCTCGCCGATCCAGCTTCCCGTTCGCCTGCACGGGAAAGGTGTCCAGCCGGATGAACCGCCCCGGCATGGACTGCCGGGGAAGCTTCCCTTTCAGCCGCGTTTCCCAATCCGTGATCTCGCGTCCGCTCTCATAAAACGCATACAGCATATGCCCATGGACGAGCGCGCAGGCGTCCGACGCCTCCGGCTCCCCGCGCATCAGCCGGGCGATCTCCTCCAGATCCACGCGGATGCCGCGCACCTTCGTCTCCTGCCCCTCGCGGCGCAGATAGAGGATCTCCCCATCCGGCAGGCGTTTTACGATATCGCCCGTGCGGTAACGTCGCTCGCCGCCTTCCGTAAAGAAACGACGCGCCTGTTCCGCCCCGCCGCCTAAGTATCCGTCCCCGACCAGATCCCCGGCCACGACAAGCTCCCCTTCCTCGCCCGGCGGCATCTCCTCCCCGTCTTTCCCGCAGACGTAGAGCTTCGTATTATAGACAGGCTTCCCGATCGGGATCTGCGCCTCCCCCGGCCTGCAGACATGGCACGACACGTCGATCGTGCATTCCGCCGGGCCGTAGAGGTTCACGACCATGGCCGCCGGGAACGCGCGGCCCGCCCGCTCCGCCAGCTCCGCCGACAGCGGCTCGCCGCTGCAAAAGATCATTTTTAAGGAACGGCGCAGCCTCGCGAGCAGCTTCGCGGACTGTTCCATTTCCAGGTAACGCAGCACGGCGGCCAGCATCGACGGGACAAAATGGATGATCTCGATCCGATTTTTCACGGCCGCGCTGACAATGGCGTCCGGGAACTTTTCCTCCCCTTCCGCTAACAGGAACGCGCGGTTCCCGCAGAGGAACGGCAGCAGCAGCTCCCAGACGGACACATCGAAGGTATTGACGGTCTTTTGGAGCAGCCTGCCTTCCATCCCGAACCGCTCCTTCATCCATTCCAGGCGGCACGTCAGGGAACGCTCCGTGACGACGGCGATCTTCGGGCTGCCCGTGCTGCCCGAGGTGAAGATCCCGTAGATAGGCGCGTCCGGGCGGTGTTTCCACGCATCCGCGCCCGGCGCGCTTGCCTCGCCGCCTGCCTCTGCCGCGCTTGCCTCGCCGCCTGCCTCTGCCGCGCTTGATTCACCGCCTGCTTCCCCGCAAAACATCTCCAGGCTCACCCGGATCTGCGGCGTCCCAAGCTCCCGGCTGCTGACCAGGTGGCTGCAATAAGCCGCAAGGCCCCGGACCGTCTCCTCCGGCTCCGAGAACCCGATCGGCAAAAACGCGCCGCCCGCCTTGCAGACCGCCATCATCGCCACCGGGAGCAGGCAGTCCCGTTCCAGCACAAGCCCAACCATGCTGCCTTCCGTCACGCCCCGCTCTTCCAAAAACGCCGCCATGCGGCAAACGGCGGATTCCGTCTGGGCAAACGTCAGCGCGCCGCCCTTTTCGTCCGCCCAGAACACGCAGTCCGCCCGCTCGCGCGCCCAAACGCGGAACGAATCCCAGATGCTGCGCCGGAACTCCCATTTCCCGGTATCATTACATTCCCTGATCCGCAAACGTTCCTCCGGCGCGAGGATCTCCATGCTCCCCACGCTCGGGTTGTCCGCCGCCTGCAAAAAGATATGGCTCAGCCTGCGGTACAGCCCGTCGATCTCCTCCGGCCCGTAACAAGCCTCCTGCGCGTCAAAGATGAGTTCGATCCCCTCCCGCCCCTCATTGACGAAAATGCGCAGCGGCGTCTCGTTATAGCCGTTGGACAATTCCCGGCCTCCCGGAAACCCTTCCAGCGTCAGGTAACGGCTGCTGCGGTAAGAGACGCAGACGTCGAACGGCATCTCCTCTATGCCCGCCTCCCGGCGCAGCCGCCCCAGGCTCAGCCCCCCGCAGCGCATCAGGTCGTAATTTTCCCGCCCGACGCGCCTGCAAAGCTCGAAAAACGGCTCGTCCCAGTCAAGCTCTACATAGGCGGGCAGCGTGTTCACCATCATGCCCATGACGTCCATCTGCTTTTTCGTGCGGTTGGTCAGGTGCTTGCCGACCGCGACGCCCTTCACGCCTTTTACTTTTGCGATGTAAACAGAGATCGCGGCGCACGCCATGGCGTCCACGGAAAGCCCCTGCTCCTTTGCCGTCTGCAGGATCTTGTCCGAAATTTCCTTCGGCAGATCGTAGCCGTACTGCCTCGACTTGCCGTCCGACGCGCGCTCCCGCAGCTTCCAGTCGATCTTCCTGCCCTTCCAGCTATCGATCAGGCGCGCCCCATATTTCCCGATCTCCTGCTTTTTCTTCATGATCTCCAGGAAACGCCCGTCCTCTCCTTCCGGGCAGCCTTTCGCCAGGTAGGTCGCGCCCACCTGGAAGATCCCGATGTTGTCCATGGCCAGATGGTGGAACATCCCCAGCACATAGGGGACGTTTTTGAACTTTAAGATCTGCATCTCGCACAGCGGCTTGCCGTAAAGCTGCCTGGGTGCGCGGAACCGCCGCTCCATCTCCGCCTCAAAATCCGCGAAACCAAATTCTTTCCCCGCGCGGACCGCCGCGAGCAGGGTCTTCTTCCCGCCGCGCTCTACCCAGTATTCCTCCCCAGCATCATAATCCGTATAGCAGACGCCGCTGACCTCCCTGGCGACATACAGCTTCCCGTCTTCCGCCAGGCAGAGGCGCAGCGCCGGGTTCCGCCTTACCATGTCCAGCGTGATCTCCAGGCACTGATCCGCCGTAAGCCCGGGCGCGATCTCCAGATAGCCGCCGTTGTGCGCGATCGGCGTTCCCGGCAGGGCGTTCACCATTTCCCAGATGTCCTTCTGGACGTCCGTCATCTCATACCATTCCGTGGGCGTTTCCTGTTCCATGCTGTCTTCCTCCCTCTTTCCCCTGTCTCCGTATCCTTGCGGGCCGGGCTGTTCCCAGCCCTTTTGGCCTTATCTCCATACTCTTGCGGGCCGGGCTGTTCCCAGCCCTTTTGGCCTTATCTCCATACTCTCGCGGGCCGGGCTGTTCCAGCCCTTTTGCCCCTGTCCCCATATCCTTGCGGGCCGGGCTGTTCCCAGCCCTTTTGGCCTTATCTCCATACTCTTGCGGACCGGGCTGTTCCAGCCCCGTCTCACAGGCGCGCAGCCCTGGATCTTTGCCCGGCCAGCCGTTTCCCGCCGGACGTCCCATAGGCCGCCACCTTCACATAACGGTAAGTTCTCCATTTCCGTTTCATTTGTATCCGGTTCTTCTTTACAATAGCGATCTGCCGATAGCCGCCGTTCTTCCTGCGCGAAGCGTAGACCACATAGCCCTTGATCCCGCCGCGCGCCTTCTTCCAGGAAATGCTGACCGCCTTCCCCTGCTTTTTCCTGACCACGACGCCTTTCACGGTCGGCGGCAGGATCTGGAACGTCCCGGACAGCCTGCCCTTATACTGCCCTTTCCCGACGACCTGGAAGCGGAAGCTCCCGACCTTCTTCGCAGCCGGGACGGACACCTTATAGTCCACGCGCTCTTCCAGGCAGGTCTCCCCGTCGTATACCAAAAATACCGGGCGTTTCGCGCGGCCGTTCCATACGAATTTCCGCTTCGCGTAGTCGATGCGGCACTTAGAAATGTCCTTCCGGGACGTCGCGGCGTTCCCGCTGCCGCCGTTCCCGTCGGCATTCCCGGCATTTCCGGCGTTCCCGCCGCCGCTTCCTTCATTGTCCCCGCCGTCCGGGATTTCCTCCGCCCGCTCCTCGATGTAAAAATACACGTCCATCCCACCTAAGTATTCCCCGCAGGCGGACACATGGGCGCAGGCCATGCCCGGCCCGACATTGTCCGTATAGGAAACGGCGTAATCCCGCCCCGGCTCTAACAGCTTCCCGCCGTCCCGGATCTCAAGCCCCGGCTCTATCGGGCTTCCCGTATAGGCCTGCGCCGCGATCGTCCCGTACGTCAGGCGGTTGATGTAATTGCGGTACACCGTCAGCCGCCTCGGCTCTCCCGTGTTCCCGACATGGCTGTAAAACGTCCCGTCCCAGATCTCGAAAAAGTATTCCAGCTCCCCGCTTTTCCCGGGCGTGACCTCCACATGGTACACGCCGTCCGCGTCCGGCTCCATCGTCCGCTCCGCATACTCTTCCGCGCTGCCCATCCGGTAACGCAGCTTGGCCGTCCTCACGCCGCGGTTGTCCGAAGCCTTTAATCGGAACGGGATGGCCTCGGAGAGGATATGCTCCCCTTCCGTCAGATCCTCCCCCTCCGGCGGCAGCGTGTCCGGGACCACCTCGGCCTCCATCGCATACTCCATCAGATCCGTCAGGCTCAAAAGCGGGGCTTCCATCGCCGCGTCCCCTTCCTGGTACGCCGTCTTATCACGCATCGCCTCGACCAGGAGCTTCTGCAGGGACGGGACGGGCATCCCTTCCTGATCCTGATACGCCCCGCGCAGGATGGCCGCCGCCCCGGACGCCACGGCGCAGGCCGGGGAAGTCCCCCGGTCCGTGGCATATCCGCCCTTCCGCTGCGTCGTCAAAATGCCGTCCCCCGGCGCGGCAAGCTCGTAGGACGCGCCGCCCGCGGCGTCCCCGTCCCAATTGGAAAATGTGGAGAGCCTGCCGTCCGCCCCCACGGACATCACGCCCAGCACGCAGGAAAATCCCCCCGGATAGAAATCCTCCGTCGCAGAAGCGACCGGGCTTCCGTTCGTCGCCCGCCCGTTGTTGCCCGCCGCCGCCACGAGGATGCAGCTCTTAGAGGCCTCCTGCAGCGTCTCTTCCAGCAGCGCGGACCGCTCCGCCCCGCCAAAAGACATATTGATGACATCCGCCCCGTTTTGGACGGCATAGCGGACGCCCTGTATGACGTCCTCCGTTTCAAACGACCCGTTCGCGCTCACCTTTACCGCCATGACTTTCGCCCCGTAGGCGATCCCGACGCCCCCGACGCCGTTCCCCTCCGTCATCGCGACGATCCCCGCCATCTTCGTGCCATGCCCGTTTACGTCGGAAACGTCCGCGTTTTCCTGGGCGAAATTATAGCCGTACACGTCGTCGACCCAGCCGTTCCCATCGTCGTCCACGCCTTCCGCGCCGTCCCGCTCGGCCTCATTCACCCACAGGTTCTCTTTCAGATCCTCATGGCCTGTGTCGATCCCGGTATCCAAAATGGCCACGACCACGCCTTCCCCGGGCTTCTTCCCAAGCCCCTCGATGGTCTGCCACGCTTTCTGCGCCCCGAGCTGCTCCAAATGCCACTGGTTTGCCGCAAGCGGATCGCCCGCGCCTTCCCCCGCGGCCAGAGCCTTCCCGCCAAAGCAGCAGGCGCAGGCCGCCGCGCACGCGATCAGCCAGAATACGGCCTTCCATTTCCCATTCTTTCGCATTTTCCTCATCTCCCCGCCGCAGAACCCGCCCTTGCCGCTCTCCTCCGGCGGCGGATCCCTGCCTGGCCAAATCTTCGCATCCCTGCGGACTGCGGGCTACAGCCTCGCGCAAAACCCATACCGGGAAAAACTTGCCGTCCGCGCCAAAACGCGTTTGCGGATTTGCCCTTCCCATACCGGGAAAACCCGTACCGCCCGCGCCAAAATGCGCCCTTGCCCTTTCCCTTCCCGTACCGGGAAAACCCTGCCGCCTGCGCCCCCGCGCTTTCCTCGGCAGGAATTTCCTGGTAAGAGAAGAAGGGCGTCCGGCGGCCATTCCCGGCCGCCCAGACACCCCCTCCCCAGAGAACAGTTGTCAGATCGCTCTTATCTTAAGCATTCTTGATCATGTTTTCGGTAAGGTCAGATGTTTTCTTAATGTATACATTCTTCATGCTGCCGCCGCTGACCTGCTCCAAGCTCTCAAGATCCAGTTCCTGCTCTTCTTCTACTGCTGCGTTTTTCTTTTCTTCTGCCATCGTGATCACCTCCCTTTCACTGTTGCTTTTTTGCCAATTTTGGCTGCCTTCAGGGCTTTTTGATAAGCCTTCAGGTATTTCTTCGGGACGGAGAACGTCGCTTTCGCGGCCGTCTTGCCAAACGCATTCTTGCCGATCGTCGTCTTCTTCCCGGTCTTGAACACAACCTTCTTCAACGCCGTGCAGCCGTAGAACGCCTTCTGCCCGATCGTCCTTACGTTCTTCGGCACAGTCAGCGATTTCAGCTTCTTGCACCCTTCAAACGCGGACGCCTCGATCTTCTTGAGCGCCGTCCCCTTAAAGGATATGCTGCTCAGCTTCTGGCAGTTCTTAAACGCCGCTTTCCCGACCGTGGCCACGTTCTTGCCGACCACGAGCTTCTGCAGGCTCTTGTTCCCTTTGAGCGCGTTCGCCTTGATGGACGTTACCTTATAAGATACGTTCCCCACCTTGACCGTCGCCGGGATCGTGAGCGTCTTGGCACTCTTCTTGCTCGTCCCCTTGTAAGCGACTTCTTTCGCCTTCGCAGAGGACTTCGTTACCTGGTAAACCTGGTTATTGAACTTCACGGTCTGCCCGACTTTCGCGAGCTTGTCGCCCGTGGTCGGCGGATTCTCAGCCGGCGGGTTCTCCGTCTCGCCCGCGCTTGCCTTCCCAACCGTCACCGTCGTCTCGTAAACCTTGATCGCTTCCGCCGGGAGGCTCGCATAGCCGGATACCGTCTCGGAATCGTAGCTGGACGTATCGCCGTCCGCCTCTGTCTCGGACAGCAGCGTCCCTTCATCCTGCGGCATCGCGTACGCATAGAGCTTCGCCGTGCCTTCCTCAACGCCCTGGATGTAGCCGCCCTGGTACGCTTTCACAATGGATTCGTCCTCGGATGCCCAAAGAACCTGCAGGCCTTCCGTACCTGTGAGGCCCTTCGCCTCGTCCGCTAAGGAGGACTTCACGTTCAGCTCGACCTTCTCATACTCGCCTGCCGGAACGCTCACGCCCTTGCCGTCGTTGATCACCGCTTCCTGGATCCCTTCGACGTAAGAATACGCTTCCGCGGACACATACTGCTCAACCGACGCGCCCATGGAGCTGCCGTCCACGCTGGCGGTGAAGTCGCCCTTCGCCACCTTCGCGAGAAGCTCGCCCTTATCGTCGCGCTGGTCTTCCGTCACAAAGAGTTCCCCGCTGTCGACCGCGACCGTCTCCTCGATCTCATAAGACTCGCCCTGCGCCAGCTTCGGGATGTCGAACGATGCGACATTATGCTCGCTCCCGTCCTTGCCCGCAACTGTCACGTCCAGGGTATCCGCCGCCGAGATCCGGTTCGACAGGTTATCCACAGTCGCCTTTACGGTATATTCGTCGCGGTTTTCTGTCTCTTCTACCTCAAACGCGCGAACGCCAAGCGCGCTCTCGATCCTCTCGTCAAACTTCTGTTCCGCAACGACTTTTCCGCCTGCCTTTACTTTGATCGTGCCGGAAAGATCCGTCTCGTCCTCCGCAAGCGGGTACACGATCTGGCCTTCCCAGCTCTCGCCGCCGCGCAGGGAGCCGACTGCAAGGGTTTCCGTCCTCGTCTCCTCGACTGTCCCGTCAGCCGCCGTGCTGTTATTCTGCACTAAAGCCGCCTCGCCGTTCTTGCCCTTTACGGACACTTCCACATCGTCGATCCTTCCAAGCCCTTCGTTGCGGATGGTGAACCGGACGGAATTATCCTGCCCGGACGCCGGGTCTTCTACCGTGACGTCCTCGATCGCGAGGTATGCCCTGCTGCAGTTCACATCCATGGAGACAAGCTCTGTATTCTCCTCGCTTGCCGCCGTATATGCGACATAATCCTCTTCCGACGGGATGTCAATCTTCTTGTCCGCCGCTGCTGTCTTGTTGTACTCTTCCGCTTCCGCCACAAAGTCTTCGTAGCTCTCCACCTTGTTGTCCGTCACTGTCGCCAGCATCTTCAGAGAGCCGTCGTCCTGGATCGTAAACGCGAGGTTGTCATAGATCAGGCCGCTGCCTTCCGTCACCTGCACAGCGTCCGTGCTTTCCCCGGTCGCCGCGTCGTAACGCATCGCGTAAACCTGCGCTTCTACCTTCTGGTTCTCCGGATCGTCCGCTTCCGGCGTGCCTTCTTCCACGCCTTCCGCCAGCTCAAAGCCCCTCTGTGTCCATACGCAGTAGAGGTAATCGCCGCTGCCGACTACGTCGAATCCCGTGATCGCGCTGCTGGCCGCGTCTTCGCCCTGGGCCGCGCCTTCCACTACCGTCATCGGCGGCTCATAATTTTCAGAATCCGCCGCCCTGTTGATGTAGTAATACTCCTCGCCGCCCTTGTCTGACTTGAGCAGGGACGGGGAATCCGCGTCGTTCGCATTCCCTACGAGCATCGATACGTTGAGCGCCTTGATGTCGCCGCCGGACAGGTAGGTCAGATACGTGCTGTGGAACCCGCCGTCCGCAGCACCCACGCGCGCAAAGCGCACGTTCGCGTCCTCCACGTTGTCGGACGTTACCATGATCGGATGCGAGAAGGTGTCTTCCGCAAAGTCATAAAGCTGCATATAAATGTCCCGGTCGTTGACCGTCGACTTGTCATTGTCATAATCGATGACATACGCGAAAACGCTGATGCCGTCGTATGCGATCGCGTCGCTGTCAACGATCTCCGGCTCACTCTGGTAGCTTACGCTTGAGCCGCTCACGGTCACGCTGCTGTCGTCCACTAAGGTATTCTCGACAACTGGCGTGCTCTTCACGTCATAGCCCGGATAGATCGTCGGCTCTTTGGTCCAATAGCCGTTCTCGTCCAGCTCTTCCTCGATGTACACGCCGGGAGCCGTATTCAGGAACGTCTGCCCGTACCAGTTCTTCACATAATCCGGATACGTCTCTTCCGTCACGTTCCCCGCGTCGATCATCGTCTGTTTTTCCGCTTCGGTATACGTATCCTTCCAGGTCCCTGTCTTCATGTCGTAGCTGCGGTACGCCATCAGGCTGAACGACGGATGGATGATGTCGCCGACCGCCTCTTCCGTGACATTCTCCGGAACCTCGTACTCGTTCTTCGTATAGTAAACGAGCATCTTGCCGTCGGAATAGGATACGTTCGGGTTCACGTCTGCTACCGTGTCCTCATCCGTGTCCTTCGTCACTTCCATGACGTTCCCCATCTTCCCGGTCTTCTTGTCACAGATCACCGCGTGGATGTTCAGCGAGTTCTGCATATCAACGCCGGATTCGCCTTCCCGGAACACGCGGTTCGCCGTGGACCATGCGATAAATACGCCGTCGTCGCCCATGTCCTCGATCACCGGAGCCTGGTCTAACGTGCCATCGTCCTCTAACGGCTGCGGCTGGCTCCACTGATCCCACTTCTCGCCGCCGTATATGATATAGTATGCCGTCGCCGCGTTCTCCGCCGTACGGCTGCCGTCGTCATCTAAGTATACCGCTAAGATCCTGCCGTCGTCAAGTTTTGCCATCTTCGCGTTCATGCGTCCGTAAACGCCTTCCTGCAGCGTGCTCATCACAACGCCCGCGCCGTCTTCCTGCACGGACATCGCGCCCATCATGCCGGAGCCGTTAAAGCTGCTGCGGTTCTTAAGGTACGGCCTGTCAGCCGCCGTGAACACAGTCGCCGGGTCGTAGAGGTAATTCTGCTCCTCAAGCGGGGCTAAGACAGACGCCTCGTCCCCGAACAGCGGGATATTGGTCGATGCAAACGGCCAGCTTGCGTTGATGAACAGGACGCTCACGCCGATGCTCGCCGTCAGCGTTACGGAACCTTCGTCATTCTGGTCGTCCGTATAGAAGGTCATGAAGAATTCCGCCCTCCCATCGACTTTCACGCCGATGAGGCCAGCAAGAGACCCTCCCGCCGACAGCATGATGTACGGGTTCACCTCAAAGGTGCCTGCCGCGTCAAACGCGCGGTCGTTATTCGCTTCATTAAAGTCAAAGATATTGATCTTGTCGCTGTTCTCTGACTTCAAGTCTGTCAGATAGTATTTCTTCGGGTTCGCCTGGTCCTTGCGCTCCTCTACGACAAAGAGCGCGCTCCCGTCGCCGCCCGCGCCGAAGCTGATGCTGATCGTGATGCCGATCGGAGTCGCGAAGTCCATGTTCACGCTCGCGCCGCCTTCCACATTCGCATATACCATCATATTATGGAAGTACCATGCGCTCGTCTCCTCGTCCAGCACGAAGCTCATCGCGAACTTGAATCCTACGTCCAGGCTCACGTTCGCCGCCATCGTCGTGGTCGTCTTAGCCGGGTCCGCCGTCTTCGCCAATTCCTGGTCGTATGCCGCGTCGGACTTTTCCTTCGCCGCCGTCGCTTCCGTGACCGCTTTCTGCAGCTCCGCCTTCTTGGCCGGGTCTTTCTCCGCCGCTAAGTCGCGTTTCGCTTCCGCCAGCGCCTCGTCGTTCGCCGTCTTGTCTTCCGTCACCTTGGAAAGGCCTGCCAGCTCCTTGTCTTTCTCAATGCCGCTCGTCGCGAAGCCCAGGCTGACAGTACGGATCGTAAGCCCGTCTTCATTTGTGGTCGTCGTCACAGCGTCGTTCTTGTCGAAGTCGCCGTTCCATCCCAAGTTAAATTGCGAATCAATGCTCCCGATGATCTGGATCGCCGTATTCGCGCCGCCGAACTCAAAGCTGTTGATCAGATCCAGCGTGCCGATCGCTTCCGCCAAGGTGATCCCCGTCTCCTGCTCCAGCATCTTGTTGCCGTTGCTGTCCTCAAACTGGATCGTTACCCGCGTGCCTTTCGCAAGGCCCAGGTCCTTCGGGTTAAAGTCGATATCCACGGTATCGCCGTTCTTATTGTCCACCTGCGCCGTTACCGTCGCGTCGTACGCCGTCCCGTCGTCCTTCCGATAGAACCGCAGCGTCGCCGTCTTCGGCTGCACGGACGGGATATGGCTGATCTTCAGGGAAATGCGGAACGTCGTGTCCCCGTTGTTCACTTCCTTTATGTTCTCAACCTTTGTCTGGGACGTGACATTGCCGGACTCGTCCTTCTCCACGGTATATACGGCCGCGTTCTGCTTCTCCACCCACATCTTCTCGTTCGCGTCGATGATCAGGTTCTTAAAGAGGCCCGGCGTGCATACCGCGGATGTCGCGACGCTGCCGCCGTTCTTGCCCGTGTAGCTGACGTTTACCAGATGGTAGCTGTACGCGCCGAAGGAATCCTCATACAATTCAAAATATCCGTCGCCGCCCGCCTGCTTCCTTGTCTTCGGCTGGGTGAACGTCCAGTCTGACTGGTTCCCCGTCGACACCTGCGCGCCATTGACGCCCACTTGCGTTTCCTTCCCGGTCAGAAGCTCGGTCTGTTTCAGATAAACCCTGCCTTCGATCCACAGCGGGTTCACGATCGAAACCGTCGGGTAGAAATCGTAGTACAATTTCGCGAAGGAAAGCGTCGGCACATACGCGAGGACGTTGCCCTGCACCGGAGTAAAGGAGCTGTATTCCTTGTATGTATTCTGCTCCTTCTCATCGATCACGCCGTCCTCTTTCCCGTCGGTCGCCCCGTCCAGCGTGCCGTCGCGCCAGTAGGTCACATAGCCATCTTCCGGCACGCCGACAATGCGGTACTCCTTATTCAGGCTTACCGGCTTTACGATCATCGGCGACCCGGCCTTGCCGGCCAGCGCCACGTTATTCGCCGTATCTGTGTAAACAACGCCGCCCTTGCCCGTATTGTTCCCCTTGGGGTCCGCCTTCACCGTGATGCTCGGCTCGTCATAGAGCAGGTCTACATTGACTACTTTCTTCCCAGGCGCGAACTTCATGCTGTCCTTCCGCCCGGTCGAGATCTGGGACGCCGCCTTCTGGTTCTTGTCCGAATCGCCCTCGGTCAGGTTGAACCCTACCACCGCGTATCCGGTCTTGGCCACGCCCGTCACCTCGAACGTGTCCAGCAGCGTCGCCGACACGGACGCGTTGTCCGAATAATTGCCGTATCCGCCCTTTGTCGATCCGTCCGCCTTCTTCTGCGTGTTATTGAATTTCACAGTCGTCGGCTGCACTTCAAATACCGGGCGCACCGTGATGTTGCCATTGTTTATATAGCCGGAATACGAATTCAAAAAGCTCTTGTTTAAGGTAATGTTAGATGTGATCGTGCTGCTCCAATTATTCGTATTGCTCTTACTCTGGAGCTGCCATCCCTTGAATTTCACGCGGTTGGAATCCACATGCACGCCCGCGCTGTTGTGCTGCGACGTATCGACCGACGCCGCAAACTGCAGTTTGTCCGTCGACTTGTTCACCGCCGCGCTGCTCGCGCCGTTTACCGTAGCCGACCCAAGGCGCATGACGTCGCCGTTCCGTTTCGCATTCTTGCCGGAACCGGAATAAATCTGCTCCACGTAAGTATTCGTGGTGTTGATCGGCGCCTTCGTGCTTGGATTGACGCCGAAATTGTTATCGATGTTAAACGTATACGTCGGATAAATGACCTCGACCTTGCTGACCGTCAGGCTCGCATTGCGGTTCTCCCCGGTCGTCGTGACCGATGCCCATACGCGCCTCTTCTTCGCCTGAAGCCCGCTGTCCAGGTTGACCGTGACCGTCTGTTTTTCGATCCGGTCTCCAGATCCGCTCCATACGGTCTTGGACTGCTCTTTGCCTCTTACGCCGATATCCGTACCAATCTTAATCTCCACCTTACGCCCGCGGGCCGTGTATTTGTCGCATTTCTTTTCATAAGTATAGCTGCCTTCCGTGGACTCAAACGTGATCTTAACCTGGGACGCCGTCTCCAGATCCAGCTCCCCAGTCACGTAGTAAGATGAGCGAGAGTTCGCGCTGTTGCTTACGGAAAACGTCTTATTCGAATTTAATGGCGTTTCGGTCTTATCCGCCGTCCCAACTGTCGTAAGGACCCCGCCTTCCACATTCTTCCCGATCGTCACGAGCGTAGCGGAAGCCGCCTGGTCTACCGTGCCGTCCTTGCTCTCCAGGCCGACATAGAAGGAGCATTCCTCATTCTTGCCGGAATTAAGCAGCTTGATCGACACTTCCTTTTCCGTCATGCCCGCCGGGAATACGACGTCCTGCTTGTGCGTCTCGTAATCCTCGCCCGGAACGGCTGTCTCTGCGGACGTCCCGACCGTGACGATGGACATCTGGTCCGTCCCCTTCGTACGGAGGATCCGGACTTTCACCTCGCCCTCTTCCCGGTTCGCGGTCACGTTCTTCTCCGCCATCGCGAATACCACGTCTTCCTTCTCATCGTTGTCCGCGATGTTCAAGTATGCCGTATAAGCGGAATCCAGCCCTGCGCCTTCTTCGTTGCCCAGAACGAACATCACCTGCTCCTGGGATTCGGAACGGTCGTCGTCGAGCAGGGAAAGCTTTATGGTCTTCCGATACTCGCCGTCCTCAAATTCCAGCGTATGGATGACGCTCGCCTTCTGCTCCGCCATCTGGCGGACGGATTCCTCGCCGTCCCGCAGAAGGTCTTCCGCGGACGCCTCGTCTACCTTGCTGCCGTCAATCTCCCTCCAGGAAGACTGCACCGGAAGCACGCCCGTCTGCGCCTGCTTTGCCTGCGCGAGGCTGCTGCCGTTTGACGCTTCCAGCGTCTCCGCGGACGCTTCCCCTTCCGTCGGATTGTCCTCCGGAGCGGTCGTCTCGCCTGCAACATCCTTCGTCTCTTCCTTCACCGACAGGGAATCAGCGTATTCTTCCACTAATGTCTTGCCTTCCCCTTTCGTCGAGTCTGATTTCAGGGTCCGGCTGCCAAAGAAGCCTTCCCCGACGGTCATCAGGTAATCTTCGCCATAAGCCGCCGACACGTCTACAGCGCGCAATTCTACGCTCGCCTTTCCTTCCGTGCCGCCGCGCCTTACGACTACGAGCTCCTGCTCGCCGCCTTCTGTCCCCTGAACCTGCGCTTCATAGAAGCCGAACATGCCCTGCGGGTACTTGTCTTTGTCCTTCGACAATTCCTGCTGCAGCTTCTCTTCCGCCGCCGCGTCGTCTTTGCCTGGTGCCGCTAAGGATGCGAAGGACGCATCCGTGAACGTCATGGCAATCGCGAGCGCGCACGCCACGAAGCGCTTCAGTCTCTTGCCGATGCGTGGCTTGTCTTTTTGTGCCATTTTCTTTCCTCCTTTTCTGATAGCCGGGCGGCTCTTCGGATGTATCCGATCCTCCCGCCCCGTGCGCTATTGATCGCTCCCGCTTCGCGGGATCGTCTGGCCCGTCTTCCAAAATCCGCAGGCCTATCATAAAACAGGCAGTTTCCCCGGGCTGTCTTCCAAAATATGCGGAAATCCGTGTGCTGCCGGCAGGGCAATCCTGGTCTTACCAACACCTCCCTACTGCCTTTTGTACGCCGCAAGCTGTCTGTCCCCGCCTGTTTATATGCCGTGTGGGCCGCTTCGGGAAAAATTATAACTGCTCATGGATCATTCTACATTTTTTTGTTTTGAAATTTCAAGTATTTTGCGCGAAATGACTTCTCGGGGCGCAAATGGAACAAAATCAGACGGGAAAATCGTTCTTTTTCCTCTATGGAGGAGGTGGGCACGGGCCGCTCTCGCATCCCAGCGGCATCTGCTCCCGGTTGGCTGCGCATCCGTTACGGGCCGCTCTCGCATCCCCGTGGCATCTGCTCCCGGTTGGCTGCGCATTCGTTACGGACTGTTCTCACATCCCCGCGATATCTGCTCCTGTTTGGCTGCGCATTCGTTACGGGCCGCTCTCGCATCCCCGTGATATCTGCTCCAGCAGGCGGGAAAGCAGTTCTTTTTCTTCTGGGGTGAGGGACGCGAGCATCCGCTCCCGGAACTCCGCGTAGATCTTCCGCAGGACGCCCGCCATCTCCCGGCCCGGTTCCGTCAGGTACAGGCAATACTGCCGCCTGCACTCCGGGGAGACCTGCCGCTGCATATGCCCCAGCTTTTCAAGGCGCAGCGCGTCCCGGGCGACGCTCGCCTTGTCAAGAGAATAAAACTCGGCGACGTCCTCCTGGCAGGAACCCGGATATTTATGGACGTAAGCCACGATCAGGTGCATGGCCCCCACGTATTGATACGGGGCGAGCCTGCCCTTGCAGAACTTGATCCACTGGCGGTTGACGCGCATCAGCCCGGATAAGATATCGTCCGTCATCTCTCGGCCCTCCCTTCGCCGTCGGCAGGGGGCGCTGCCTCGCGCTTCGGCCCCGGATATTTATGAGCGTAAGCCACGATCAGGCGCATGGCCCCCACGTATTGATACGGGGCGAGCCTTCCTTTGCAGAACTTGATCCACTGGCGGTTGACGCGCATCAGCCCGGATAAGATATCGTCCGTCATCTCTCGGCCCTCCCT